>JAZOAC010000077.1:0-38743 GCA_045595285.1 Kiritimatiellia bacterium | reverse complement strand
GGCAGACGCAGCGGACTTAAAATCCGCCGAGGGGTTTCCCTTGTACGGGTTCGAGTCCCGTCTCCGGCACCATTTCGCCTGAGATGCGGAGACGAGGATGCCTCTGGACGGATTGACAGCCTCGCTCCGTGAGACGATAATCGCAGATGTGTTTTTCTGTCGATATGTTTTCGGGTATCATTCCGGCTCTTATGGTATAATTGGGGTTTTAGTAAAACAGAGAATTGGACAACTACGATGAAATACACTAACGAACAGTTGAAATTGGCGGCCGATACGGTGCGCTGTCTGGCGGCGGATGCGATCGAGAAGGCCAACAGTGGCCATCCCGGCGCGCCCATGGGAATGGCTGATCTCGCAGTCTCCCTCTGGCTCAAGTTCCTCAATTTCGACCCCAAGGACGTCAACTGGGCGGCTCGTGACCGCCTGGTGTTCTCCGGCGGACATGCCTCCATGCTCGTCTATTCGCTTTTCCATCTGGCGGACGTGAAAGGCTGCGAGATGGATCAGGTCAAGGCCTTCCGCCAGTTCGGCTCACGCTGTGCAGGCCATCCCGAGCGTGGCGTCATGCCCGGCGTCGAGGTCACGACCGGTCCTCTGGGACAGGGCATCGCCATGGGTGTCGGTCTCGCGCTGGCTTCCCGCAAAAGCGGAGACAAGAACCATACGTGGGTGTTCTGTGGCGACGGCGATCTCGAGGAGGGCATTTCGCACGAGGCGTGCTCGTTCGCGGGCAATCTCAAGCTCGGCGGCCTTACCCTGATCTACGACTCGAACGGCATCACGATCGAAGGCTCAACCGCGCTTTCGATGGCTGATGACACGAAGAAGCGCTTCGAGAGCTACGGTTGGAAGGTGCTGGAGTGCGATGGACACGATTTTACGCAGATCGACCGCGTATACCGCCGTGCCCTCAAGATCACCGACGTCCCCGTGATCATCATCGCCAAGACGACCATCGGTCTCGGCGCCCCCACCAAGAGCAACACCGCAGGCGTCCACGGCGCTCCGCTCGGAGCCGAGGAACTTGCAGGCCTCAAGAGGAATCTCGGCTTCGATCCCGAGAAGTTCTTTGAGGTTCCGGACGACGTCTATGACATGTTCGAGAAGCGCGGCGCATACTGCCACCGTGCGCGGAACATGTGACTCAGGGCGAAGAAGGCGGAAGGCGCCGAGGCTCCGGCGCGCTATTCCGCCGACGACCTGTACAGGGCTCTTCCCGCGTTCGACCCCGCCAAGAGCGTCGCGACGCGCGCAGCGAGCGGCACCGTCATGAATGCGCTGGCGAAGGTCGCCCACGATCTCATCGGCGGTTCGGCGGACCTCGAGCCGTCCAACAAGACGGGCATGAAGGAGTATGGCTGGCTCGCCGCCGGGGACTTCTCCGGACGCAACATCCATTTCGGCATCCGCGAGCTTGCGATGAGCGCCATCGTCAACGGCATCACCGCCTACGGCGGCTACCGAGCCTTCGGCGCCACGTTCTTCGTGTTCTCCGACTACTGCCGTCCGGCGATCCGCCTTGCGGCCCTCATGAAGCTTCCCTCGATCTGGGTGTTCTCGCACGATTCGTTCTATGTCGGCGAGGATGGCCCCACGCACGAGCCCGTCGAACAGCTCGCCGCCATGCGCACCATGCCGAATGTCGCCACGTTCCGCCCTGCTGACGCAAACGAGACCGGCTACTGCTGGGTCGAGATGCTCAAGAACACGACAGGTCCGAGCTGCATACTCACCACGCGCCAGAACCTTCCCGTCCTTGAAGGAACGAGCGCAGAGGGCGTTGCGCGCGGCGCATACACAATCTACGAGAACTCCGCACATCCCGAGTACCTCTTCCTCGCCTCCGGCTCCGAAGTTGCGCTGTGCGTCGAGGCGGCGAAACGGCTTGCCGACACCGGTCGCGCCGTCCGCGTGGTGTCGATGCCGTGCCGCGAGCTCTTCGAGCGTCAGCCGCTCGGATACCGCGAGAGCGTCGTCCCCGGAACGTGCACGAAGCGCATCATCGTCGAGGCGGGAGTCAAGTTCGGCTGGGGCCGCTATGTGGCGGACGAGTCGAAGACGCGTTTCGTGACGCTCGACACCTACGGCGAATCGGGTCCGTACAAGGTGCTTGCCGAACACTTCGGCTTCACCGTCGAGAACGTCCTCGCAAAGGCGAAGGAACTTTACTGATGGCAACTAAAGACAAGGCATTGCTTTCGAAATATCTCACGAAGATACTCAACTCGAAGGTTTACGACGTAGTAATCGAGACCCCCATCGAGGAGGCCGCATCGCTCTCGAAGAGATTGGGCGTGAAGTTCCTCCTCAAGCGTGAGGATCTCCAGTCCGTGCATTCGTTCAAGATCCGCGGCGCATACAACAAGATGTCCCAGCTTCCTGCGGACGTCCTGGCCAAGGGCGTGCTCGCGGCGTCGGCGGGGAACCATGCGCAGGGTGTGGCGCTTTCCGCGAAGCGTCTCGGATGCAAGGCGACGATCGTGATGCCTGTCACGACGCCGGACATCAAGGTCAACGCCGTGAAGGGGCACGGCGCGCAGGCGGTCCTCGCCGGCGACAGCTATTCGGACGCCGCCGAGGAGGCGGCGCGCCTGGTCAGGGAGCGCAAGCTCACATTCATCCCTCCGTACGACGACGATGATGTCATCGCGGGGCAGGGGACGGTCGCGATGGAGATTCTCCGCCAGCATTCCGGAAAGCTCGATGCCGTGTACGTGCCGATCGGCGGCGGCGGCCTTGCCGCAGGCGTGGCGGTGTACATCAAGGCCGTGCGACCTGACGTCAAGGTGTTCGGGGTCGAGCCCGAGGATTCGGACTGCATGGCACGTTCCATCAAGGCGAAGAAGGTAACGGTTCTGAGCGAACCCGGCCTTTTCGCCGATGGCGTGTGCGTCAAGAAGCCCGGCACGATAACGTTCGATCTCTGCCGCAGATTCCTGGACGGCATAGTCACCGTCTCCACTGCCGAGACATGCGCCGCCATCAAGGACGTGTTCGACGCGACACGCGCGATCTGCGAACCGGCCGGAGCCCTTGCGCTCGCGGCGGCGAAGAAGAACGCGAAGAAGGGCGACACGTGCGTATGCATCGTCTCAGGCGCGAACATGAACTTCGACCGCATCCGTTTCGTTTCCGAGCAGACCGAAATCGGCGAAGGGCGAGAGGCGGTTTTAGAGTGCAAGATACCTGAACGCCCTGGGGCGTTCAAGAAGTTCATCCGCAAGATCGGCCGCCGCAGCATAACGGAATTCAACTACCGCTACTCAGATCCGTCGCACGCGCACGTGTTCGTGGGCATTTCCGTGGCGGACCGTTCGGAGACCGAGAAGCTTGTCGATTCTCTCATTTCTGCGGGCATCGACACGATCGACCTTTCCGATGATCACATAGCCAAGGAGCATGTCCGCCACATGGTAGGCGGGCACACGAGCGGCATACACGACGAAATCGTGTTCGAGTTCGATTTCCCGGAGCGTCCCGGTGCGCTGATGATGTTCCTCGAGGCGATATCCGACAAGTGGAACATCACGCTTTTCCACTACAGGAACCATGGCGCCGACCATGGCCGCGTTCTTGCGGGGATGCAGGTCCCGGTCAAGGAGCGTCAGCAGTTCCTCCGTACGCTCAGGACGCTTGGATATGCGTTCAAGGAGGTTACGGACAATCCGGCGTACCGCCTGTTTCTCGGGAACAGGGATTGATCGGTTGAGTTGTCGAGGTGTTTTCCGACATGGATATTGAGGCGAAAATCGCGCGGCTGGTGCGCAAGACCTCCAGTACGCTGCCTAAGGATGCGCTGGATGCCCTGAAAGGGGCTGTCCGGCGCGAGGCGAAGGGTTCGTCCGCAAGGATGGTTCTCGAGACTTTGGTGGAGAATGCGTCTCTTGCCTGCCGGAATGGCACTCCGATGTGCCAGGATACCGGCACGCTCACGTTCTTCATAGATGAGCGCCTGAGGAATGCCGTCACACCGGCCGTCGTAAAGAACGCGGTTGCGTATGCGACGGAGAAGGGCTGGCTGCGGCGCAACACGATCGATTCCGTTTCCGGACGGTCCATAGACTCCAATACGTGCGACGGTGCGCCCGTGATCCACTATGTGGAGCCGAAAAGTGCGCGCTCGGCGCCTGTCGTCACGCTTCTCATGAAGGGCGGAGGCTCCGAGAACATGAGCCGTCAGTATTCCCTGCCAGACGCGGCGCTCGGGGCCGGTCGAGATCTTGAGGGTGTGCGCAGATGCGTTCTCGATGCGGTGCAGAAGGCTCAGGGATACGGATGTGCGCCCGGGATTCTCGGCGTGTGCATCGGCGGAGACCGCGCATGCGGATTCGAGGAGGCGAAGCATCAGCTGCTGCGCAGTCTGGACGATTCAAATGCCGACCCTGAGCTTGCGCGCCTTGAGAAGCGCGTATTGAAGGAGGCCAATTCGCTCGGGATCGGTCCCATGGGATTGGGCGGCAAGACGACGCTTCTCGGCGTCAAGATCGGAAGCCGTCCGCGCGTTCCCGCAAGTTTCTTCGTCACTGTCGCATATCTGTGCTGGGCGGCGCGCCGCCAGACGATGCGCTTTCCGCTGGAGGGATCGAAATGAAGCGGCTGAACTATCCTTTCTCCGAAAGGGAGGTGCGTTCGCTCAAGGCGGGCGATGCGGTGCTTGTCTCCGGCAGGGTGTTCACGGGGCGCGACAGGTTCCACAAGCATTTTGCGGACGGAGGCGGACTGCCGGTCGATTTCCGCGACGGAGCGCTTTTCCATTGCGGACCTGTCATGGTGCGCAACGGCGGCGAATGGAAGGTTGTCGCGGCGGGTCCAACGACGAGCGTCCGCGAGAATCCCTATGAACCCGCTTTCATCAAGGCGACAGGGGTTCGTCTCGTCATAGGCAAGGGCGGCATGGACTCCAATACGCTCGCCGCCTGCGGCGAGTGCGGCTGCGTGTATCTTCAGGCCGTCGGCGGGGCGGCGGCTCTCACGGCGGCATGCGTGAAGCGCGTGCCAGCTGTCCATTTCCTTGAGGAATGGGGGGCGGCGGAGGCGTGCTGGGAGTTTGACATGGTCGATTTTCCGTGCGTCGTCGCAATGGATTCGCATGGTGTGTCGCTGTTCAGTGCGATAGCCGATTCGTCAGAGAAGGTTCTTTCCCGTCTCATCCATTCTGTACGGTAGGGCGCTTGTGCCTATCCAAGAGGTGGGTTTTGATTTTTTCCGTCTACTGAATGCAAATAGGAACAGATGACAGACAACGATACGCTCTTGAAGGTGGAGGGACTGCGGATATCCTTCGGTGACGCGGTGCCCGTGCGCAATGTCAGCTTTTCGATACCGAAGCATGGACGCGTTGCGCTTGTGGGCGAATCGGGCTGCGGTAAGTCGCTTACCGCGCTTTCGCTCTGGAGGGAGCACCCGGAGGTGAAGCTTGCGTATGTTTTCCAGAATCCGATGGAATCCCTCAATCCGGTGATGAAAATCGGTGCACAGATACACGAGGTGGCGAAGGGAATATCGCGTGGGGAGATTGTGGAGCTTTTGCGCAGGACGGGGTTGGAGGATCCGGAACGCGTGTATGCCTCGTATCCGTGCAGACTTTCCGGCGGGCAGTGCCAGCGTGCCATGATTGCGATGGCGCTGGCTGCAAAGCCAGATCTGCTTGTTGCGGACGAGCCGACGACGGCACTGGACGTGACCACGCAGCGCGAAGTGCTTGAGCTTATCGACTCGCTTGCTGCCGAGACCGGCATGGCGGTGCTCCTTATCACGCACAATCTTGGGCTTGTCGCAGGTCGCATGGATACGGTGAACGTCATGTACGCGGGTGAGATTGTGGAGTCAGGTCCAGTCTGGGAGGTGCTTTCCAATCCGCGACATCCCTACACCCAAGGGCTGCTGAATGCAGTTCCTGCGCTTGATGCCCCGATGGATGCTCCGCTTGCCGACATTCCGGGCACTGTTCCGCCGCCGGATGACTGGCCGACAGGATGTGCGTTCCATCCGCGTTGTCCGTTTGCGGTCGATGTATGTTCGTCTGATGCGCCGCCAGAGAGAAGGTGCGGCGCCGTCTGTTTCAATTGCCATAAGGGAGAGTAACTGCCATGTTTGATATGCTCGCATCCCATCTTGACCAGATTGCCGTCTATGCTCCGGTATGGGGATTCGCTCTGATTTTCTTTTTTATGACGGTGGAGAGTTCGTTCATCCCGTTTCCGAGTGAGATAGTGATGATTCCCGCCGGATTCATGGCGGCGCGCGGTGAACTGACCTTCCATTCGGCGTATCCTGATCTTGCCGTGTCGGTACTTGTCGGGCTTGCCGGTTCGCTTGCAGGTGCGTATATCAACTATTTCCTATCCCTTTGGCTGGGTGAGCCGTTCCTGAGGAAACACGGCAGGTGGTTCTTCCTCAAGCCCGCAAGTCTGGACAGGGCGGTTGATCTGTTCAACCGCTATGGGAATCTCGCGACGTTCGTGTGCCGCCTTCTGCCGGCAATCCGGCAGCTAATCTCAATCCCCGCCGGAATCGCCAAAATGCCGCTCGGTTCCTTCACGTTTTTCACCGGTCTCGGCGCCGGAATCTGGACAGCCGTCCTCGCCTTTGTCGGATTCTGGCTTGGCAGGACGGCAGAGGACATCTCCTATTCCGAGCTTGTCCACCGCGGTAAGGCTTACATAGACGACAATCTGGTGTGGGTGCTTGCATCGGTTGTGGCATTGGTAGTATTCCATGTCGTGGTGTCCAAGTTTGTCATGAATGGAGAATCTAAGGGAGTTGACTCTCCTTGCCACAGCAAAGAGAAATTGTAAATTCCCCACCCCTGTTATTATCGATCCCGCCTTGTGACATATGATCTTTGTGGGTTCGCGCTTGTGGAACAGTCTAGGCTGGATCGGGTCGGTGTTTAACAGAGTCGTGACACAATGGCGTGACATTTTGACTCAATAGGGGTTGTTTTTGCCAGTGGCATGGATGTTGCATAAGCATGGTGTTTGATCGCCGTTCACATAATGGTGAAGGCAAAAGGAGGAAAACATCATGAACGAACAAGTTAATCCAATCGAAGAGGATACCAAGAATCCGCTTCAGAAATTCGGGGACGACCTGACGGCGCGTGCCCGTACGGGCAAACTAGATCCCGTAATCGGTCGTGATACTGAAATACGCCACGTCATAAGGATTCTTTCCCGCAAGACCAAAAACAACCCCGTGCTCATCGGCGAACCAGGCGTCGGCAAGACGGCCATCGTTGAAGGGCTCGCCCAGCGCATCGTAAGCGGAGATGTTCCTGAAGGGCTCAAGGACCGCACGGTCTTTTCGCTCGACATGACGGCTCTGATGGCTGGCGCAATGTATCGAGGACAGTTCGAGGAGCGTCTGAAAGCCGTTCTCAAGGCGGTAAAGGAGGCTGAGGGCAAGATAATCCTTTTCATCGATGAGATTCACACGATTGTCGGCGCCGGCAAGACGGAGGGCAGTTCCGACGCAGGAAACATGCTCAAGCCTATGCTTGCCAGAGGAGAACTGCACTGTGTCGGCGCGACGACCCTCGACGAATACCGTAAGTATATGGAGAAGGATGCCGCGCTTGAACGCCGGTTCCAGCCGGTTCAGGTGGATCCGCCCACAGAGGAGGATTCCATTTCGATCCTGCGTGGACTCAAGGAGCGGTTCGAGAAATACCACAACGTCCATATTCAGGATGCTGCACTCGTTAGCTCGGTGGTGCTTTCATCCAGGTATATCCAAGACCGCTTCCTGCCGGACAAGGCGATCGACCTTCTTGACGAGGCGTGTGCATCGATCCGTACCGAAATGGATTCGTGTCCCGCCGAACTGGACGAGATATCGCGCCATGTCCGCAGGCTTGAGATTGAGGAAATCGCCTTGAAGAAGGAGAAGGACGAGGCTTCCAAAAAACGCCTTGCCGAACTTCAGAAGGAACTTTCCGGACTGAAGGTCAAGTCGGATGCAATGACCGCCCAGTGGAAGCAGGAAAAGGCCGCGCTTGAAGAGGTGCGCAAGATTCGCGCTTCGATGGACAGCGCCAAGGTCAAGTACACGCAGGCGCTATCTCAGGGCGACAATGAGAATGCGGCGCGTCTAAAATATGGCGTTATTCCAGATCTAGAGAAGAAGCTAAAGGAACATGAGGATGCGATGCGTGCGGCGGGCGCCAATGCGCTTCTCAAGGAGGAGGTCACGGCGGATGAGATTGCAGAGGTGGTTTCGCGGTGGAGCGGGATTCCTGTCCGTAGGCTTCTTGAAGGCGAACGCGAGAAGCTCCTAAAGCTTCCCGATGTGCTTCATGAGCGTGTCATCGGACAGGACGATGCCGTGGACGCGGTTGCTGATGCCGTTCTGCGTTCCCGTGCAGGGGTCAAGAACCGTCAGCGGCCGGTAGGCGCGTTCCTGTTTCTTGGACCGACGGGCGTTGGAAAGACGGAACTCGCCAAGGCACTCGCCAGCGAGCTCTTCGACGACGAGGCGGCGTTTGTGCGCATTGACATGAGCGAGTACATGGAGAAGTTCGCCGTCAGCAGACTGGTGGGCGCACCTCCCGGATACGTCGGATACGACGAAGGCGGACAGCTAACGGAGTCTGTCAGGCGCAAGCCGTATTCGGTGGTGCTTCTCGATGAGATTGAGAAAGCTCATCCGGACGTGTTCAATCTGCTTTTGCAGGTCTTGGACGACGGACGGCTCACCGATAGCCATGGTCGTACCGTCAGCTTCAAGAATACGGTTGTAATCATGACTTCCAATGCGCCGCGTGAGGCGTTGAAGGGTCTGTTCCGTCCAGAATTCCTGAACCGGCTTGACGAGATTCTCGAGTTCAAGGAACTCTCCGCAGAGCAGATACGCAAGATCGTTTCGCTTCAGCTCAAGGATTTCGCGAAACGTCTTGCGGAACAGGAACTGCTTTTCGAGATTGACGAGAAGGGTCTCGACCAACTTGCGAAGGATGGCTATGATCCTGCGTATGGCGCGCGTCCGGTGAAGCGGGCGATACAGCGCGAGGTCGAGACGCCCGTCGCCAGGGCGATTATCGCAGGAGGCTATCCGCCCGGTTCAACCGTGAAGGTCACAGCCGAGAACGGAACGTTGAAGCTTCATTGATTGCCTCCGCAAAGACAATAATATGGCGCGATTCCGTGCTGCCGTATTTGCTGCCGCGGTCTTTATACGGAAAGGCCGCGGATTTCCGGTGTCAGGTCTATTCCGAAGCGTTCGCGCACACGGGCGGCCATGAGACGGGCCAAGGCGAGTATGTCGGATGAAGTGCATCCGTCGCCTGCCACGATCACGTTCGCATGGCCGCTCCATACATAGGCTCCGCCTACCTTGAGCGATTTCGCCCCCGCCTCTTCGAGCAGTCTTCCCGCCGGTTTTTCCGGTGACGGGTTCTTGAACACGCTGCCGCAGGTGCGCGGGGGGAATGCCTTTCTGCGGGACAGGAAGTCGGCGGCAGTGGGGTGTTTCACGGAATAGGGAGCGTCTTTCAGGACGACATCCGTTATCACGCCGTGAATGTCTGATGTGCGGTAGGCGAATCCGCATTCCGCCGCCGGTATTTTCCGTCCGTCTGCGACTACGTAGTCGATGTGGTTTCCGAATGAATCACCGAATGCGCCCGCGTTCATCTTGGCCCATCCGCCTATCGAGCCGGGTATGCCGGCCATGAATGCAAGTTCGGGGTGTGCTGCGATGAGAGAGGCGCCGGGCTTTGCGGCGTTTGATTCCGGCGGCGCCTTTACGATGTCCGCATCCGTCGAGCAGTCGCTGAACCAGGTGTTCGAGCCGGAGCCGACAATTATGACTTCATGGCCGTCGGCAGGCAAGGAATGGATGATTCGTCCGTATGATTCGCCGCCGGTCCTGAAGAATGAGAACTCCGAGAGCCGTAAGGGTCTGTCCCCACTGGATTTGAAGGGTCTGTCCCCTTGTTGGACGCCGTCGCTGATGGACGACAAGTCCTGCAGGATGCGAGGGGCAAGACCTATGATGTCTCCGGCTCCGAGCAGTATTATCACATCGCCGGGTTCGGCAGTGAGCAGCATGTGCTTCCACGATTCCACCGCACTGCGGGCAAGCAACAGCGAAGTGGTGCGTTCGGCGGCGGTGTTTAGGGAAAGGTAGTTGCGGAATGCGAGATAGAGATCGGCGATGTCTCCGCCTGGAATCGGTTTCTCGAATGCCGCGTAAACAGGCACCAGTACGACCTCATCTGCCTTGGCAAGAGCCGGAGGAAACTCATCCAGAAGGGTCTTTGTGCGTGAATATCTGTGCGGCTGGAAAATTACTCGCAGACGCTTCGGTTTCAGCGAGCGCGCCATGCAGATTGCGCACTCGATTTCCTTGGGATGGTGTGCGTAGTCTGTGATTATTGTCGGCTGATCGTCGGCGGAGGAATGTTTTCCATTGCTTTCATCTGTATTGCTGCGCGGCCAGATCTGCTCAAAACGGCGATCTGGCAGGGCGGAAAGAGCCTGCGGAAGGGCTGCGAGTATCGCCTTGCGGGAGTGCCCCCGGCGCAAAGCCACTTCGACGGCAGAGCGTGCGTTTCGGACATTGTGCTCGCCCAGAACCAACTGGCGAATTTCCGGCCAGTCGTCGGAAGGGAGCTTTGATGTCTCTATAATCTCGTCTGCCGCCGCCATAGCCACCTTGTAGCACGCAAGGTAATCCTCATAGCTCCTGAAATGATCTGGGTGGTCGTAGTCCAGTGATGTGACCACAAGTGTCTTGGCCCTGTACAGTGCGAGTGTTCCGTCCGATTCATCGGCTTCGACCACAAAAGGGGCGGAGACGGAACCAACGCCCGCCACAGGAAAATCATCCGTTTCGCCGCCGATGCACCAGGAAGGATTTTCGCCAAGAGTCATGAGAAGCTTTGCGATGAACGTCGAAGTGGTGGTTTTCCCGTGTGTTCCACAGACCGCTATGCCGTTGGAGGAATTGAATATTTCGGCGAGAATTTCGCCGCGATACCGCACCTGGCACGCAGAAGCATGAGCCGATAGATATTCAGGGCTGTCTTTCGGAACGGCGGGGGTGAATACACAAACGTCAAGTTCAGGCGTGACATGAGATGGGGAATGTCCAATTGCCACGTTGATGCCGTTCTCGATTAGCCATTGCGTGCGTGGGGTGGAACGGAGATCACATCCGGACACAAAGTGTCCGGCTTTCTTCAGAAGATATGCGACGCCAGCCATGCCTACGCCGCCGATCCCAGTGAAATGATATCTTTTTGCCATAAAATTTCGTCTGATTATAGCATAATCACCATTCAGTGCATGACAGTAGAAGGTAGTCGGCTAATTATTCCATCAAATGAAATCGCTACTTGTGGTATAATAAGCCGCGATGAAAATGAATCGTAGAGAGTTTCTCCATGTGACTGGAGCCGCATCCCTCTTGGGGCTTGGCGGCTGTTCGTCCTTCAACATTGCCAAGTCTGCAATCTTTGCGAACGGCAAGATCAACATGGCATTCATCGGCATCGGGCACCGCGGCAACACGAACTTCACAATGTTCCACCATTTCAAGGATCTTGTGAACGTTGTCGCGCTTTGCGATACGGACATGGATGGCACGGCCACGCAGTCCGTCCTTGAGGCGTGTCCTGACGCTCCCCGCTACACCGATTTCCGCAAGATGTTCGATGAGCTGGGCAACTCGATTGACGCCGTATGCATCTCCACTCCGGACTTTTCCCATTTCCCGGCGGCCATGCTGTCGATGTCGCTCGGCAAGCATGTGTACGTCGAAAAGCCGCTCGGCAACCGGTTCTACGAGATTGAACTGATGGCGAAGGCCGCCGAGACGTATGGTGTTGTCACTCAGATGGGCAACCAGGCCCATTCGGACTCCAATTACTACCAGTGCAGGTCGCTGGTCGAGAGCGGGTTCATGCGCGATGTCACGCGCATCGAGGCGTTCATGTGCGCATCCCGACGCTGGCACAAGTACAATGGAGAACTCAAGACAATGCCGCCCGCCTCGCAGAAGCCTGCGCATCTTGACTGGGACACATGGCTTTCGCAGCGTGCAGACCGCGGCTACAACGAAGCCTACATGGAAGGTGAATGGCGCTGCTTCTATGAGTACGGCACGGGGCCTATCGGCGATTGGGGGCCGCACATCTTTGCGACCGCATGGGAGCATCTGAAGCTTGGCCTGCCTTCCAGGATTGAGGTCCTCAAAAGCGAAAAAGGCACCAATGTCGTGTTTCCCCTTGCGTCAACCATCGCATTCACGTTCCCTGAGCGTGGCCCGGGGCTTCCGGAATGCCGTCTCGTGTGGCATGACGGGCTCGGCAACTATCCTGAACTTCCCCAGAACCTGACGGACAGGCGCTGGAAGCGTAAGATGCATGGCGCGGAGGTGTACGGCGCGGAAGGGCGCGTCTTCGCGCGCGGCAGCCACGCCTCTCCGTTCCAGCTGGTCGCGGGCGGAGATCCGCGGGATCCTGAAATCAAACGAATTTTCCGGGATTTCCAGAAGCCAAAGTACAACCACTATGAAAGTTTTCTCCGCACGATCCGCGGGGAGGACGAGGTGCGCTCGCCGTTCCGTCTCGGAGGTCCGCTTTCGCAGATATGCGCATTGGGCACTTTGGCGGTGGAGCTCGGCGAACCCGTCCTTGATTTCGACCCCAAGGCAAAACGTTTTATCGCAAACGGAAGGGCTAACGCAATGCTTTCGGGAGAGGCGCCGCGCGCCGGCTGGGAGGAATACTACCGGCTCTGACGCTTATGGACGAGGCGGTTCTCGAGATTGCGCGGATCGTCCGCACTGCGGGCGGCCGCGCATTTCTGGTTGGCGGATGCGTCCGAGACGGCCTGATGTCAAAGTCTGACGTGAAGGACTTTGACATTGAGGTCTTTGGGCTTGCGCCGGATGCGTTGCGTGCGGCGCTTGAGCGGCGTTTCAGGCTGGACCTTGTCGGACTGTCGTTCGGCGTTCTCAAGATACACGGACATGATATCGACGTGTCTCTTCCGCGGCGTGAATCCAAGCAAGGGACGGGACACCGGGGATTTCTCATCGATTCGGATCCGATGATGTCCGTGAAGGAGGCCGCAACAAGACGCGATTTCACCGTAAATGCGATATATCAGGATCCCCTTACCGGAGAATATGAGGATCCCTGGGGCGGACGGGCTGATCTCGCGGACGGCGTTCTGCGGCATGTTTCGGATAGATTCGCCGAGGATCCGCTGAGGGTGCTCCGCGGCATGCAGTTTGTGGCCAGGTTTGGTCTGAGGCCGGATCCATCGACGGTTGAGATATGCCGTCGGATGTCAATGGAGAATCTGCCGCCAGAACGGCTGATGGAGGAGTTGCGGAAGTTCCTTCTCAAGGGCTTATGGATGTCTAGAGGAATGGATTTCCTTCGCCGGACGGGATGGGTGCGCAATTTTCCGGAACTGAACAGGCTCATTGGATGCAGGCAGGATGCCAAATGGCATCCGGAAGGTGACGTGTGGAACCACACCTGCTGCTGTCTTGACGCATTTGCCGCCGAACGGTACCGCTGCGCAGACGACCACGACAACCTGGTGGTTGGCCTGGCCGTGCTCTGCCATGATTTCGGCAAGCCGTTCTGCTCCCGATATGATCGCAAGAGCGGCCATATACGTTCCCTGGGACATGATGTGCAGGGCGTGGAGCCGACCATGTCGTTTCTGAAGCGTCTCACGAATGAAGAGCGTATCTTGAAGGAGGTGCCGCCGCTCGTAAAGTGCCACATGATGCCGTATGCGATGTGGAAGAGCAAGGCGCGCGATTCGGCGATACGCAGACTGGCGCTGAAGGTTGGTTCGATAGAGCGCCTGATCCGCGTATGCATGGCTGATGAGATGGGGCGTCCTCCGCTTCCGGCCTGTTCCGAGGCGTTGGAATGGCTTTCCGCTGAAGCGACGCGCCTTCAGGTGAAGGATTCCATGCCGAAGCCAATCGTCCAGGGGCGGGATCTCATCGCTCTTGGCATGAAACCGGGCGTGGAGTTCGGCGTCATCCTCAAGAAGTGCTTTGAGGCCCAGCTGGACGGTGAATTTTCAGACCATGAAGCCGGGTGCAGGCATCTGCGCATGCAGATCGGTGAAAGGTAATCGCCAAAAGGATTGCGGCGAGTTTTCGCTTGGTCGAATCGGACAGACCTGGCGGGGCGCCGGAGGACAGTTCTCCGGCCGCTATGCGTCGATAGGCAAGGGTGCTGTGCGGTTAAGTGGCGGAGTGATTTTTATGAGAGGAACGGTATTCGCGCAGTGAGCATCCGAACGTCCGGCGGAAAAGGGCGTTGAGATGGGTTTGGGCCGGGAATCCGCATCGGTACGCTATGTCTCCGATGGGAAGGTCCGTGTCCTTGAGCTGTCTGCACACCTCCTTGAGCTTCTCCCTCCTTATGGCGGCGGCGACGCCTTCGCCGTGCACCGTGCTGAACCGCAGTTCAAGAAGACTGCGCGAGACGTTCAGCGCGGCGGCAAGGCTCTTGAGTGTCAGTCCTTTAG
Organism: Kiritimatiellia bacterium; assembly: GCA_045595285.1. Lineage (GTDB taxonomy): Bacteria > Verrucomicrobiota > Kiritimatiellia > RFP12 > UBA1067 > UBA1731. Next base: position 24,233 of record JAZOAC010000077.1, on the reverse strand, counting down.
GGGAGGGCGGCAATCCGCGGCATGCGTGCAGACGGATTAGCTTTTCCGCCGCGGTGGCCAGACGCGCCGAATTCGACAGGTCGCGCGTCGTATCCCGTTCGACGATCCGCGGCACGCCGCATATTGTGCAGGTTTGGCCCCGTGAACGTCTGCCGACGAGCAGTTCCTCCATTTTTTGCGCGGCGACATAGCCCACCGTAAAGAAGTCCGGATCAACGCTCGTCAACCGCGGAAAGATGTTTTCGCATACTTCGGTCTCATTGTCCACGCTGACAATCTGAATCTGTTCAGGGATGCGCAGCCTGGAATAGTTGCATGCGTCTATTATCGTCCGTGAAGACGAATCGTTGAAGGCCATTATTCCGCATGGCAGAGGAAGCTTCTTCAGCTTTTCCGCAATGGTGGCCAATGATACGGTCCAATCTTCGGACGAATCCTTATTGTGGCATTCAATACAGTTGAATCCGGCTTCCCTTGCCATGTCAATGAAGCTTTCTGCACGTGCTTTCGAATGACTTGCGTCCGCAATCGGGTTCATGTTATGGATGTAGGCGAAGTTGGTCAGTCCCCGGCGGAGCAGCAGCTTAAAGGCTTCGGATGCTATTTTTGCGTTGTCGATATTGACAAAGATCGTATGTTTCGGAAGTTTACTATCGGGGCTTCCAAATGCCACTATATTGCGGATGCCGTGAATGAAGGTGCCTTGGTTTCCTTCATCGGTATTCAGGCAGACGCCGTCAGGCCTCCATTTTCTGACAAGCTTCTTCAGTGTCTGAAGTTTCTGCATCTCCCTGAAAGTGATGAATCGAATGTCCCATGGAAGCTTATGGGTCATGACATAGTTCATGAAACCTGAACATCTGTCGCGGATGGCTTTGGTGCTTGCGTAGGCTTCGATTAGGATTCTGTATCTTTTTTGGTCTTGCATGCGATAGATTATATCACACCTGTCGATTTTCATTGGACGAAAACATAATTTTCCGTGGACGGAATAATAATTCCATATTCGTGACATGTGATACAATGTGTGCGATTTAAAGACGAAAATGGAATGCTCATGAAACCCAAAAATGTGCAAATGCCGATGCATACGGTAAAAATGTGCAGCCCCCCGACGACGTTGAACCGCCGGGCGGCGTTCTGCAGGTTCGGTGCGTTTGTCATCTGCGCTTAGGTGACCGCATTGAATGCCGCAATACTTTCCTACAGCTGTCCCTGGTCTGTGACCACCTGCTCTAAAACCGAAAAATAAAGGAAGAAAACTATGTCTATCCTCGAACTGGTCAAATCCTACGGTCGGCGACTGCCGAAGACGGCGGTCTCTGTGGTTTTTACGGCGATGCCGATGTGCATTGTCTTTGCCGACGGGGATGATGCCAATCACCCCAAAAACTGGTACTTGAAGGAAACATGCGGCGACAAAGAATTTTCGGCTTCGACAAACATGGCATGTTGGGCGGAAGAATCTGTAGATGGAACGCCTGGGCAACCTACCGCTTCGTTGTCTGCCAATGGTCATTATTTTGTAGAAGGCGGCTGGCAGCTCACCACGCCCAATTCCCCTTACGAGTTTCCAGGTTTGTCACTTACGCTTGGCAGTGATTCCGAAGACGGCTCTTTGTGTCTTCGATATGATAATCAGACATTCAAAAATCTGATATTGAAAAGAGGAAGTGTCATTCAATACAGGCACAGGAGCGATACTTCGAGTGTAAGATACTATAATGCCATATTCGGTGAAGCGACGGTTGAATCATCAAAGGCAAATCCTATTGTGATTAAATCGCGGCAGGACAGACTTTGGATGGGGTGGTGCGGAAAACTGATCGGAGATTTAAATGCCTGCATGTCTGTTGGTTCGCCGGACTTTGCCCTGGTGAATCTGCTGGTTTCAATTACAAATGCCGCCGCCTACCATGGTGAAATCGTGGTGACATCGAAATTTGCAAATACGGGAAGACGGTTTGGCGCTGGATTGGGGGTTGGCGGTTCAATCCCTGGAACGGTCCGCATAAAAGGGGGCTCCATGATAAAGCCGCATGATCCTGTTGCGGTCGCCGAACTGGGTGAGCTTCACATGGATGAAGGCACAGAAATGCGCTTTGTGTATGATTCGGACAAGATGACGGGAGGTCAGATTCGCGTCAAGACCGCACTGACACTTCCGAATAAGGTCAAGGTTCATGCGCTTACAGGTCACGGTGATAACAAATGGATGCCACCCATTTCAACTACAGGCGAGGAGGTCTACAGCCCATTTTTGGTGGGACCTCCCGGCGTGCGGATAAAACAGAATATTTTTGAGTTTGTTCCAGATCCTGCCTGTGAACCGCAGAAAGTAGACGATCTCCGTCCCCAGCGTGTACATTTCGAGACGAAGACGGATCCTGAAACCGATCGGGATACGGTATATGCCGTCCTTGAGCCCATTGTGTGGATGAAGACAGGACAAGAAGAGACCCTGGGTCACAATATCGCGGTAGCGCGCGGATCGGCGCTCACGAACGGAACATTCTGGAGCGATAACCGTGATCCGCATCCCGATGCCCATTATGTAGTCGACAGAAAAGGGCGATACCTTCTTTCGACTTGCGAATCAAATGAGGAATTTGTGTTCCCCGGGAAATCGCTTCTGTTCTACCAAGGAAATTTCGGCGTTTTCGGAAGCAAGCACAGGTTGAAAATACCCGATTTGCGGTTGGCGACCTTGATCAGGCAAGGACAGTCGGCATCTGTCACGATATGCGGAGGTCGAGTGACCCTTTGCGGGGAAGAAGTGAAGATGCAGGCGTATCACAACAATACGCTTACAATAGAGTCGGAGATTGTGGGAGACGCAAACCTGAAGCTTGTCGGTGAGGTAAACAACTCGTCGCATGGTCATTTCGCATTAACCGGGCTAAATACGAACTGGTTTAAGAAGATTACCGTCGTTGCTCCTGAGAATGCAAACGTGGATGACTGGGAGAATGATTATCTCTCAATACACCTTTATGACGGACGCAATCTTGGCGGTAAACTCGATAAATTCGATTACAGCGCACTTGATCTCGGACGTCTTTGTGACCTTTATGCGCATACCAACGTTACGCTTGATGCGACTGTAAACCGCGGTATTTTCATCAGCAATGAAATGGGCGCAAGAATCTCTGTCGACGAGGGATATACTCTTAACTGCCATTGGCCTATTACGCTAAACGGTCCTCTTTACAAGACTCAACCGGGAACACTCGCGCTTGGCGGCGGGATTAAGTTTTATGAGGTGGTGGACAATGTCACAAACATTACCGATGCGCTTCCCGAGGATCCGTCAAAGCGTCTCTTGGTGATTACGAACGGTGTGGTCAAGGCGCTTACGCACGATTGCGTGAACGGACTTACCGTTGCGCTCGCAAAGGACAGTGACACCTCGCTTGCGCTTGACTTTACCGAGGAAGACTGCGATCTGAAGAAATACGGCTTCTACAACGTCAAGACCGACACGCCTTTCGAGCCCGGAAAGCCGATCAACATCCGGCTTGACGGCGTTGACGGAGACAAGTTAAGGGGATGGAAAGAGTACAAGCAGGGCCTTGTCACAGTCAAGACGTCCGCTGCGAATGCGCTGGGGGTGGACAATCTGGTCAAGTTCAAGAAACCGTCGGCATCGGGTGTCCTTGTGCGCCTGGTGCGCGATGACGATCCCGAAGGCACCACCACATATTCGGCGTATTACAAGTTTGTCGGCACGCAGATCATTTTGCGTTAAGATGCAAACCACAAGCAAAGAAAGACACGGTAGACAGATGAAGACAGAAAAGACATTCTTCGGGCGGATGGCATTTGCCGTTGTGGCGCTCTGCTCGCTTGTTGCGGCAGGTGCGGACAAGGTCGTGAACGCCTCGTCGTTCGGCTGGGACGCGGAGGACTCCACCGCCGCGCTGCAGGCGGCGTTCGATTCCGGAGCCCGGAAGGTCGTGATCGACCGGCAGGCTGGGGACTGGGTCACAAGACCATTGTTCATCACCAACTCCAACATCGAGGTGGTGCTTGCCGACGGTGTGACGCTCAAGGCGAAGCGCGGAGGGTTCTACGAGAAACACGCCTGCCTCATCCGTATCGATGGATGGGCGAAGAACATCATTCTACGCGGCGAGGGTAGGGCGATGCTCAAGATGAACAAGGCCGATTATCACGATCCGAAGCAGAAATATCCTTTCAGCGAATGGCGTCATGCCGTGTCTATCCTGGCTGCGCAGAGTGTCACGGTAAAAGATCTCACGATTCTCTCTTCAGGAGGTGACGGCATTTACGTGAATGGGGCAAAGGGCGTCATGCTTGAAAACCTTGTCCTCCGCGACCATCACCGTCAGGGCATGAGTCCTATCAGCGTGGACGGCATGACGGTGCGCCGTTGCCGCTTCAACGATACGTTCGGTACTGCTCCGCAGTGCGGAGTCGACATGGAGCCGAACAGGGCCAACAACAGGTTTATCAACGTCGTGTACGAGGATTGCGAGTTCAACGGCAACAGTGCCAGCGGCATCATGTTTCATCTCGCCCATCTGAATGCCGGCACGAAGCCGCTGTCCGTTACATTCCGCCGCTGTCGGTCGTACGGCAACGGCGGATCGGGAGTGTCGATCAACGCCGGCGATCCGGTGAAGATGGAGAAGCTCGGTCAGGTCAAAGGGTTTGTGAGATTCGAAGAATGCACGTTCTCCGGGAACGGAGGTGCCGCGCTGAAGCTGGTCAATCATTCCACCGACGGTATGGATATCAGTTTCTCCGATTGCGTTTTTGATGCAAGAGGCTCCAAGCTTGAGGGAGCTTTGCTGTTCAGCAACAACCGGTATCTCGGCGATTTCGGCGGCATCGCCATGGAACGCTGCACCGTGAAGATCGACGAGGGCCGGAAGGTCTGCATGTTCGAGGCCCAGCGCGGAATAGGAATCGGCGGCAGATTTGCAGGTGTGCTTTGCGTCGAATGCGGCGGGAAGCGCGAGATGTTCGATCTTGCCGAATTCGCAAAGAAACACGCACCGCGTCCGGAGTTTGTCGTCAGATTCAAGGCGAGAGAGGTGGAGTTTAATAAACTCAAGGCGATGTCTGCCAATCCTCCAGAAAAAGGGGCGTTTACGCCATCCGTTCGCGGACGCTTCGTGTACGTAGTCGCGGTGCCAGGCGCAGGCGAGTACAAAGTACGCTTCAGCTCCGAGAAGGTGAACAGGAAACGTGCCGGAGACCTGGCCGGGGTTGTGCAGCTGCTGGACAAGGTTGGCACCGACTTGGGCATGTTCAATGTTCCGGTAGGCGATTTCGAGTACACGCTCAAGGCGAATGGCGCCAATGTGTACCGCTTTGATGTGACGCCGCGAAATACGGCGGTACTCAGAATGGCCTGCGACGGAGCGGCCGGGGCGTTGCTGGCCGATAGTCCGGTCCCTCTTTTCATCGGGAAGGACGTGTCATTCTACTTCTGCGTGCCGGCGGACGCCAAAACCGTTTCGGCCCGCATAAATCCCTCGGAACCCGTGCAGGCGGCGTTGATCGATCCGTCCGGAAAGACTGTGGCCGAGATGCCGTATCAGACAACGTCTGCCGCATTCGAAGTGAAACGGAAGAAAACGGCGTCAGACGAGGTCTGGCAGCTGAAGCTCATCAGGTTCAAGGAGGACATGGGGTTTCAGGTCGGAGTAGACGGAATTCCGCTTGTGTCGGTTGATCCGGACGGGGTTGTCGGACTGAAAACCCCGTGACGTCATAGCGTCACCACGGGTTGCGGTGATACGATACGGAGATTGCTGTCTCTTGAAACGAAGAAAGGATGAGAAATGACAAATATCGGAATGAAATCAAAATTTGCGACTGCAGCGAAGTTTGTGTTTGCGGTCGCCGCATTGCAGGGATGCCTTTCGGCAGATGCGCTTGAGGTGCATTTTCTGCGGCATGGTGAAACGACTTGGAACCGAGGAAAGGTCATTCAGGGTTCCATCCCCTACACCGAGCTTACGCCAAGGGGTGTGTGGATGGCCCGTGAGACCGCCAAGGGAATGGCGGCGGCGGGCATCCGTTACGACAGGATATATTCAAGCAATCTTCTTCGCGCCCGCAGGACGGCTGAGATTGTGGCCGAAGCTCAGGGCGTCAAGCCGGTTGCCGACGAGAGGCTACGCGAGATGTGCATGGGCAAATACGAGGGTGTTCGATACGCCAATGGCAAGTATCCGGACGACAACATCAAGAACTTCCTTGAAGGCATCGGACCCTATGTTCCCACCGGAGAGGGGGCGGAGTCTATGGATGATGTGGCGGTGCGTCTCAAGTCGTTTCTCGACGAGACGGTTCGCCCGCTTGACGGCAAGGTGGACAAGATCCTCTGTGTGACCCATTCGTTCGTCCTCAAGACGCTGGTTCGCGAGTTCGCCGGCGAAGGCGCTTCCGATGCGGCGAAGAAGCCGCTCCAGAAGAACTGCTGCGTCCATGTGCTCGAGTACAAGGATGGGCGTTTCTCCGTAAAAGAGACCGGGCGGACATACTACAATCCCGAGAATTTCGAAACGGTCCCCGAGCCTCTCATGGTTGCGCATCGCGGCTATGGCAACAGAAGCAGCTGGAGACCTGAATCGTCTCGTCCCGCATATTCGAATTCCGTCTCCGCCGCATGCGATATCGTTAAGCTCGACCTGCGGTCCACGAAGGACGGCGTGATAGTGATGAGCCATGACAGTAGCCTGAAGAGGCTGATGAACTGGGATGTCCGCATTACCAATGTCACCTACGCCACAATCTTGGAGAAGGGGCGTTTCCATATACGCCAGGGGCAGCGGCTTACGCCAACCGATCTGAAGATGCTCCGCTTTGACGAGGTGCTGGAGATCATCCGCCCCGTCCCGCAGCTGTGGCTGGACTTCAAGTATTTCTCCCCCGAATTCGCCGAGAAGGTCGTTCAGGCGCTCCGTGACGCAAAGATAGATTTCAGCCGCGTGATGGTTGTCACGTTCAATGAGTCCGCTCTCTCGTATTTCAAGCGGAATTATCCGTCCATACGCCGAATCAGCCACATATTCTGGCGGGAGTTCACCGAACCCAAAGTGTACGGTTTTCTGGTGGCTGGAACGAAGCGTGATGAGAACGGACCGTTCAGGAACGGTAAGCCCAAGGGGCATTTCAAGACACGCGAGAAGATGCTTGAGGCCATTGTCGACTACATTAAGGGCCTGGAACTGTATGGTGTGAGCCTTCCCATCTCAAACGTCATAGATGAATACGCCACAGAGGATGATGTGAGGTTTCTGCGCAAGAACGGCGTGGAGTGGGTGTCGCTGTGGTTCGTCCAGAATACGAAGCAGGCGGAGACGGTGCGTTCGTGGGGGGTGGACGGTTTTGTCACCGACTACGTGAAGTCGGTCCGCAAGGCATACTACGACATCCCTGAAGAAGCGAAAAAGTGAAATAAAGCCGAAATTGACGATGTCGTTTCGCGGTCTACACGCAGAAAGGAACAAAGAAAACATGATTTGGTCGCCGTGTCCGATTTTTGTCGTTGCGCTATTGTCATTATGCGTTCAGGTGTGTCGTGCGGACATTCCGAGATGGCTGTCGGTCATGCCGCTTCATGAGAACGCCATGGATGAACTTGCCGCGGATGCCGCCGCACTTGGCAACGATACGTTCGTGGATGGAATCGCGTGGATGTGTCCGGTGGTTCCCGAGGGCGATCCCGCGATTGACCGTGCGGGGATATATGCAGACCGCTACAGAAAGGTGGCGCCGAAGCTCCGCAGCCTATCTTCCGTCAAGCAGGGAATTCTACTGCAGTCGACGATGGGTCATGGCGGCTATCCCGGAACCGCTACTCCCTGGCAGCTCGCAGTCAGGCCGGACGGCACGAATGTGTACCGCATGTGTCCGATGGACATAAGGTTCCTAGACTACATATCGGCGGTGTGCCGCACGTTTGCGAAGGAGAAGATCGATTTCTTCATGATTGATGACGATACGAGGCTTCTCTGGAGCGGCATCCAGGGATGTTTCTGTCCGCTTCATCTTGCGGAGTTCTCCAGGCGCACCGGGCGCAGCTGGAGTCGCGAGGAGGTGGTTGCCATGCTGACGGCGGATGTCGGCGGAAAGAACGCGAAGATATGGAGAGATGTGACAACCGATTCGCTAAGGCGTTTCTTCAGGACCGTCAGAGATGGATTCGGTGATTCGATTCCCGGCATGCTGTGCGCATGCGGCATCCGTGGCCGCGGACGGGACGTGCGCGAGTTCGCGGAGATACTTGCGCTTCCAGGGCAGACGCCTGTGGTGCGTGGCGGCGGGGCGCCGTATCATGGCAGGGGCAAGGACCTGTTTCATGTCATCATGATGCGCAGTTCATACGCCAGCCAGATGGATTCCGTCGGCGACGGCGTAATCTACATGCAGGAGTCCGACACTTGTCCGCATACGCTTTGGGCGACCAGCGCCGTTCGCATGATGAACCATCTTGTGATGCTTGCTCTTGACGGGTGCAAGGGGGCTAAAATATGGATTACGCGCACCGGGAACTACCACGAAAAGAAGTCCGGCGAGGCCTACAGGCGGATATTCAACGAGAACAGAGGCCTGATGCAATGGGCCACAAAGGTGGAGTTGTTCAGCTGCGGCGTTGTAATCCCGAAATGCGGACCTCGTGAGTTCAACTTCGGCGATCGATATTTTGCGTTGACAGGTATTCCTTACCGTTTCGGCAAGGCCCGTCCCGGCGAGGTGACCGCGCTGACGCAGGAGACGCTGGAGCTTCTTTCACGCGATTCCATATCCGAAATCCTTTCTGGCAAGGTGATTCTTGACGGACCGGCGGCGGTTTGGCTGACGGAAAACGGTTTTGCGGACAGGATCGGCGTGCGCGCGAAGGCATGGAATCGCAAGACGATTCAGTTCCACGAGTTCGAGGACGGTTTCAGGCAGTCCGGCATGAGAAAGGGCGAACTGACCGATCTTACGGAAATGGACAAGGGGGTGCGCGTTGTCACGAAACTGCTCAACCGTCCGGTGCTTGGCGCGGCGCCTGTGTACGAGGCGCCGGGGAGCATATTGTTTGAGAATGCCGCCGGAGGCAAGGTGCTTGTGCTGGCGCAGAAGATACCGGAGCTGATGCCGAGGTATTATGAGGCTACGCTCTTTTCCGAAAGCTACAAGGCGGCGATGATCAGGTGGCTGACGCTTCTTGAAGGGAGGCTGCCGGGCGGAGTCTGCTATCAGGGCGTGGGGCCGGTCACATGCGTTAGCGGAACCGCAGGGGATGGTGAAAGGATAGTGGTTCTGAACGCCTTGGATATCGATGGAGATATGGAGCCGGAGCTGCAGTTTGAGCGTATGCCTGCATCGATTGAGCGCATGCGTGGGGATGGCACATGGCAGCAGGTCCGCTTTGAGAAGATGGCATCTGGCACTTGCAGACTGTTCAGCGGGCTCCTCACCCAGCGCGCCGCGATTTTCCGGGTGAAGTGAAATGTCGGTGCAACAGGGGCGAAATGAAAGGAGAACAGCATGACAAGGTTTTGTGTTCATCCTGTTGTTGGATGTTGTGGTATAATGGCTGACCATGTACAAAACGATATTTTTGAGAACAAGGTACTTGGTGCTTGCTGCCGTGTTTGTCGCATCGGCTGCAGGATCGGTGCTGTGCGCCGAAGAGACTGCACCAGAGACGGACGGAGAGATATGGAACCGTGGTGTTGACCTCTACCGCGCCGGAAACCATACCAATGCGCTTGCCGTCCTCAAACCGCTGATACTTTCCAAGACGCATGGCGTGCGCGCATCGGAACTTGTCGGCGCGATTGAGTTTGCCGAGGGATTGAAACGCGGCGGCGAAGGCGTAGGGAAATCTCTGGCATCGTTGGAGAGTGCGGCATCGGATTTCCAGTTGGCGCTTCGTTCGAACCCTGCCGATCCTCGTATGAACCGAAACTTCACGCGTGCGGTAGACCGTCTGCCGGAGTTGCGCGAGCAGGCTCATGTCGAGAAGGTGATGAAGGAGCTAGGCCAGCAGGATACTGGCGCTCTCCTTGGCGCGGGTGTCAAGGATGTCCGTGTGATGCTCAAGGAGTTCCCTACAGCCCTTACGAACGATGCGCGGCGTACGGTTGCGATGTGCGATGCGATGGCAAAGCGCGCAGAAAGGCTGAACGATACATGGATTGCCGTGAAGGCCGGCGTTGCGCAGTCCGTAACGAACGAACAGCAGGCGATGACGATCAGCGCTCAGGTGGAGGAGGCGAGAGCCGCGACTGGATCTGCTGTGGTTGCGCTGTCTGACATAGATCCCGCGGCCCAGGAGCATCTCAGAAAGGCCGAAGCCTCGTTTACACGCTTCTGGAAACTTGTGATCCTGCCACCCGCCGCGTGTGACGAATCCATGCTGTCGCAGACGAACGAACTCCTGAGGATCGAAAATGAGTACGGACGCGACTGGCAGCAGGAGGCATTGGAGTTCACACAGATGTTCAGGGCTAAGTTCCCCATGTGGGCGCAGGCATACGAACAGCAGGCCCAGGCAGACACGAACAAGCCGCCATTCACCAAGGAGGCCCAGGCGGAGATCAGCGCCCTTGCCACAGAGGTGGAGAAGATTCAGCTTGAACTGGCCAAGGATAAGGCTGACTCCGGCAAGGTTGAACGCAAAGGAGGCGGAAAGGCTGCTGAACGAGCGGCAAAACAGTTTGAAGCGCTGAAGAAGCTTGCTCGCATCAAGGAACTCTTGCCCAAAGACAAGAATGGCGGCGGCGGACAGAGCCAGCAAAATCAGCAGAACCAGAATCAGCAGCAGAATCAAGAGAAAGATCAGGACAAGAACAAGGACAAAAACGAGGACGAAAAGCAGCGGCAAGATCAGCAGAATCAGGATCAGCAGGAAAAGCAGGACGAAAAGAAGGAGCAGGAAGAGCAGCCGTCCGCCGCCGAGGAGCAGGAAAATAAGAATGACGATCAGGTGGAAGACATCCTTCGCCGTGCCCAGGAACGCAGCGATCAGCACGATGCCGACAAGAAGGCACGAATGAAAAAGGCTCCGCTTCCCGCCAACGAACGGGATTGGTAGGCTTGAGGTCTGCACAGTTGGGCAGATCAAATGGCGGCAAGGACAAAATCTATGTGGGCTGGACGGTTGGTGAGGATGCCGGCGTGATGTACCGCGGATTGAAGCTCATCCCGATTGACTGTTTGCGCTACGAATGATGCCATAAAGAAAAGTTGAAAAAAGTAGTTGCGGAGAAATACCTTATGTGGTATACTACGCGGCGTTTTGTTTTTGGGGCTATTAGCTCAGTTGGTTAGAGCGCTTCCTTGACATGGAAGAGGTCAGTGGTTCGAATCCACTATAGCCCACCATTCTGCGGCGGATTTAAGACGCCAGCGAAACCCCTCGGACTGTAGCTCAGTTGGTAGAGCACGACACTTTTAATGTTGGGGTCGCGGGTTCGATCCCCGCCAGTCCGACCATTCTGTAAGAGGCGTTCATCTGTCGAACTTGCGGGAAAGTTCGCGGTTTGAGGTGAAGATCATTACCGGCTTTCCGCGTGGGCATACGTAAGGCATGCGGGTGCGGCCTAACTCTTCGACGAGTCTTGACGCATCTTCCATCGTGAACTTGCGCGATGCTCCGGCAAAGGATCTTGCCACGGATTTCGCTATCAACTCCTCGCGCCAAAGATCTCCGCGCTTGACGCCCGCCTCGCCAATGTCATATACGATTGAGGCAATAACATCTGCAGCGTTCTGTCCGGAGATTATGGCCGGGACCGCATCGATCTTCCATGTGTCCGGACCGAACTCCTCGATCTCAAAACCCTGCCTCAGCAGAATCGACTTGAATGTCTTGAGGCGTGCGGACTCCAGCGGCGAGAAGTGTACGGTCTCTGGTATCAGAAGCGGCTGTGAGGATGCCGTTCCAGACTCTGGGTTGTGTGCCGCCATCAGCTTTTCAAACGCAATCCGCTCCTGCGCAGCCTGTGGATTGAGCGTTACGATTCCTGCATCCGTCTCGATCAGAAGGTATCCTGATTCCGTATTCGCAAGCACCTTGAAGAATTTCCAAGGACCAGTGGAGGATGCGAGTGGGGGCGTTGGAGGTTTAACGCAGGGGATTTTTGAATTTAGAGTTGGGGTGTTGGAAATTGATGTCTGGGGAGTGGGTGCGTTTGGAGTCGGGTGATTCAGCGGAACTGCTGCAGGTGAAGGTGCTGTCGGTTTTGCCGGTTCTGCGGAAAAAGAAGGAAGTGCGCGCTGTATCGGGGCTGGCGTCGGTTGGAATGGAACGGAGAACACCGGTCGCTCCGTCGTTTCCGCAGGCGATTCTTCGGCTACGGCTTTCCCCTGCAGCGTTCTTGATATCGCCTCAATGATCGCAGACTTTACGTCTGCGGGGCGGCGGAAACGCACTTCGCGCTTGGCGGGATGCACATTCACATCCACCTCTGACGGCGGCACATCGATGAACAGGAATATCGAGGGCTTGGATTCGTTACGCCCGGAAGGGTATGCCTCTTTAAGCGCATAGGCTATCGTGGGTGCGGTCGCAGGGCGTCCGTTCACGAAGATGAACTGCTCGCGGCGGACGGGATTCTGCGACGGACGCGATATGTATCCGTATACACGTACTGTGCTCGTGTTTGCTTCGTCATCCGTCACCGGCACGAGTTCATCGGTGAAATCGCGACCGAAAAGGCCGGTGATGCGCTCTTCAATGGTGGATCCTGGCGCCAGACGGTGAACCTCCCTGCCGTCCACAGTCAGCGAAAAGCCAAGTTCGGGATGGGCGAGGGCGCTTATCGTGAACACGGACTTGATGTGACTTTCCTCGGTTGCGTACGAGCGGAGGAACTTGCGCCTGGCGGGAACATTGCAGAACAGGTCTCTCACCTCTACGCACGTTCCTGGCGGCGCTCCGCACTCCGACACTTCGGCAATGGTTCCGGCGTTGACGACGAGCTTTGTGGCGGAGTCGTTCTCCTTCCGCCTTGTCACGATTGTGAAACGCGACACGGAGGCTATGGACGGGATTGCTTCGCCTCTAAATCCAAGCGTATCGATCTTCTCGATGTCATCGACATCGCGGATTTTGGAGGTCGCCTGGCGCTCGAGCGAGAGAAGGGCATTGTCGCGGTTCATGCCGCATCCGTTGTCCCGTACGGCTACGAGCTTGCGTCCTCCTGCGGAGACCGAGATGTCTATGCGGTCGGCGCCTGCGTCGATGGCGTTCTCCACCAATTCCTTGAGGGCGGAGGCGGGGCGCTCCACGACTTCGCCGGCGGCGATCTTATTCGCCACATGGATGGGTAGAACCCGTATCTGTCCGTCCCGTTCCATCATCGGTCAAGTGTGAGGTTGCGTCTGAGATATGTCGGGATGTCGAGATCCTCGTTGTGCCATATCGTCTTTTCAGAGTCCAGAAAGCGGTCTGCCGCGGCAAGCGCGGCTTCGGCGTTTTTGCGGTTCTTGGCGGAGGCGCGGGCAGCCTTGCGAGATTCCTTCGTGCTTTTTGCGATGGCGCTCTCTTCGAACACCAGCACGGCGACGGCAAGGCGTCCGGAGAATGTCGCCTCATCGTTTACCGTGCCGAGCTGGAACGAGGCGGAGCGTCCGAATGCGCTTCGGAATCCGTCCGCAACACGGGCGATCTCGGAAAGCCTGAGGTCATCGCCCGCAAGAATTCCCATGAAGATGGATTTGACCGGAGCGTGCGCGGTGCCGTCTGCAAGGAGGCGCGACGAGGCAAGATCCCTAAGCGCATCCTCCGCACGGTCGGGTCCGAATGCGGTAGCGGTTGCAAATCTCGCGCGTCCGGAGCCGGCCATCGCATTGTGGAGGCGTTCTGCGTCCAGTGATATGTAGCCAGGCTTTTCAAGCATGCGCCAGAGGAGGGTGATTGCGGTGGAAAGGGTGTCTGTCGCGATCTGAAGCGCGTCTTTCATGTTGTCGGAAGGGGCGTCCGCGACGAGCGAATCCAACGGAAGTGGCACGACGACGTCTGCAGCGTGCTCTATTGTGCCGAATGCCGTCATTGCCGAGGTTATTCGCTCTTCTCCTTCGAAGGAGAATGGATGCGTGGCGAACACCAGCGATACGATTCCTCGTTCGGAGAGATGTTTCGCGATCTCGCTGGTTGCGCCACCGCCGGTTCCGCCGCCGAGTGCGGTGACGATGACGGCGGTGCGCACTCCGTCGAGATGTGCATCGAGCACATCTGGTTTGTCGAGAAAAGCAGCTCTGGCCTCAGCGGGGAGTCCGCCGGTTCCGCGTCCGGCGAGACGTTCGCCGCCGATAAGGGCGAACGGGATGTCGGGTGAACTGCCTGATGAGGCGTCGGTGTCTACGGCCAATGCACGTATGGCCGCGCCGTACGCGCGCCTGACGCCGCGCACCGTGGCCGAACCGGTGCCGCCTATGCCGAGAAGCAGAAGTGAAGAGGTTTCAGTTTTCATTGGCCTTTGAAGAGTTTCTTGAAAATGTTGGTTATTGGGTCAAAGAGCGACTGTTCGCCCGTATTGCGCTGTTCGAGAAGAAGCGCGCCTATTATCGTAGCGTGCCGGGCGGGGAATTCGTCGTGTTCAAGACCCTCTATCCCGGGTATGAGCGAGCCGACCCTCACAATGCCGCCGAATATGTTTCGGGCGAGCGAGGTTATGTTCGCAAGCCGTGCGCCGCCGCCGGTAAGCACCACGCCACCACCGATCCGGTGAAGGACGCCGTCGGCATCCAGCTTCTCGCGGATTACGGAGAAAAGCTCGCCGATGCGTGCGTTCACGACGGTGTCGAGCGCACGCATCGATATTGTTGCGCCGTCTCCGGATATGAGCGAAGACGGCACCTCCACTCGTCCCGTTCGTTCCGGCGAGAATATTGCGCTGGAAGACATCTTTACTTTTTCAGCTTGCGAGAGAGAAAGCGAGAATGCGAGCCTGATGTCATTTGTCACATGGTCGCCGCCTACACCAAGTACGCCTGCATGTATCATGCGTCCGTCGGAGAAGGCCGCATATGACGTGGAGCCGCCGCCGAGATCGATCACCAGGGTTCCGGCGGTCTTGTCTTCAGGTGTCAATACCGCTTCTGCCGCGCATCTTCCGGCGAAGTACGAATCGGATATCTCGAGTTTTGCGTTCTTTGCCGTCGTCTGGGCGTCGTTAACCCTGGACTTGGAGCCATGCACCACGAGCGTGCGGAGTTTGAGCAGTCGGCCGGACATGCCTTTGGGGGAGGTGATGCCGTCCAGACCGTCCAGACCGTATCCGAGTTCGGAGATGTCCAGCAACACTCTGTCGTCCTCAAGGCCTGTGTCGAACGACCGGTTGTATATTTCGGCCAGGTCGTTGTCGGTGACGGTCTTGTCCACCTGCCATTGTGTGACCAGCTGCTCGGTTCTGATTTGCGGGCCGGATATGGCAAGTGCGGCGTGACCTATCGAATAGCCCGATTCGCTTTCCAGATGCTTAAGTACGGATGATACCGATACGGTCGCCTTCCCGATGTCGGTAATCTGGCTCTTGCGCACGCCGGATGACGGTATGTCGCCTTTCGCCACGATGTTAAGTCGTCCCGGGCCGAGCGGTTCGGCGATTGCGATAGATGTGCGTGTGGTGCCGATTTCAAGTGCGGCAACAGGGTCTGTAAGGTTCATTTACTCTGCCTTTGTTGGATCGTTGGCGTAGATGCGTCCCGGTACGCCATAGTCTGTGGCGTTCCACAATTTTGTGCCGGCGGCCACGTTGGACTTCATGGCCTGCGAAAGGCGCTTGAGCTGTCGGTGAAGTGATTCCCGTGATGCTTTTGAGTTTGATTCCATGTCCTCCCACGCGATCTTGGCGCGTGAGGAGTCTCCCAGCGTGGCAAAAAGGTAATCCTGCTTGAATGTGTCAACCTCCTGGATCTTCAGTGCCGCGAACTCTGGGTCCGAGGCGGCTTCCAGCAGGCGGAGCGCAGCCATTGACATGCCGGACAGCGAGGCTCCAGCCGTAGACGTATTCTTTTTCACCTCGCGGATTATCGGCAGGAGTGTGGTGTCCCGTCTCGGATACCAGAACACCTTTCCTTCACTGTCAGCGGTGTAGTTCGGGTTTGCGTTTGCGCCGGCGCCTATCACACGCACGACGGGGATGCGTTCCGAAATCTCGATGCGTACCCTGTTCGGGACCGTCCTGACGATCTTGATGTCGCGGAGGTTTGGCATGTCGCGGATCAGCCGCTCGCGCAGTTCTGCGAACGGAATCTGTGCCAGGTTTACGCCATTCGTGAGGTTGAAGTGATTTATGAAGAGACGTGCCGGCAATATCTTGCCAGTGATTATCTCAACCTGTTCACCGGCGTCCGTAAGGCAGCATTGACGCTCATAAACCGCCACCAGACGATTGAACGCCATGGCCGCTCCGCATATGACGAGCGCGACAACGGCGACTGCCGCAGCCGCGACAAGGGCAATAGCCCTGCCTTTGCCTTTGTTTTGTGTCGTTATTTTTTTCATTTCACCTGGTCGAATTTTGCGGATGAGATTATCTTGTCGCAAAGCTCTGGGAAGGACAAGCCCATCTTTGCGGCGGCTTTGGGGACCAGTGAGTGCTCCGTCATGCCGGGAAGCGTGTTGAGCTCGAGGATGAACGGATCGCCGTCCCTGTTGATCCGGAAATCGATGCGCACCATTCCGCGGCAGTCTAGTGCGCGGTAGGAGTCCACCGCAAGCTGCTGAACCTTGGCGAGGAACGGATCGGACGGAAAGGGATAGGTCGTTTCGTCGGATTCGTATTTCTCTTCGTATCCGTACCAGCCGTTCTTTGCGCATATTTCGATGACGGGGAATGGGATCCCATCAAGGACGCCAACAGTCATTTCACGTCCGTCGATGAAATCCTCCACGATGACTTCGTTCCTGCCCGGCTGGGCGGCGAGAGCAGCCTTGAGTGCTCCATTCCATTCGTTTGGCGTGGAGACCTTCGATATCCCTACGGACGAACCGTCTGACGGCGGCTTTACCACGACAGGAAGGGGCAACGGGGACTCGGGCGTGTCGGGCGAGGCCAGGGTCCATTTCGCGGTCGGAAGGCCGTTGAACTCAAGCACCATCTTTGAGCGTATCTTGTCGATCGCGATGCGGGAGGACTTTGCGCCAGGACCGGTGTATGGAATCTTCCGGGCGTCAAGCATCGCCTGCACTCCGCCGTTCTCGCCCCATCCCCCGTGAAGGGCGAGGAAGCAGGCGTCACATTCGGGAAGGGTTGAAAGGGAATCCTCGTCCAGCACAACAGGGACGACTTCGTATTTGCCTAGCGAAGAAAGGGCCACAGCGACATTCCTGCCGCTTACGAGCGAGACTTCGCGCTCGTTCGACGTGCCGCCCATGAGCACGCATATCTTCTTAAACTTACTCATGCCGGACATTATACCAAAACAAGCGTTGTTTGCGTTTCGGTTTTAGCGTTGATTGAGACTGGGTGCTCCTGCGTCGTGGCAGTCGGCGCGGTTTTGGTATAATTGGCGGCATTGACAACAAAAGGCACAAAGTGTTTGACATGAAGGGAAAACTCCAGAGGCGGGTGTGGGTCGAGGTGGACCTCGGCAGACTCCGCGGAAACTACCGCCGGATAGCTGGCGCGGTAAGGCCTGCGAAGGTCCTGTGCGTCCTAAAGGCGAACGCATACGGCCTTGGCGTGGACAGGTATGCCGCCGCCCTCGCCGAGACGGATTGCGTCGGGTTCGGCGTCGCCGAGCCGCACGAGGCTCTGCAGCTCATGCCGTTCGGAAAGCCGGTTCAGATACTGTCGTCGATCCTTCCCGACGAGATCGCGCCGATGGTTGAGGCAGGAGTGACGCTCCCGGTTACGGATGTCGCGACGGCGAAGCTCATCGACAGGACGGCAAGGCGCCTCGGGCGCACGGCAACCGTCCACTTCAAGATAGATACCGGCATGGGACGGCTGGGCATTCTTGCGTCCGAGGCGGCAGATGCGATACGCAGGGTGGCGGCCCTGGAGAACCTGGATTGCGAAGGCGTGTTCTCCCACTGTCCAACGGCGTATGATCCGGCGGACGAATTCGCCAACGACCAGATATCGCTTTTCAAGTCCATACTCAAGGATGTCGCGAGGGACGGGATCCGCTTCAGGAAAGTGCATATTGCCGCTTCGGACGCGATCAACAACTTCCCGGCGGCAAAGCGCGCACCGTTCAACATCGTGCGCACGGGCATCAACCTTCACGGAAGCTTCGATCCCAACGGACGCCGTGTGCTGAAGCTGGAGTCCGTCCTTTCGCTGAAGACGCGCGTCGCGCAGGTGCGCACGCTGCCGGCCGGAACGACGCTTGGCTACGGCCGGACATGGTGTCTTTCAAGGCAGACGAAGGTGGCCACGATATCCGCCGGATATGCGGACGGACTGCCGATCGCGCTCACGAACCGCGGACACGTGCTCATCAACGGCGCACCGTGTCCCGTGATCGGACGCATCTCGATGGACTATACGACCGTGGACGTGTCGAAAGCCGGCGACGTGAAGGCCGGCGACGAGGTGGTCGCGCTCGGCGGCACCGGGAAATACGCCGTCACGCCGGACGACTGGGCCGCGTTGAAGGGGACGCACGCCTATGACATCATATGCTCCTTCGGCAACCGTGTGGAGCGCGTGTACAGGCCATGACGCCGATGCCAGGCAATTCAAAGAGGAAGTCAACAATGGCAGATGATTATGAACTGATGGATTCCGGTGACGGGAAAAAGTACGAGCGGTTCGGCAGCGTATCGCTCGTTCGCCCCTGTTCCCAGGCGATGTGGCGGCCCGAACGGCCTGACGACTGGTCGTGCGCCACGGCTGCGTTCGATCGCGAGGACGGCAACCGCTGGCACAATCGCGGCGCACTACCCAGGGAATGGACTATCGAGACCGCAGGCGTGAAGTTCCGCCTCAGCGGCACGGACTTCGGCCATCTCGGAATATTCCCGGAGCAGCGCGCGCAGTGGAGGTGGATAAGGGAGACCGTGGCTGCGAACGGCGGTTCGCGCAACGCCGTCCTCAATCTCTTCGCGTATTCCGGCGGCAGCACGATGGCGGCGGCGCTAGGAGGCGCGGAGGTGTGCCATCTCGATGCCTCCAGGGGCATGGTGCAGTGGGCCCGCGACAATGCCGCACTGAACGGACTCAAGGACCACCCCATCCGCTGGATCACAGACGACGCCCACAAGTTCATGGAACGCGAGAACCGTCGCGGCAGGCGCTATGACGCGGTCGTGTTCGACCCTCCTACATTCGGGCGCGGGGCGAACGGCGAGATGTACAAGATAGAACGCGACCTCAAGCGGACGATCTCGCTCGTGAAGGACGTTCTCTCGGAGAAGCCGCTTTTCGTGCTGTTCTCGTCGCACACGCCGGGTCTGTCCTGCGCCGTTGCGGCGAACATCATGGGGCAGGCTTTCCCTGAAGCGAAGATCGAGGCGGGCGAGATGCTCCTTGAGGGGCGTTCCCTTCCTTGTCCGTCGGGAATCTACTGCCGTGTGGTCTTTCCGCGTGCCGTTTGCTATAATTCGATGCCGTGAAGAACCTGATTGTCATAGCCGGAAGCGGCATATACCCGGAGCTCGTGGTGCGAGGCGCCAAGGCGGCCGGCGTACCGAACGTGGATGTCCTTGCCGTGCGCGGATCGACGAGCCGCGCCACCAGGCGCGCCGCCGACGGAGTGCACGAAATCGGAATCGGCGAGATTGCCGCAGGCATCCGCTGGATCGCCGCGCAGGGATACGACGGCGCAGTGCTTGCGGGGCAGATAAATCCGCTTTCGCTGTTCAGGTCGAGATTCGACGAAGAGGTGAAGGCATGGCTCCGTTCGCTTCCGTGCAAGAATGCGCATACCGTGTTCGGCAGGCTGGTCGAGGAATTCGAGAAGGCCGGCGTCAAGGTGCTCCCGGCCACGAGCTACATGGAAGCGTGTCTTCCAGATGAAGGCGTCCTTACGGCGCGTGCGCCGGATGAGCGGGAGTCCAGGGACATTGCGCATGCCGCGGCGGTGGTCCGCGATGTCGGGCGGCATGACGTCGGGCAGACCGTTCTGGTGAAAGAGGGCATGGTTCTTGCGGTCGAGGCTTTCGAGGGCACGAACGCCGCAATCCTTCGCGGCGGCAGGCTGGGCGGCAAGGGAGCCGTGATATTCAAGGGCGCCCGTGAAGGGCACGACATGCGCTTCGATGTGCCCGTCATCGGGATGAAGACGCTCAAGACGATGAAGCGGGCCGGTGTCACGGCGTTGGCGTTTCAGGCGGGGCGTCAGATCGTTTTGGAGAAGGAGGCCGTCATCGCCTATGCGAATCGGCATGGGATTGCGCTGGCTGGAATGCGCACTGATTTGCCGCCCGCCCCGACGCGCCCTGATAGCTGTGGCGCATAAGCTGTTTCGAGTGGCGCGACAGTAACCACGGTCGCGGTATGGTATAATACTCGGCAATGAAAACGGAAATACTTCCATCGCTTCTCGCCGCCGATTTCGGTCGGCTCGCTGACGAGATACTCCGTGCCGAATCTTCCGGCGCGGAGGCACTTCATCTTGATGTGATGGACGCGCATTTCGTTCCGAACCTTTCGTTCGGGCCGGATGTGGTGGCCCTTGCGGCAAATGTGGCGCCGGGGTTCTACCGGAACGTGCATCTCATGATGACCCGCCCCGATCTCTACCTTGAGGCTTTTGCCAAGGCGGGTGCGCAGACGATCCAGATACACGTCGAGGCTGACTGTGACGTCCATACGGAACTGAAGCGGATACGGTCCATGGGTCTGAGGAATGCGGTCGTGGTTAACCCGGAAACCCCTGTCGGCCGCCTTTACCCGTATCTTGACGAAGTGGACGAGGTCCTTGTCATGACGGTGCATCCCGGATACGGCGGACAGAAGTTCATTGAAGATTGCATGCCCAAGGTGTCGGATCTCCGCAGCCTGCGTCCTGATCTCGACATAATGGTGGACGGCGGCATCAACGCAGAGACGGCTGTGATCGCCGCAAGGGCGGGAGCCAACCAGTTTGTCGCGGGATCGTATCTGTTCAGTCAGGCGGACATGAAATCCGCCGTCGATTCCATGCGCAAGGAGATTTCGACATGAGACAGACGAATAGGAAAAAGGAACCGGATCAGAAGAAGATCGCCGCGCTTGTGAAGTCGCTTCTTGTGGAGCTCGGCGAGGATCCAGGGCGCGAGGGGCTCAGAAGGACGCCTGAACGAGTGGCGAAGTCTCTCACCTACCTGACGCGCGGATACCGCCAGAACGTGAAGTCGGTCGTGAACGGAGCGTATTTCACCAGCGGCACGAACCATATGGTGATTCTCAAGAACATAGAGCTCTACTCCATGTGCGAGCATCATATGCTGCCTTTCTACGGTTCCTGCGCGATCGGCTACATATCCAAGGGAAAGGTGCTCGGCGTATCCAAGCTCGCCCGAATCGTCGACATGTATGCGCGCCGTCTCCAGATCCAAGAGACGCTTACGGAGCAGATCGCGGATGCGATCATGAAGGAGGCTAATGCCGAGGGTGTCGGTGTGGTGATTCGCGCAAAGCATCTCTGCATGATGATGCGCGGCGTCGAAAAGCAGAACTCCGAGATGGTGACGTCCGCAGTCCTCGGTACCTTCCGCTCGGACGAGAAGGTGCGCGGAGAATTTCTGTCTCTAGTGAACGGATAAGACAATGGAAAAGAAGAAGACAAAACCGCTTTTCATAGTGATGAGCGCACCATCCGGGTGCGGAAAGTCGACTCTCATAGACCTGCTTCTGCAGGAATACTGCGATCTGCAGTATTCGATATCATGCACGACTCGTGAACCGCGCGGACTGGAGGAGGATGGCATCGACTACCACTTCATGTCGGCGGAGCGCTTCAGGGAGCTGCTTGGGGAGAATGCGTTCCTTGAACATGCCGAGGTGCACGGAAACTACTACGGCACACTGAAGAGTCCGATCGAGGAGGTCCTTGCGGAGGGCAACTCCATGATTCTAGACATCGATGTCGTCGGCGCGGCCAAGGTGCGTGACTATGTGCGCAGACTGCCGCCGACCGATCCGCTGCGCGACGGATATGTGGACATATTCATCAATCCGCCGGACATGCAGACCCTGCGCGAGCGCCTTGAGGGGCGCGGTACCGATTCCCCTGAAGTGATCGAGCGCCGTCTTGCGAACGCAGAAGGGGAGATTGCCCGTGCAGACGAATACATGTTTCAGGTGACGAACGACGATCTTGCGACGGCCTACAAGAAGCTGTGCGACCTGATCGACGTGAAGTCCGGAAGGATGTGAGGGTAGTTGAGGTTGGCTAGATGAAGATCGTGCTTGGAGTTACGGGGTCCATCGCCGCATACAAGGCGTGCGAGCTTGTTCGTCTTTTTGTGAAGGGCGGCGATGACGTGCGTGTGGTTATGACCAGGTCCGCATGCGAGTTCGTCACTCCGCTGACGTTCCAGACCCTCTCCCGCAACCCTGTTGGGGTGGAGCAGTTCGCTCCGCCGGCTGAATGGAAGCCCGAACACATCGCATATGCCGAAGCGGATGCCGTCGTCGTGGCCCCTGCGACGGCGAACATGATCGCCAAGATGGCGCATGGACTTGCGGACGATCTTCTTTCCTCCACGCTTCTTGCGACCCGTGCGCCTGTGTTTGTCGCCCCGGCTATGAACGACGGCATGTGGGACAATCCCGCAACGCAGGCGAACATAGCCATGCTCAAGGCCCGCGGTATCACGGTGATTGAGCCTGCTTCTGGCGAACTTGCCTGCGGAACGGAGGGCAAGGGCCGGTTCCCTGCACCTGAAGCGATCTGCGCGTCGGTAAGGCTGGCATGGCAAACGGACTCCAAGTCCCTTGCCTCCCCTCAGTTGCCAACGTAAATTTGCGGTGTGAATGGAAAAGTGGTATACTACGCCCGTTTTTTCTGAAAAACAAAGGAGTCAGACAGAAATGAAGATCAACTTTGGAGGCGTCACCGAAAACATCGTGACGCGCAAGGAGTTTCCGCTCAAGAAGGCCCAGAGGGTTCTCAAGGGCAAGACCATTGCCGTGCTTGGCTACGGCATTCAGGGCCCGGCGCAGGCGCTTAACATGCGCGACAACGGCATCAACGTGATTGTCGGTCAGCGCAAGAGCAAGGGTGCCAACTCCAGCTGGGGTCGTGCGCTTAAGGATGGATGGGTTCCCGGCAAGACTCTCTTCTCCATTGAAGAGGCCGCAGAAAAGGGTGATATCGTGATGCTTCTTACCTCCGACGGTTCCGTCGGCGAGGTCTGGAAAAAGATCGAGAAGTATATGACCCCTGGCAAGACGCTCTACCTCTCCCATGGTTTTGCCTATGAGTACCGCAAGATCACAGGCGTCAACCCCTCCAAGGATGTCGACGTGATTATGGTTGCCCCGAAGGGTTCGGGCACGAACGTGCGCCGCAACTTCCTCAACGGCGCCGGAATCAACTCGTCTTATGCCATCGCGCAGAATGCAACCGGCAAGGCCGAGGAGAACACGCTCGCCATCGGCATCGCCGTTGGCTCCGGCTATCTCTTCCCGACCACGTTCCACAATGAGGTCACGTCTGACCTCGTCGGTGAGCGCGGCATTCTCATGGGTGCGCTCTGCGGCGTGATGGAGGCCCAGTACTACTGCCTCCGCGACAACGGCCACAGCCCGTCCGAAGCCTTCAACGAAACGTGCGAAGAACTCACGCAGTCCCTCGCCCGCCTCGTGGATGAGAACGGAATGGACTGGATGTACTCCAACTGCTCGCAGACCGCACAGCACGGCGCTCTCAAGTGGCGTCCGTTCTTCCGCAAGGCCACGGAGCCCGTGTTCAAGAAGCTCTACGCTTCGACGAAGACGATGAAGGAGGCCCGCGAGGTCATTCGCGATACCGGTCGTGCCGACTACAAGGAGTTCATGGCCAAGAAACTTCAGGATATGCACGACAGCGAAATGTGGAAAGCCGGCGAGGCGGTCCGTTCGCTCCGTCCGCACGAGAAGGCCAAGGCCAACGCGGCAACCGCAGCTGGTGTGAAGGGCCGCAAGGTCACCAAGTAAGCAGCGCACATAAGTGCTTAATGGCGAAAGGTCTCTTCTTCTTGAAGAGACCTTTTTCTGGTACGCAGGACATGACACAACATCTGGAGTGTAAGTCTCCAGTGAGCCAGTTAGGGGAAATCAGATAGTCGAAGACAAGTTTATGTCCGTGAGGATGTGGATGAAGGAAGTCTAAGA
>JAZOAC010000076.1:0-48261 GCA_045595285.1 Kiritimatiellia bacterium | reverse complement strand
CCGCTTGGCCTCCGACTTCTGCAGTGGGCGGGAATCTGGCGATAGCCGCGCTCGGCACCGATACGGGCGGCTCAATCCGTCAGCCGGCGAGCTTCTGCAACATTGTGGGGCTTAAGCCTTCCTACGGAAGAGTCAGCCGTTTCGGCGTCACCGCATTCGCAAGCTCGCTCGATCAGGTTGGCCCAATGACGAAATCGGTGGATGATGCCGCCATGCTGCTTCAGGTTCTTGCCGGACACGATGAAATGGACGGCACCACGCCGAAGGATCCTGTTCCGGACTACATGAAGGCGATGGAAGGAGCGTCCATGAAGGGAGTCAGGATCGGTCTGCCCAAGGAATACTACGACGTATCCGGTCTCGATCCCGAAGTGAAGCGGATCACCGACGAAGCGATCAAGGCCTGCGAAGCTGCAGGCGCAGAGCTCGTCGAGGTGTCGCTCCCGCACACGGAGTATGCGATGGCTGTCTACTACATCATCGCGCCCGCCGAGGCGTCGGCGAACCTTGCGCGGTTCGACGGAGTCCGCTACGGGCACCGCTCCGGGCGCAGTGACGACGTGTTCAGCCTCTATGCTCGGAGCAGGGCAGAAGGTTTCGGTCCGGAGGTGAAGCGCCGCATAATCATGGGGACGTACGTGCTTTCGAGCGGCTACTACGACGCCTACTACGGTCGCGCGTCCAAGGTCCGCACTCTCATCCGCCGCGACTTCGAGGACGTGTTCAGGAAGGTCGATACGCTGCTCACGCCTGTCGCTCCGACCCCTGCGTTCAAGCTTGGAGAGGTTCAGGATCCGCTCACGATGTACCTGAACGACCTGTTCACCATTCCGGGTTCGCTTGCCGGCAACTGCTCCATGAGCGTGCCCGCCGGATTTGCGGCGGCAGGAGACACCCGTCTGCCCGTCGGCGTGCAGTTCATCTGCGATGCCTATCGCGAGGATACGCTTCTTCGTGTCGGGAAGGCGTTTGAACAGCTGTCCGCCAAGTGATTTTAGCGCGCATTCTACGGGAGTCGGTTATGGCAAGGTCTAAGATCGTCGCGTTGGCCGCGCTGCTGTTTGCGCAGTCCGGCTTCGCCACAGGTGCGGTGAAGATGGTGGTCACGAATTTCGTGACCTCTCTGGACGTGCCCGTCGTGACGAACCTCGTCACCATCACCACGACGAACACCGTCACGCAGATAGTGACGAATTCAGTGCCGTCCCCGGAGGCGGTCGAGCTGGAAGCGCGCCGCATCGAGGACGAAGCCCGTCTCCGCAGGATAGCGACCAGGACGTTCAAGCTTGCGCATGCCGACGCCGAAGAGGTCGCGGCAAAGTTCAACGACACATGGTCCGGCGATTTCGGGATCGGGGTTAAGCTGATCAAGATCGCGCAGGCATTTCCGGAGGCGAATGCCGTGATGGTGACAGCACCCGGGGTGATCCTTGATTCGTGCGAGAGGGTGATACGCGAGATCGACGTCGAACCCATGCAGGTGTACATAGAGGCGCGGTTCGTGGAGCTTTCGTCGACGGCATTGCACAAGCTTGGGATCGACTGGTCCATGCTGGAGGGGATGAAGGGTTCTGCATCGTTCGGCGGAGGCGTGAATTTCCACGATATCGGCAAGGGTGTGCAGGAATATACGCGCACCACGACCGATTCCGCCGGCACTACGTCGTATAAGCTGACCGGTGGCACCACGGCGGGAGGAAACGGCACGTACATCGGCGGCGATGACGGTACGATCTCCCACTTCAACGGTACGCTGAACTTCTCCGAGATGTACCTCGTGCTGAGCGCGTTGGAGCGAGAGAACGACACGCGCATATTCTCAAACCCGAGAATCATCGTCGCCAGCGGCAAGAAGGCCACGGTTGACATGACCACGAAGTACCCGAACGTGACGGTCGCGGCCAAGCGCACCTCCAACAGCAATTCCGACTCCCTCGACCTCGACATGAAAATGGCGGAGATACCGGGCGAGGACAAGTTCATGTTCGCAAAAGAGGCCTTCTTCAGCTGGGGCATAGAGCTTGAGGTCACGCCCCGTGTCGGAACGAACGGCATCATAAACGTATCCATCGTGCCGACCATCTCCAGCCGTACGGATTGGGTGACCGCCGGCGCGAACGACACGAACAACAAGACCACCGACAACAATGCGGGATCCTATTCCGCCAAGTATCCGGTGATTGACGTACAGCGTCTGGTCACCGACTTCTCGATGCGCGACGGGTCCACGGCCGTCATCGGCGGTCTTTCGAAGACGACAGAGGAGCAGATGGACAGCGGCATCCCGTATCTGCGCGACATTCCATGGATTGGTGACAAGCTTTTCGGCGGCAAGTCCAGACAGAAGGTGCAGAAGGAGATTCTCGTTTTCGTGACAGTCGGATTTGCGGAACCGACCGGCCTCAAGAGCGATGTCGGCCTGCCGAAAAACGCCGTTCTGGGACGCGAATACACCCAGGGACTCCGCAAAGAGCCGGGGGATCGCAGAAGCGGGACGGCGGGTGTCACATCGCTTGATCTGCGTTCCATTGAGAAGCAGGCTGCGGATCCGGCATGGACAAACAGGGCCGAGAACACCGAATTCAGGTTCCCGATGCCGTTCACAAAGAGAAAATGACGATTTCAGTATATGGAGGTCCCACGATGGAGTTTGAAAACACTATAGGTCTTGAGACGCATGTTCAGCTGAAGACGAACACAAAGATGTTCTGCGGCTGCCTGCTGAAGACGGGCTGCGAGCCGAACACGAACGTCTGCCCCGTATGCCTGGGCTATCCCGGCGCGCTTCCTGTCATGAACAAGGAGGCCGTGAAGCTCACGGTGATGAGCGGTCTCATGCTTGGATGCGAGATCAACCGCCATGCGACGTTCGACCGCAAGAACTACTTCTACCCCGACATGGCGAAGGACTACCAGATTTCCGAGAACGGCAATCCCCTGTGCATTGGCGGAGGTGTCGAGATCGTGCGCGCCGACGGAACGAAGAAGTTCATCCGCATCAACCACATCCATCTTGAGGAAGATGCCGCCAAGATCAACCACTATGCCGCCCATTCAGGCGTAGACTTCAACCGCGGCGGCACGCCGTTGATGGAGATCGTGTCCGAGCCGGACATCTCCAGCGCCGACGAGGCGATCGCCTATTTGACCGCGCTCAAGGAGATTCTCGTGTACGCCGGGGTGTCGGACTGCAACCTCGAAGAGGGGAACATGCGTTCCGACGTCAACATCTCCATCCGCCCTGTCGGCGAGGCGAAGCTTGGAACGAAGGTTGAGATCAAGAACATGAACACCTTCAAGGGCATCCATGCCGCGCTCGAGTACGAAGCCCGCCGACAGAGGGAGTGCATGGTCCATTCGATTCCGATCGTGCAGGAGACCCGCCGCTGGGACGGCGATTCGATGGAGACCGCCTCCATGCGCTCAAAGGAGAACGCGCACGACTACCGCTATTTCCCTGAGCCGGATCTCGTGCCGGTCGCCCTTACGGAGGAGCAGGTCGCCGAATGGAAGGCGCTTCTGCCGGAGAAGCCGGAGACGCGCCGCGCCCGCATGATCGAGGAGTACGGCATAGCCGAGTACGATGCGGGCGTGCTGTCCCAGCACAAGGCAAATGCGGACTACTTTGAGTCGGCGGCGAAGGGCCTGGACAAGAAGACGGCAAAGCTGCTCTGCAACCTTTACATGTCGGATGTCATGGCCCTCATGAACGCCACCGGCAAGTCCATCGGCGAATGTGCGATGAAGCCTGAGGCTCTGCGCGCTCTTGTCGAACTTTCGGCCAAGGGTACGATCAATGGTCCTACGCTGAAGGAACTGCTCCCCGAGATATTCGAGAAGGGAGGCGATCCTGCCGCCATCGTCGAAGAGCGGGGGCTCGGCGCGGTCAGCGACACGGCTGCGCTTGAGGAATTCGTCGATCAGGCGATTGCGGCGAACCCGAATGTCGTCGAGGACTACAAGGCCGGCAAGAAGGCGGCCGCCGGATTCTTCGTCGGCCAGGTCATGAAGCTTTCCAAGGGCAAGGCCGATCCTAAGATGGTCGGTCCGATGATCGCAAAGAAGCTTGCTTCAATGTGACGGCATCAGGAGCCCGGAAATGCGCATAACCGGCGGCATGCATCGCGGAAGAATTCTCAAGGTACCCGACGGACTTGAGGTACGGCCGACTCAGGACCGCGTCCGCGAGGCGCTGTTCAATATCCTGATGCACGATATCGCCGGCGCCAGATTCCTTGACGTCTTTGCGGGGTCCGGGTCTGTCGGACTCGAGGCAATGTCGCGAGGTGCAGCCTCCGTGACGTTCGTGGAGCGCAGTCCGCGCCATATTGCGTACATCAGATCCAATGCGGCGATGCTGAAGCTCGCCCCGGAGATAATCCAGGCGGACGCCTACCAGTATCTTGCGTCATTCGCAGGTGTGCCGTTTGACATCGTCTATGCCGATCCCCCGTATGCGCTTGGCGAGGAACAGGGATTCGAAACCGTTATCAAGAATCTTGCAGAACGCAATGTGCTGAAGCCAGGCGGACTCTTCATCGCCGAAACCACATTCAGGATACCGGCGGGCGACCTTCCCGGATGGGAGCTCTGCCGAGACCGCGAATACGGCAAGACCCGCCTTCTCATATGGCGACGCATTTGCGAAAATGCGACAGGTGTGGTATAATTAACTCGTTTTTTTATTTGGCCGGTATAGCGTAGTGGTAGCGCAGCGGTTTTGTAAACCGCTGGTCGGGGGTTCGAATCCCTCTGCCGGCTCCATCATTGTCCATGCATTTTCATTCTGAAATATTTCGGTCGCTGCTCTTAACAAGGGCATAAAAAATGTTATAATACCGATTTATTTTTCAATAGAAAGATGGAAGTTATGCATCCTTATCGTACCCATACATGCAATGAGCTCCGCGCATCCGACGCGGGCAAGACCGTTCGCCTTTCAGGCTGGATGTTCCGTCTGCGCGACCATGGCGGCATCCTTTTCGTGGATCTCCGCGACCATTATGGTCTCACGCAGATCGTGGTCCATCCGAGCCGCAGTTTCTTCGCGCAGGTGGAGAAGGCGCATCTTGAGTCCGTCATCACGGTTACCGGCGAGGTGAAGCTCCGCACGCCCGACACCATCAATCCCGATCTGCCCACCGGCGAGATCGAGATCGAGGCGAACGAGCTTGTGATGGAAAGCGCGTCCGAAGTCACTCCGATCTACATTCCCGACGAAAAGGCCGACGAGAGCGAGGACGTACGCCTCAAGCACCGCTATCTCGACCTTCGCCGCGAGAAGCTCCACAACAACATCATTCTCCGTTCTAAGGTCATCAAGTTCCTCCGCGAGAAGATGTGGGAGAAGGGCTTCAACGAGTTCCAGACGCCGATCCTCACGGCATCCTCGCCTGAGGGCGCGCGCGACTATCTCGTTCCCAGCCGCATCCACCGCGGCCAGTTCTACGCGCTTCCGCAGGCTCCGCAGATGTTCAAGCAGCTGCTCATGGTCTCCGGGTTCGACAAGTATTTCCAGATAGCCCCGTGCTTCCGCGACGAGGCCGCCCGTGCCGACCGCTCGCCCGGAGAGTTCTACCAGCTCGACATCGAGATGAGCTACGTCACGCAGGACGAGGTCTTTGCGGTCGTGGAGGACGTGGTGTCCGCCACGTTCAGGAACTTCTCCGACTGGTCCTGCAACGAGGCGCCTTGGCCGCGCATCAAGTACCGCGACGCGATGATGACCTACGGCAGCGACAAGCCCGACCTACGCAACCCGCTCAAGTGGCAGGACATGAGCGACTTCTTCAAGCGCGCCAGCTTCAAGGCGTTCGCGTCGTGCGTCGAGCAGGGCGGTCTCGTGAAGGGGCTCCTCGTGAAGGGAATCGTCGGCGTCGAGACGCGCACGTGGTTCGACAAGCGCGAACACAACGTCAAGGAGAACGGCGGCAAGGGCCTCGGATACATCAGCTGGACGAAGGAGGGCGAGCTCAAGGGGCCGATCGCAAAGTTCCTCACCCCCGAGCAGCTCGAGGAGATGAAGCAGATCGTCGGCATGGAGCCTGGGGACGCGCTCTTCTTCATGGCCGCTCCCGTCGATGAGTGCCACCGTCTCTCGGGCATTGTCCGCACGGACATCGCCGACCATCTCACGAACGACATCCGCGAGAAGAACTGCTACAAGTTCTGCTGGATCGTGGACTTCCCGTTCTTCGAGAAGGATCCCGAGACCGGCAAGATCATCTTCTCGCACAATCCGTTCTCAATGCCGCAGGGCGGCATCGAGGCGCTCAACACGATGCAGCCGCTCGACATCGTCGCCTACCAGTACGACGTCGTGTGCAACGGCATCGAGCTTTCCTCGGGCGCGATCCGCAACCACCGCATCGACATCATGGAGAAGGCGTTCGAGATCGCAGGCTACTCGCCTGACGTGGTGAAGCAGAAGTTCGGATGCCTCTACAACGCATTCCGCTTCGGCGCACCGCCCCACGGCGGCATAGCTCCCGGCGTTGACCGCATGGTGATGCTGCTTACCGACACGCCCAACATCCGCGAGGTCATTGCGTTCCCGATGAACCAGAAGGCGCAGGACCTCATGATGAACGCGCCGAACTTCGTCACGGAGCAGCAGCTCCGCGAACTTCACATCAAGGTGCGAGGCACGAACGAGGCCAAGCCGGAAGGCCAGGCGTAGTCTGTCGATGGGTTTGCTGACACGGCTTTTTGTTGTCGCCGCGGCAGTGGTGGCGGGTGCGGTCTGTATGACCGCATCTGCCGCTGTTGTGAAATTCACCTCCGACGATGCGAAAAACGCGTTTTCGACGGCTGCGGAATTCGTGCGCGAGTGCACGCCGCGCGATGCCGGTACGATACGTGGCAGGCTGGCGGCGAACTGGATAATGGATCGCGTCAGCCGTACAGGGGTTGATGCTACGGTCGATTCGTTCAGGGCGGATTCTCCTCGTGGCATGAGGCAGTTCGCAAACGTAGTCGTGGAGTTCAAGGGATCCAAGCCAAATGCGCCCTGGATCGTGCTGATTTCGCACTTCGATACCCCGCCGAACATCGGCAAGGGATTTGAGGGCGCGAACGATGGCGCGTCCACGACAGCGCTTCTCATAGCTCTGGCGGGGGCCATACGCAGGGCGGGACCATTGCCGGACAACATAATGCTCCTTTGGACCGACGCCGAGGAGTGCATGGTCTCCTATGCGGATAACGACGGTTTCCAGGGCGCCAAACACGCGCTCAAGGGGTTTAGGGACAGGCGGCGCGCCGTTAAGGCGGCGATCGGACTTGACATGCTCGGCGACCGCGATCTGCACATACAGATGCCGGCAAACGGCACGGTCAGGCTCCAGAACGCCGTATTCGAGGCGGCGAGACGCGCAGGTCTGGAAGGGCTCGTGTCGCTCGGCAAGGATGTGGTCAAGGACGATTTCGCCGTATTCCACGATGCTGGATGCCCTGCGGTGAACCTCATAGATTTTCACTTCGGATCGGCGCCAGGCAGGAACGACTACTGGCATACGGTAGAGGATAAAATGGATAAGATCAGCGAAGAGTCCCTGCTGAAGTCGGGGATGCTGGTCGTCGAACTGCTCAATATGCTGGAGGGTAACGGAAAATGAACATACTCAAGATGATATTCGGAACGAAGAACGCCCGCGAGCTGAAGAAGCTCAAGCCGATTGTCGCCGAGATCAACCGCATCGAGGCGGAATACCAGAAGAAGAATTTCACGGACGAGGATTTCCCTCGCATGACCGAGGAGTTCAGGAAGCGCGTCGCAGGGGGAGAATCCCTCGACGACATTCTGCCGGAGGCGTTCGCTCTCGTGAAGAATGCGTGCCGCCATCTGGTCGGAACCACCGAAGAGGTCTGCGGGCACACCCTTACATGGGACATGGTGCCCTTCGACTGCCAGCTCATCGGCGGCATCGTGCTTCATCAGGGCAAGATATCCGAGATGCAGACGGGTGAGGGCAAGACGCTTGTTGCGACGCTCCCGCTCTACCTGAACGCCCTCGCCGGGAAGAACGTACAGCTTGTCACGGTGAACGACTATCTCGCAAGACGCGACGCCACATGGATGGGGCACCTCTACAAGTATCTTGGCCTCACGGTCGGCTGCATCCAGAACTCCATGGATTCCGCCGAGCGCCGCGCACAGTACAGTTGCGACATCACCTACGGCACAAACTCCGAGTTCGGATTCGACTACCTCCGCGACAACGGCATGGCGGTGCAGCCGGAGCAGGTCGTGCAGAACGGACACCACTTCGCCATCGTTGACGAAGTCGACTCCATCCTCATCGACGAGGCGCGCACGCCTCTCATCATTTCCGGTCCGGCGACGGTCTCCACGAGCGCGCAGTACACGGCCCTCAAGCCGCTTGTCGCGTCGATCGTCCGCATCCAGACGCAGCAGTGCAACGATTTCATCGCGCAGGCCAAGAAGGCCCTCGCCGACGGCGACACCGAAGAGTGCAAGCGCAAGATATATCAGGTGTTCCACTCCATGCCGAAGCACAAACAGATGCTTCACATGTTCGAGGATGCGAATGTCCGCAGGCTCCACGAGGAGGTGGAGATGCAGATGCTCACCGAAATGCGCAAGGCGGAGGGCCTCGCCCTGCGTGGAGAGCTCTACTTCACGATAGACGAACGTACGCGAGAGGTCTCGCTCACAGACCTTGGCTGCGACAAGATGAATCCGCAGGATCCTGGCATGTTCGTCATCCCGGATCTCGCCAGTGCAATGAGCGAGCTCGACGGAAACACGGAACTGTCCGAGCAGGAGCGCATCGAGCGTAAGCGCGAGATACAGGCGAACTTCATGGACAAGTCCCAGCGCGTCCATGTCGTCGATCAGCTTCTCCGCGCATACTGCCTCTATGAGCGTGACGTGGATTACGTCGTCCAGGACAACCACGTGTACATCGTCGACGAATTCACCGGCCGCATCCTGCCGGGCCGCCGCTGGTCGGACGGTCTGCATCAGGCGGTTGAGGCCAAGGAGGGCGTGGAGATAGAGAAGGAGAGCCAGACCCTCGCGACGATCACGATCCAGAACTATTTCCGCCTGTACACGAAACTGGCCGGCATGACCGGCACCGCCGAGACGGAGGCGCGCGAGTTCAAGGACATCTACAAGCTCGGCGTCGTGTCCATCCCGACGAACAAGCCTGTGAAGCGCATTGACGGGAACGACCAGATATACCGCACCCAGCGCGAGAAGTTCAAGGCCATCATCGCCGATGTCGCAGAGCGCCATGCGAAGGGCCAGCCGATCCTTCTCGGCACGATGACGGTCGACACCTCCGAAATCCTTTCCCGCATGCTTAAGCTTGCGCACATCCCGCACGAGGTCCTGAACGCCAAGAACCATGCCCGCGAGGCGGAGATTGTCTCGCTTGCCGGACAGAAGGGCGCCGTCACGATCGCAACGAACATGGCGGGCCGCGGTACGGACATCAAGCTCGGCCCCGGCGTCATTGAGCTTGGAGGTCTGCACGTGCTGGGTTCCGAGCGTCACGAGTCCCGCCGTATCGACCGCCAGCTGCGCGGGCGCTGCTCGCGTCAGGGAGACCCGGGGTCTTCGCAGTTCTTCATTTCGCTTGAGGATCAGCTCATGCGCCTGTTCGGCTCGCAGAAGCTTTCCGGCATCATGCTTCGCCTTGGCATGAAGGAAGGCGAGGTGATGGAGCATCGCTGGCTGAACAAGTCCGTGGAGACCGCCCAGCGTCGTGTCGAACAGCAGCATTACGCGGTGCGCAAGCGTACGCTCGAGTACGATGACGTGATGAACAAGCAGCGTACCATCGTGTACGATCTGCGCGGCTCCATCCTCAGGGGGAACCAGCAGACCGTCCACAATACGATTCTTGACGTCATGAACGACCTCGTCCTCACGCAGGCGGAGAAGTTCCTCTTTGACGCGAAGGACGGGGACCTTGGTGCGTTCATGGATTGGATAGGCGTGATGTTCCCGATCACCGTCACGGAAGAGGAAATCCGCCCGCTCATGGGCCAGCCGCAGGCGGCCGGTGAACTTGTGATGAAGCGTGTCGAAGAGGCCTACGAGGCGAAGTGTGCGTCCGAGGACCAGCAAGTGCTCCCGTTCATGGAGCGTGGCGTGTTCCTGGACGCAATTGACCGTCAGTGGCAGGACTACCTTCGTGCAATGGACGATCTCCGCCACGGCGTCAATCTCCGTGCATACGGCCAGCGTGATCCTCTCATCGAATACAAGCGCGAGGCGTTCCACATGTTCGAGCAGCTGATGATGACGATCAAGTCCGAAGTTGCTTCCGGGGAGTTTCGTGCCGCCACGGTGCGCAACGTGCGCCGCATGCTTGCCGCCGCGCAGACGAACGCAGAGGAGTTTGATGTGCCCAACAGCGAGTCTGAAGGCAGACCGGCTCCTTCGCCGGCGACGACACCCTCCAGGCCATCGGGACCGGTCACGGCCAAGGATGCGTTTGCGGCATTGATGGGCGTTTCCCCTGATCAAGTGCGTGCCTCTGGGCCTGCAGGGATGCCGTCTCCGGGAATGTCAGGTGTACATGCGCGACCATCTTCCTCCGTGGGCCGCAACGATCCGTGTCCGTGCGGAAGCGGCAAGAAGTTCAAGAAGTGCTGCGGTCGCAATCTATTCTAAGTCTCGTGGCGTTGTCTTAAGAGCCAAATGCCGGTATTCCTGCATTTGGCTCTTTGATTATTCGGGAGAAGAAGCGGACAAGAGCGTGCTTTCTATGATGACCTCCAGTCGCGCATGCATTTGCCGTAGTGTCGCTTGAAGAGGTTCTTCAGGTGGTTGACATTGGAAAAGCCGCATGCGGTTGAGATTGTGTGGATGGGGAGAGTTGTTTTCCGTAGACGCCTGGCGACTTCTTCCAGTCGTCTTTTGGTGATTGCCTGAGCGAGAGTCTCTCCTCTGTTTTCCCTGAAGCGGAGGTCTGCAAGAGATCGTGACACTCCAAGATGTCGTAGTACCACTTCTGTTTTTATAGGCTTGTCGCAGTTTCGGTCTATGAATGAGAGAGCTCGTTTGACAAGTGTGGTGGATGGAGAGGTGTATGCAGTAGATTCCCGTTCAAATATTGTCTTTTCGTTTGAAAGGATTGTTTTGGTGGTAATGGACTTGGGGTTGCGCAGAAAGTTTGTTAATGCATCGGCGGCGAGCGCACCTTCTTTCGCGTGATTCGGAGCCACGCTTGTAAGAGAAGGTGTGGAGAAGTCGCATAGTATAGGATCGTTGTCTACGCCGACGATCGCAATCTGATTCGGCACTTTCATGCCCGAAACGACACACGCCTCAAGAATGATCCTAGAAAGGCCATCGTAGGCGGCCATGATGGCGGCAGGCTTAGGGAGCGCTTTGAGCCATCTGGCCAGACGGAGGGAGTAGTTTGTCGAATGTTTGGAGAAAGGTGAACTGAACACGAAAACCTCCTTCCCGTTTTTCCGTAGTTCATCCGTAAAGCCTTTGCATCTCAAATCGGACCAGTACAGACCGATTGATTCGGGCACAAAACCCCAAGATGCAAAATTCCCTAGAGACATAAAATGTCTTGCCGTGAAGCGGCCTATGTCCTCATCGTCATTTCGGATGAAAACCGTACCGCATTTGCGTTTAGAGAAGCTGTCGTCTTTCATCCCGATGACAACCATTGGGATTTCTGTGTTTAACAACTTGGCTTTTGATTCCGATGGTATCGATTCGCAGATGACAATGCCGTCGATGTTTTCGGCTTCGAGTTCATTGATGAAAGCAGGCGTGAGTTCTTCCGGAGATTGCAATAGTCGAATGTTCCAATTCTGATGGATGCGCGCCTGATCGAGGAATCCTTTGAGAAATTCACGCCATGAGGCATGGATCAGCCTAGGTACCAAGATGATGTTGCGTATTTTCTTTTTTCGCTTCATTACTGGTCATTATACCATAGTTGTTAAATCAAGAATGTTTTTGACTCCCATTCTTCGATATGGAGATTTTGATAATTAGTGTGTAATCGGTTAGTCGGATGGACGGCTTTAGCCCGCACATTCGACTACCCGATTACTCGATAGTTTGGAAAAATGGTTGAAAAAAAAAGATTTTGGTATATTCCTTTGGCAGTGAATCACTAGGTCAAGAAGTTACACAACAGGTGCTGTGCTGACTGATGGCCGGAAATAAGGATACGGAAGATGACAACTAAGAGATTGGCGTTGGGTTTTTGTCTCGCATGCGGTGCGGCTTGTGAGCCGTTGTCTGCGCAAGTCTTCGACTTCTCCAAGGGAGTGGAAGGCTGGAAGGTGCACAACTATGAATCGAGAGTGTCCTTCTGTGTCACCAATGTGGATAACGTGTCCGGCTTTGCTGCATACGTCCCCGGGGTGAAGGTGCCGATTGCAAAGGGGGAGCGTCCCAGGCATCCCGATACGGCATGGGGCATCCAGGGCCTGAAGATTGAAGCCACTCCGGGCGCAGGCTTCTCTTTCACGGTTAAATTCCGCACGACGCTTGATGCCTCCAAGATGAGCGGATCGGATGAACATTCGTGCTTCATCTCCTTCTTCGGCGATGACGGCGAAGAACTTCCCGATTACGTTCCGTTCGCGCTTGGCCCAGCGTCCAACGCATGGCAGACCATAACCGTCTACGGCAGAATCCCAGACATGGCGAAGAGTCTACGGCTGCAGTTAGGATGCGACATGCCCAATATCGGTCCAGGGGACTCCATTGCCATTTCAGGGGCTGAGTTCAAATGGTATCCAACAGGACCTTCGGCGGACTGCCGTGTGACCATACGTGACGACGGCGGCGTTCTCGTCGGCGGAAAGCCGTTCTTCCCTATCGGCATCTATGGCGTGAAGGAGTGCGATGCGAACGGCAACGACATACGCCGCGCAATGCGCGGGTTGAAAGAGATCGGCATCAATCTCGTTCATACTTATTATTTCACCGCCAACTGCACGGTGCGGAGGTTTATGGATGCTGCGCACGAGTTTGGACTCAAGACCTGGGTTCCTGCCGGTCCGAGCAGCCAGACGTTCTACGAAAAGGGTCTCCTCGCCGAGCGCGGACATCCCTCGATTCTCGCATGGTACCTGGGTGACGATACCGGCAACTATCTTTCGCCTGCCGAGATATTCCGTCGCCACCAGATTTGTCACACGCTCGATCCTGATCGCATCACCGTCCAGGCCGACTATCTGCATGGCCGTCGTTCGACGCGCTATCTCGATTATGTCAACGTGACGGACGCTTTCCTCCCCGAAATATACACCGTGTTCGTCAAGGAGCATACGGGCGGCGAAGTCGCCGATGTCATTTGCGACATCAATACGGTCAAGGCCAGCGCCCGTTTCAGAGGCGCGCCCAACAAGAGCTTCTGGCCCATCATCCAGTACTTTGAGGGCTGGCGCGACTGGAAGCGCTTCCCCACCGCGCAGGAGTTGCGCGCGATGACATTCGCGGCGATCGTCCATGGCGGCAGGGGGCTTACATACTACATCTACGGCGACAGCAAGACGAAGCGCGCGGACGGATGGTGGGGGCATGGAGTGACGCACACCCCCGAGCACTGGAAGATATTCTCGGCGGTGACGCGCGAAGTCGCCGCTCTGCATGACGATATCGCAGCGCGCGACGCAGCGGTGCAGCCAACCGTCAGGATTGTCTCCGGTCCCGAGCGGGACATCCGCGGAAACAAGTCGGTGCAGTGCCTTCTCAAGGAAACGGGGCTTCTGCTGGCCGTCAACTCCTCGACCAAAGATGTGGTCGCCGGAGTTTCTCTGCCGGGCGGACGCGATGCAACCTTTAAACTTGAACCCTTCGGCGTGCTCGTGGAGAAAAATTTCAAGTAGGCAAAAAAGAAAGTGAGGTATCCTATGAATGTAAAGAGACCGGGCTTTTTCTCGCTGTTGCTTGTTTGCGGACATTCGTTGATGGCCGCTATGGTTACGGAGGCCGAAGTCAGACTGACGGTTGAAGTGCCGTCCGGCGAAGATTATGTCTTGTCATCGGCCGATGTGAGCGCGCTCAACGGCCGCGATCTCTATAAGACCGGTGCGGGCAGGCTCATAATCTCCACCGATCTCAAAACAGGGGGCTGGGACGGCGAGATCGTAGTTGAAGAGGGGTATTTGCGCACTGCCATGAACGGCGCATTGGGTGGCGTAGATAAAGGAACGACCATAAGGCCTGGCGCGACGCTCGAGATTGAAGACAATTCGGCGTCATACACCGAAATACATCCGGGAGAACCTTTTAAGATAGGTGGCTCGGGGGTTGGCGGATATGGCGCTGTCTACGCTACGAGAAGCGGTCCGTCAACCAGAACGAACATGATGTTCACGCGCTCCAATGTGACTCTGACCGCCGACACCACGGTCGGTTATTCCGGAACGGAAGGTTTTGACGGCTCATGCGGTTTCCGTGCCTCCACGATTGATATGGGAGGATTTGCCCTCACATTTACCAAAGGCGCCAACCACGGTCTTTACGGCGGTTCTGTTGCAAATCCAGGACGAATCGAAGTAGAGGACCGAATTGGCATTACGCTTGAAAACAATGTAAATCTCGGGGATCATCCTGAATATACTCTATATTTGGGCGATGGGGTATCCTTGAATCTTCAGAACATGGGAGGGACGCAGTGGAATTACGAGAAGTCCGGCTGGACGCTTGAGACTAAAGGTGATGCGACAATTACGATACTGACGGCGGACCCGAGCGGTTGGTATGGGCCGATGAAGTTGGGTGGAAAGCTCACGGTGAAAGGCTCCAAGAAGCCTGGAACCTTCAACGGTCCGATCTCCGGCCCCGGAAGCATTGTCATTGAAGGAGGCACGGATTATTTCGAGAACAAATCAGATGCGCCCAACAGTTTTACGGGAGGTTTCACCCTCAATTCCGGGACAGCTTACCTTACCGGGCTTGCGAGCGTTCCTTCCGCTGCGCATGGAGGGATTAGTGGCGTGAAAGGGACTGTTTGCATGACCGCCACCCAGGACGAAGAAATTACGGATGACCTTCTTTATGGAATTTGGCAAGGTATAACCACAAATGCAACACAGCCGGCTTTCGCAAGGCCCTCGGACTACAATCTGGATACGCACAGGTCGAAACTTTTTGATTTTAAGTTGGACCTCGGACGGGACCATCTTTTTTCGAAGACAATCGAAGATGCAATTACCGTTTATCATGCCAGCCAGACCGGTACGCTCACAGTCGATTCTGAAATGACTGGATTGCCGAACTTCATAAACTATGCCGGCGCATTGAAATTTGACGGTGCGGACGAACAGAAGGTGTCATGGGTGGATGTCCGTGGCGGCACGGTGGAAATCGCTTCCGGGGCAGAGTTGAATCTTGCATCCAACGCATACGTGTGCGCCGCATATCCCAATGTCGCCAGGCTGAAGATAAGCGGCGGTTATGCTCATGCGGACAGTGGCGGCGGAACACGACTCGCCCGCAATCTGGCGTCGGGCGAGGTGTGCGGCCGCGGCATCATGGAGATATTGGACGGCGCGGTTGTCGAGGAGTCGTTTCCCGGAAATCAGTCGTGTGTTCCGAACGGCTGGGGTGATGACGAGCGTCTTGATCAGGGACATGCAAAATCAGTCGCTTCTTTTTACCAGCGCGGTGGGATTTTCAGAACGGTTCAGGGTGTCGATAATCATATCGGAGAATGGCTGGGGGCGTATTACTCGCTTGAAGGCGGGCTTCTGCATCTGCGCTCGACCACGCGTCTGGCAGGGCGCAAAAGAGCTACGGCAATCTTCCATCAGCGTGGAGGATCATGTCTTCTTGGCGCGGGATTCAACAGTGCATGCGCAGGACGTCCGGTGTGGCACTATATTTCCGGCGGAACGATGATTGGCACGAATACTGTGTATGAAGCCGTACGGCAGGACTTTGAAAACCGGTCCGTCTCTCAGAAACAAGGCTACAACGCACTTGCGGTTTTGACTGTTGACGGTTCCGATGCCTTGTGCGAATTGTATCTTACGGCTGATCGTCGTCATTGGCAGAGCATTCTCGTTTTAGCGTCACAGCACTATTCTCGTGGACAGGTCAATCTTCTGGCGGAAGGTACATTGCGCTGCAACGGCATCAAGAAGGCGTCAAGTGCATTGATTGACAATGTCGGTACCGTGTTGACCGGAAACATCGCAGACGTATCCTTTAATGGAGGTGTTTTAGCGCCAAACTGCTATCGTTCGGAACTTGGTGCGATTTTCAGGTCATTCGATGGAGATGATGACCATGTTCGGGCTTTTGCCGGCGGGGCGATAATCGATACCGAAGAGGGACATGAGTGGTCTCTCGGAGCCCCGCTTGAGGCTCCGGAAGGAAACGGCGTGGATTCGATTCCGCTCCCCGATGGGATAGTGAATGCCCGGCCATGGGAGTTCACCGCTGCGCCAACCGTTGAGATTGTCGATCCTACCGGCGTCGGGACGGGTGCTACGGCGGTTGCGATCTTCGACACTGTTCAGGGCAGGGTCACGGGAATCAAGATCATGAACCGGGGCAACAACTATTCGGCCGCCAACGCGCATATAAGCCGCGGTGGACATACAAACTCGTGGACGGTTGCCGCGATTGTCACGCCAAACGTGTCCGGCGGGTTTGAAAAGCGGGGCTCGGGGACGCTCATTGTGGACAAGGTCTGTTCCTACACGGGGATTACACGCGTGAGCGGAGGAACCTTGAAACTGAGTGTGGATGCCGCGATCGATGCATCTTCCGGGATTACGCTTTCCGGCGGTACGCTGGATGCCGATTCCAAGTCGTTCAATGTGCCGGTTTGTGGTGGATATGGAAATGTGATCGGGGCGGACATCGTTCGCATGACGGATGACATGGTGTTCGACTCCGGTCATCTTCTCTCCGGTTCGTCCATTTCTGTGGACGGGGTGGTCAGTATCCCTGACGGTGCGACGGTTTCCGTCAGGGATTTTGGCGCCGTGGAATATACGACGAAGCGCAAGTTCAGGATAATTGCGGCGACGGGCGGCATCACCGGCGACATCCCGTCCATCGACGTAGAGCTCGCAAAGGACGGCTGGAGCATTGTGCTTTCGTCCGACGGCAAGGAAATGTTCGTGTACAAGCCAAAGGGCCTGAAGATCATATTCAGGTGACATGGAGGGGATGATGGTGAAGAAGACTTGTTCTGCGGCGCTTGTTCTGGGAATGGCGATCGTGTTTGCGGAGGATCCTGGCGGCAAAGTGCGCTATCTCGCCGCCGATGGAGATGACCGTAACGATGGCAGGACTCCGGCAACCGCATGGCGTACGGTCCAGAAACTCAATTCGGACCTTCCGGCCGGCGGCACGGCGTTGCTGCGGTGCGGCGATGTTTTCTACGGCAGGATAGAGGTTAAGGGCGGAATCGACAGTTCCACTCGGACAGTCATCTCGTCATTCGGCAGGGGACCGAAGCCGGTGATCTCCGGCACGAAGAATCTGCGGAATGATCCCGCAATCTGGCGGACGAAAGCGGCCCGGTACAACTACTGGTACACGGACCTGAACAATCCGTCCAACTGTTCGGGCGTGGCGACGGATGACGCGAATCCCGGTTTCCTGCTTGTGGATGGAGAGGTCAAGCCGTGGAGGCATTTCTGCCACCATGACATAAACCGGCAGTGGGATTTCGCCGGGCACGATGGGAGTCTTTACGTTTACAGCACGAACAACCCGGCTCTTCTCTCCAGCGACATGCGCGTCGCCGTGAATGTGACCGGAATCATACTCCATTCGCATACTGTGGTGAGCAACCTGTCCATACGTGCGGTCGGAGGACATGGAATATGCGCGGGATGGGAAATGTCCCCCACTGTTGACATGCGCATCAGCGACTGCGATTTCGAGAATGTCGGCGGATCGGAGCTTCTCGGCTACAAGGGCATGCGCGTACGCTACGGCAACGGAGTCGAATTCGGTTCGAACTGCTCCGATGCAACAGTCGAGAACTGCCGGTTCCATGGCATCTACGATGTCGCTCTCACGATGCAGGGCACGCCGACTTCGACCGGATGGAACGACATCCATTTCCGCAGATGCCACATCGAGGATTCGTCGCAGGCGTTTGAAGTATGGTGCAAGGGTGCGAAGCCGGGGCTGGGGTTCTCGCGCTGCTCGTTCACGGACAGCCGCTCTGTGAATGTCGGCGGAGGATGGGGTGCGCTATCAAGGCCGAACCGAATTGTGGCGACGCCGCTGCTTGTCTATAGAATGGAGACGGATATCGTGGACATCGACGTATCGGGCAATGTGTTTGAGAAGATGCCGAACGGACTTATGTTCGTCTTCGGCGGGGCCGGAAAGCTTTCGCCGGGCTACCGCATTCACGGCAATGCGGTGAGATGACCGGAAATTCGTGGGGGAACACCCGAAAAACCTTTGGGTTTTCGCGATTTTCGGCTTTGATCGGGCTACGCGTCAGTTGCGGCGCACAAGCGAAGGGGCTCATCGCCTACAATTTCCATTCGCTCAAGCGAGACATGTTCCGCATACGCTTCGCGATCAGCTTGACCGGAGGGGGATGAGAATAAGGATATGAGAAAAGGTACAGATGTATCCACTTCGAAATGTAAAAATCAAAGAAAATAGAAAATAATGAAAATATGACAATAAACAGGGGTGAACATAGGTGCAAAAGTTATTGAGAACAAGGTTCGGACTAATTCTCAAGGAGTTGGGGATGGAGGAAAGAATGGTGGAAGGGATGGTGGAAAGGATGGCATGAGGGATTGCACGAGAGATTGCGAGAGGAATGGTATGAGGGATGGTGAGGGGGATTGCGAGAGGGATGGATTGAGGGATGGTGTGGGGGATTGCGGTAGAGATTGTCCAGATGGGGTTAGTGAAGGAGTGGTAGGTGGCAGGAGCGGTGGAGAATGTGACGGAAGTGTGGAGAATGGGAGTGGGGAAAATGCAAGCGGGAGGGATGGAAGTGAAGGAAATGAAAGCCTGAACGATGAGGTGAGGCGGGTTGTAGGGGAGATTCTTGGCGTCTGCGAAGGGACGTTCCTTGATCTCGCCGCCGTGCTTGCTCTCAGGATATCCGAAGACACCATCCCCCATCGCAGCTATCAAGGCGCATACTGAAATGACGGCACTTAATTCACTGCCACTGCAGTGTGCGGGAATGCAAGTGAGGATAATTTTCCATAAATTACGATTTATACACGGTGGTTTTACGCTGGTAGCACAAATTATTGAAATAATCTAGTTGTAGGCAAGCGTTTCGATCGCGCATGGTGCGTGAATGTTCATGGGCATGATATGATTTCCGGAAGTCATATTTTATAGTAGTCATTTTTATCGAGATAATGAAACTATGATGAACTATAATCGAGTTGCAGGCAATTTGTTGAGAATACGGTTCGGACTGGTTTAATGGGTGAGACTTCCCGTATGGCGGTATATTTTCCATCTCCGTTATTTTCATCTTTTACCTTCACATTTATCGCATCTG
This sequence comes from Kiritimatiellia bacterium, assembly GCA_045595285.1. GTDB lineage: Bacteria > Verrucomicrobiota > Kiritimatiellia > RFP12 > UBA1067 > UBA1731. Next base: position 28,789 of record JAZOAC010000076.1, on the reverse strand, counting down.
AATATTTTTTGATTTTGCATTGAACCTTTTCGTTTGGTTTAGCATTAACTTGTTTGAAGGTGTATAGTTCTTTGGTCAATGGAAATCTGGCAGGAAATACGGAAAAATGGCGAAAACGGCGCGAGAAGGCTCGTTTCCGAGTATGGGAACAGGCTTTATGGTGCCGCTTTGCTGCTTTGCGCAGATGACCATGATGCAGAGGAAATGGTATTCCGCACATTTGCCCAAGCCATAAAGAAGATTAAACAATACGAACCCAGCGGCGAGTTCTTTGGGTGGCTATACGCTATCATGCTCAATTTCCGGCGGATGGATCTGCGTAAACGTCATCTGGACCTTGTCCCGGTTGGCGATCCGCGCGACATACCTGAATCTGCGCCATCGGGCGTGGCGGAAGTGAGACGGGCGTTTACCGGAGAAGATGTGCGCATGGCGTTGAATCGGATATCTCCGCTGTTGCGTGAGGTTGTACTGCTCAGATACTTTGAAGGTCGCAATGTGGATGAGATTGCGGACATGCTGTCCGTTCCCAATGGTACAGTAAAGTCTCGCCTCCACAATGCGCGAAAGGAACTCTGTGAATTGTTGAATGATGTTGACCAGTCAGCGAAAGGGGTGATGATATGACAGACAATGAATTTGATGCGATGATGTCCGCAGAAATGCGCAGGATAGTTGCAGACAGGCGACTGCCAGACGATTTCTCCGATCGTCTCGTGCAGTCTGTCAGGAGAACCAGAATAGCGTGGAGGCTAAAGGCGGTCGTCTGCATTGTTGCGATAATTGCGATGGGTGTGGCGATTATGGGGTTCTCCTGCGGGGAAAGGCCTACTGGTGCGGTAGAACCCGCGTTGATTGCCGCCGATGCGCCGGCAGGAACAACTGAGGTGTCCAGCTGGTTTCTTCTTGGATATCTCCGCGAATGCTTCAAACGAAACAGAACAAACAAAAAGAAGGAAGAAAAATAAAATGGGAATGCTGGGACAGGGAATCGTGCTTATGGTCGCCGGAATGGGGATCGTATATGCGTTTCTGTACATAATGATAATTGTCTGCGAGAAGGCAAGCAAATTCGTCTCCAAATATGACTATCTGGTGCCGGATGAACCGAAAAAGGCTCGCAAGGCTCCGGCTGCTGCCACCGCGAAGTCATCTGCCGCACCGGTTGCCGCGCCGAGCGAAGGCACACAGGTGACAGCCCCCGTTCCCGGAATGGTTCTGCGCATTACCGCCCAGAACGGACAGGAAGTGGCCAAGGATGATGAAATCCTCGTCATGGACGTCATGAAGATGGAAACGCCAATAACAGCTCCTTGTGCAGGCCGGGTCACGATACTTGCCGCTCAGGCCGACAAGGTTGCCACAGGCGATGTGGTGGCGGTGATCGCCTGATGGATGGCAGTCGGCAGCTTAAAAACCAAGAAGGAACAAGATGAAACGCATATTGATGATGTTCACGTTGGCTGGGGTGTTTATTGCGCACGGCAATGACGGAGACTGGAGGACCATGCTCGGCAAGATGGGCGATCTTGCTGGAGAAACCGGCATTATAGCCTTCATGAACAAGGAGGCGCCGGACTACATCACGGGCAATTTTGAGACCAAAGACCGCGCGGCGATGCCCGATCTTTCAAAGCCCCGCACCGGATCCAACGTCGGTGCGAACCGCAACGGATATTGGGACAAGGACGGCAAATGGGTCGGCGGCTACTTCGATGACACAGGCGCGTTCGTAAAAGGGCATGAAGTGAAGATGCTTTTCGGCATGCCATATGGCATCGGTCAGCTTATCATGATTCCAGTCTGCCTGATTCTCATGTATCTGGCGATCGTCAAGGGGTTTGAACCGCTTCTCCTTTTGCCGATCGGCTTTGGCGGACTTCTCGCGAACTGTCCGCTTTCCGGGATCACACTTCCCGCAATGATGCATGACGGCGTGATATCGTTCCTGTCCAGCGGACTTCCGCAGATGTCCGGCGGCATTGTGGAGCCGGGCGGATTCCTGCACTACTTCTTCAAGTTCGGCATCGACTCCGGCGTGTTCCCGATCATGATCTTCATGGGTGTCGGCGCCATGACGGACTTCGGTCCGCTGATCGCCAGTCCGTCTTCCTCGCTTCTGGGCGGCGCCGCTCAATTCGGCATTTTCTTTGCGCTTTTCGGGGCTCTTGGCTGTGCATCTCTCTTCGGCATGGACTTCTTCGGCCCTGGCGTCGATCCGCTCAAGGCGGCGGCATCCATCGGCATCATCGGCGGCGCCGATGGCCCTACCGCAATCTGGCTCACGTCGCGCCTTGCACCTGACCTTCTCGGCGCAATCGCTGTCGCGGCGTACTCCTACATGGCGCTTGTGCCGATCATCCAGCCGCCGATCATGAAGATGCTCACGTCGAAGGAGGAGCGTCTCATCAGGATGCCGCAGCTCCGCGAAGTCACGAAGCTCGAGAAGATATGCTTCCCGCTCACGGTTCTTCTTCTCTGTGCGATTCTCCTTCCTTCCGCCGTGCCGCTCATCGGTGCGCTCATGCTCGGCAACCTTGCAAAGGAGATAGGTCCGTCGGTCGGCCGCATCGCGGATACGATGGCCAATGCGCTCATCAACATCGTCACGATCATGCTCGGGCTATCCGTCGGTTCCAAGCTTGCGTGCGAGAAGTTCCTCTCCGGCACGACGCTTGCCATTCTTGCGCTCGGTCTCTGCGCGTTCTGCGTCGGCACGGCGGGTGGCGTCATCATGGCGAAGATAATGAACCTCTTCCTCAAGAGGAAGATCAATCCGTTGATCGGCTCTGCAGGCGTATCCGCCGTTCCGATGGCGGCCCGCGTCTCGAACAAGGTTGCGCTTGACGAGGATCCCACGAATTTCATCCTCATGCAGGCGATGGGACCAAACGTCTCCGGCGTGATCGGTTCTGCGGTTGTCGCTGGAGTCCTCTACACACTCTGCCGCTAAGCGGCCTTAAATGAAAGGAAACTGAATAATGGCAACGAAAGTGATCTGCATTGCCGTAGCGGCAGTGATTATAGTGGCGCTTATGTTCTTGACGGACAAGCTCTTGCCCCGCAAGGACGAAAATGACTCAGACGGCAAGAATTAAGATCACGGATGTCGGTTGGGGGCAGGTGTTCTGTTTTGTTTTTTAGTCTAAAGGTTTCAGCGCATATCGCTGGATTATGGTATAATTTGCGACCTATTGAAGGGAATTGCGCGAGTTGTGCATTCGGTGGATGCTGTAACCTGTCGCAAAGTGATTTTTGAAAGAAAAAGTCAACGAGGAAAATAAAATGAAGTTGGAAGACTTGAAGGGTAAGACTGTCGGCGTATGCGTTTCCGGCGGTCTCGACTCAAAGACCATCTGCTGCGTTCTTCTGGATGCCGGCGTGAAGGTGAAGGCGTTCTCGGCGAACGTCGGGCAGCCGGACGAGAAGAACATCAACGACATCAAGAAGCGCATGGCGCCGACCGGCGTCAAGACGGAGATCGTCGATGTCACCGCCGAGATGGCCGACATCTGTTTTGAGACGGTGAAGTGCCAGGCCATGTACGACGGCGGATACTGGAACTCCACCGGCATCGCCCGGGCGGTCACGGTCCAGAAACTCCTCCCCGCGATGAAGAAGGCTGGTTGCGTCGCTCTCGTCCATGGTGCGACGGGCCGCGGCAACGACCAGATGCGCTTCGAGCGCTACACGAACGTCATCGATCCGGACTTTGGCGTGTATGCCCCTTGGCGCGACTCTGATCTTCTCAAGAAGTTCCCGGGCCGCACGCAGATGGTCGACTTCCTCGCCGAGCGCGGCATCGTCGCCTTTGTCGGCACCAAGAAGAAATATTCCACCGACGCCAACCTTGCCGGACTCTCGCACGAGGCGGAGGATCTCGAGTCTATGGAGACATCGATGCGCATCGTAAAGCCCACAATGGGAGTGTGGCCGAAGGATGCTCCGGACAAGGTCGAGAAGATCGTTCTCAAGTTCGAGAAGGGGCGTTGCGTCGCCATCAACGGCAAGAAGATGAACGCACTAAAGGTCATGCAGCTCGTGAACAAGATCGGCGGCCGTAACGGCATTGGCATGAAGCACGCTCTTGAAAACCGAATCATCGGCACGAAGAGCCGCGGCGTGTATGAGGCTCCCGGCATGGAGGTCCTCTCCTGGGGTCTCAAGTACATCTACGAAGGCATCATGGACCGCAAGTCCACGCAGCTATTCAACCAGCTCTCAAAGTTCGTCGCCGACCAGATCTACGATGGCAAGTGGTTTGATCCCGCAACCCAGGCGGCCCGTGCGGCCATTCAGGTTTGGGCGGACAAGGCCACGGCGGAGGTTACGCTCGGACTCTACAAGGGCAACATCTTCTTCGAGTCGCTGAAGGGACTCAAGGCAACGATATACAACGAGGCGGACAGCTCGATGGAGGAGTCTGACGGTCTCAATCCTCACTCGTCCCAGGGCTTTGCAGAGATCCAGTCCGTCGAGGCGAAGATGCTCGCCAAGAGTGGTCAGATCCGCGTCTGAGAGTGACAGGCGGTATGCGATGCATTGCGCGATACGCTGTGCTGGTTGGACTGTCTGTGCTTTGCACGGCGATCCGTGCCGCTGATCCCGAACCAGTAGGGCTATACGACTATCCGCATCTGCATATGCATCAATCTTTCCTGCGCGTACAGTTGATGCGTGCTGTGCGCACAGGGAACATAACGAACATGGAGGCGATTTGCCGGCAGGGGCTTGATCTTATGCCTGGCGATGCCACATGGCAGTACAATCTTGCCTGTGCGTTGGCGTACAGGGCTACTCCTGACGCGGCTCTAGACGCATTGGAACTCGCTGTGAAGGCCGGATTCAGAAATGCGCAGGCGATTGAAAACGACAACGACCTCAAGCGGATATCCTCAACTGCAAGGTTCAAGTCGATCGTTCAGTTGGCGCGTGATACGGCGGGGCTTCCGGTGCCTGGCCGTCCTGCGCCAAAACATGCGCGGTTGACGATGGGGACGCGTCTGGTCCTCAATAAGTCCAACCTGATCTGGGATTTTGACAGAGGACTGTATACGGCGCTTTTCAAGTTCCTTCGCGGCGCAGGCGAATCCCCTGAGGCTATGGCGGCACTGTATGATGGTCCGGCAAAGGATGTTCTTGCAGCATTGCTTGCGGATGGGAGAGCTTCAGGCAATGCGGGCGATATCTATGTCAACCGCGACAATGACCATTCCCGAATCGACCTGAAGGACTTCCCGCTCCTTTCGGAGCTGCGTTTTGACGGTGAGGCCAGAAAGAAGAGGGTCAACAAGGCAATCCCCAATACGCTCTATCCAGGGGCCGCAGTAGTCGGAAACGCTTCACTAGCGATTGTGACGACCAACGACTCCTGTTCTCTGGCGCGCATGGCGATGCAGGATCCGCAAGCCATGGTTTCGCTTCAGCAATGCTATCTCGACAACCAGTTTTGGGTTTTCCCCGCCCACAGGGACTTCGATCCGGCCACAGGACTCGACCGTTTTCTTGGTGTGACCCCATGTGCGCTGACGTCTGTCGGCTCAAGCGGTTCGGACCGCTATTATGTGAGGGCGGCACTTGCCGCTTCCGCCGCGATGCGCGCAGACGTTAAGAGGGCTGTGAAGGAGCGCGGCCTTTTCGGTCCGACAATGCAGTACCTTTTCAGGCGAACGCGTAAAGGTGTGGAGTCGGAGTTCGACTATTTTTCCTCAAAGGCGCATCCCACCGCGTTCGACAGGGCTACGTTGGACGCCGTCAGGATCGCGCAGCTCGCCCATGGCCTTACGCCCGCCTCAATACCGCCCGCCGTTCTCCCGTTATCCGCTTTTGTGCCTGTAAAAAACACAGACCTGGAGAGAGAACTTGATTTTTCCTTCAAGGCGTTTCCGGAAGGGCTTAAGGACGTTTCATATTGCTGGCATGTCGTCCATGGCGACAGAAAGCGCGTGAAGATCGTTCCCGGAGCGAACGGTTCCGTGCATCTTTCGGTTGACTGCCGGTCTCTGACGGAGCGCATTGACGTAGCCTGCTTCGCCAGAACGGCAGGCAGCGACTGGGGGGCGCCGTCGTTCATCTGCATATATCCGCTTCCTGCTGCGGCGTCCGGGAAATGATGCGCAATGTGTTTTTGATGTACCTGAAGGAAAGGGAATTGATAGATGAAGAAACTCAATGTCGCCATTGTCGGGTTTGGATTCATGGGGCGTACGCATTATGGCGTATGGAGGAAACTGCGAAATGTAAGGGTGGCATGCGTGTGCGATTCCAACCTGGCGCAGATAACGGCAAAGACGAAAGGCAATCTTGATGTTGCCGATGATTCGGACTTGTCGCCGAGCGTGCGCATTTACGACGATTTCGACAAGATGCTCACGTCCGAACAGCTTGATATCGTCGATATTACGTTGCCCACCCCATTGCATCCGGACATGACGGTCAAGGCGCTTTCCAAGGATGTCAATGTGCTTTGCGAAAAGCCGATGGCGATTGACGCGAAGACCTGTGATCGGATGATTGCGGCGGAAAAGAAGTCCAAGGCTCGTCTCATGATCGCGCAGTGCGTGAGGTATTGGCCTGAATATGCAGTGCTGAGGAAATACGTTGAAAGCGGAAAGTACGGCAAGGTGATCGCCGCCGATTTCACCCGATTCTCACCGGCTCCCGTATGGAACCGCAGCGGCAAGTGCTGGTTCCTGGACGAATCGAAGTCTGGTGGCGTCGCGCTCGACATGCATCTCCACGACACCGACGAGATACACCATCTCTTTGGCATGCCAGAGTCGGTGTGTTCAAGGTCTCACCTTCACAGGGATGGATGGACCGATTTCATAGCGACGACATATTCCTATCCCGACAAGGTCGTCACATCTTCGTCCAGTTGGGCGATGTCCCCGAGTTTCGTGTGGGAATCCGGATTCCGTGTCGTGTTCGAGAAGGCTGTGGCCGTGTTTAATTCGCATTCCAATCCCGCCTTTGTCCTATATCCCGAGAAGGGAAAACCGTTTACGCCGAAGGTGCCGAAGGTCAGCGGCTACGAAAGGGAGATCAAGGAGTTTGTCGCATGGATATCAGGCGGCGATGCCGATCCGGTCACTGCGAAGAGCGCACGGGATTCCGTCGCGATCGTGGATGCGGAACGCAAAAGTGCAAAATCCGGACGACCGGTACGTCTGTAACATGCATTGAGTCCATGTTGAAGGGCGGCGATTATGGTATAATCTGCGGCCATGGAAGTGATAACGCAAATACTTGAGCGCAATGCGCGTGAATGGCCCAACGATGTGGCACTTGTGGAGATAAATCCGCAGGAGCTGGAGAAGAGAAACACCACTTGGCGTGAATATTCACTCATCGAGTCAAATCCGCTCGAGGCGTTCCGGAGCGAGATTACGTGGATTGAGTTCGACAGAAAGGCGAACAGATTCGCGAACTTTCTACTGAGCCGCGGACTCAAGAAGGGTGATAAGGTTGCGATTCTTCTCATGAACTGTCTGGAATGGCTTCCGGTATATTTCGGCGTTCTCAAGGCCGGATGCATGGCGGTGCCGCTCAATTTCCGCTATACTGCAGACGAAATCAAATACTGTCTTGAACTCTCAGATGCAGACGTGCTTGTGCATGGACCTGAGTTCACCGGACGCATTGAGCAGATCATCGACCGTGTCCCGCGCATCAGATTCAGCGTTTATGTCGGCGATGACTGTCCGAGCTTTGACGTAAGCTACAGGACCATGGTGGGCTACTGCTCGTCCAAGGCACCGGCCATTTCGCTTTCCGAAGAGGATGATGCCGCAATCTATTTCTCGTCGGGAACGACAGGTTTTCCGAAGGCGATCATCCTGCGCCATCGCGCGTTGATGCATTCTTGCAAGTGCGAGCAGAAACATCATGGACAGACAAAGGACGATGTGTTTCTCTGTATCCCGCCGCTCTATCACACGGGTGCGAAGATGCACTGGTTCGGGAGTTTTCTCGTCGGAGGCAGGGCGGTCCTGCTCAAGGGGGTGCAGCCCGAGTGGGTGCTTCGCGCCGCAAGCGAGGAGAGGTGCACCATCGTATGGCTTCTTGTTCCTTGGGCGCAGGACATTCTGGATGCGATCGAGCGCGGCGACGTCAATCTTGAGGACTATTCGCTCGACCAGTGGCGTCTTATGCATATCGGTGCGCAGCCTGTTCCTCCGGCGCTCATCAAACGCTGGAAAACCATATTCCCGAACCACGACTATGATACGAATTACGGGCTTTCGGAATCTACCGGTCCCGGTTCGGTGCATCTCGGCATCGAGAACATCGACCATGTCGGTGCAATCGGAGTGGCCGGGTATGGATGGGAGACAAAGATCATCCGTCCGGACGGATCGTCAGTCGTGCCGGGGGAGGTCGGTGAACTCGCGCTCAGGGGTCCCGGCGTGATGAAAGAATACTACAAGAACCCGGCGGCAACCAAGGAGATCCTTTCCGAGGACGGCTGGCTTCGCACTGGTGACATGGCGGAGGAGCGAGACGGGTTCATCTATCTGGTGGATCGGGCCAAGGATGTCATCATCACCGGCGGCGAGAATCTTTATCCTGTACAGATCGAAGATTTTCTGCGGGCCAATCCAAAGATCAAGGATGTAGCCGTGATCGGATTGCCGGACGCGCGTCTTGGAGAAATCGCCGCGGCGATAATAGAGGTCAAGAATGGCGAGACGCTTACCGTTGCCGAGGTGAACAGTTTCTGTCTGGAGCTTCCGCGCTACAAGCGTCCTCGTAAGATCATTTTCGCTTCGGTCCCCCGAAATCCTACAGGGAAGATTGAGAAGCCGAAACTGCGCAAAATGTACGGCGCTGATTCTCTCGTCGCCCAACAGAACGGCATCGGCGGCTGATCAACTGACGGACTGGTCATGGCCGGCGAGACTTTTAAGACCATGGGGATAGTCCTGGACATCCGTCCGTGGTCTCGGACAAGTCATGTTGTGACGTGGCTAACCCCTGAACGAGGGCCTGTTCCCACGCTTATCAAGGGTGCGGTGCGTCCGAAAAGCGCGTTTCTCGGGCAGTACGATTTCTTCTACACCTGCGAATTGGTCTATTATGTCAGAGCGAAGGGCGAGCTTCATGCGATCCGGGAGGCGTCGCCGATCCATACGCGCGAATACATGCGAGGTCGGTTCCGGACCACGGCGTTGGCATCCTATGCCGCATATCTGGTGAAGGAACACTGTCCGCACAGTCCGGAGGCTGTGTTGTGGTTTGATTTTCTTGAACGTTTTCTAGACGGGCTTGCCGATGCTGCAGACTTTGAACGGAAAATGGTTTCTCTTGAAACGGGATTTCTGGAGCTTGCGGGCTTGTCCCCTGATTTTTCAGGAGTGGATTTTTCGGCGGATACGGTTCCCTTTTCGATAGATCTTGGCCGCGCCGGTGTTGGAGCGAAGACAGTCCAGTTGCCGTCAGGAGCGGCGTGTCTTGTGGCTGGCGGCGGCAATGTCGCCGAGGGTGTCTCTGTGTCCGACGTGACGGCTGCGGTTCGGTTCCTCGGGCTCTTCATGCGCTATCATCTTGATATGCCGCCGGACATACGCCGCAATACGCTTCGGGTTGGAACGGCAAATGCGGTCCCTCTTCTTTTCTGAAGAAGGCAAGCGTCAATCTTTTTTTGTGATTTTACACTTGCATCTGTCAATGGGAAATGATATATTGCTTCCTTGACATTTCATCATATAGTCGAATTGTAGTCTGGAGAAGTGATGGCTTCCAAAAAAACAATCAAGGTGGCAAACAAAAAAGAGTCTGGGAAGAAGACGGTCAAGATGCCCAAAAAGTCTGTCCAGTCCTCTAATGGAGAGGGGTCGATGAAGAAATCCCGTCGTTACAGGCTCGTGGAGGACGAGGAGAGTCCCGAGCTTGCCTCTGCCGAGTCAGAGGAGGAGAACGCCCCTGACGAGGCCCTTTTGGACGAAAGCATGGAGGCTGAGGAGCGGGAAGCCAGCAGACTGGACCTTGAGGAGGTTGCCAAGCAGGCGGATCGCATTGAGAACCAGCAGCCTTCCGATGAGGACGGTGACGGCTCTGCCAAGGGCGACATCGCCATCGATGAAGTCGTGCCCGCGGCTGGTCCTACGACGGCGAATTCCGACGAATACGATCCTGAGAGCGTTGACGTCATGTCTGATTTCAAGGGACGCAGCGTTCTTGGCGCCGAAGAGCGCAATGCCGTTATCCAGGAGGTGAAGCAGGTCGCCGAGAAGAACGGCGGGTATGTCACGTACGAGCAGCTCAACTCCATCGTCCCTCAGACGGTACAGGACGAGTCCACGGCCGACGAGTATCTCATGATACTTCAAGCTCTCAATGTGGATGTCATACATGCCGATACGGTGGAATCGTACCGTGCGAACAAGGATCAGAAGAATGCGCCTGGCCGCAAGCAGTCGGACATGCCGGACGATCCGATCCGCATGTATCTGCACCAGATGGGGCAGGTTCCGCTTCTCACCCGTGAGCAGGAGGTTGAGATATGCATGCGCATAGAGGAGGCGGAGGTTCGCGCGAAGGAGCTGTTCAACAGATTTACCTTCGCGCCGAAGATGTACGCGAAGCTTTTGGATAAGCTGGAGCACATGGATGAGCGTTTCGACCGCGTTGTGACGGACAAGTTCGACGACAACCGTGACGCCTACATGGCGCAGCTTCCGAAGTTCCGCAAGCAGTTGGCAGACATCGGCAACAAACTGGCGGTAGTAAGTCAGGAGTATGTCGCCCTTGTCAAGGCCCGCACCTCGCCCAATTCGCCGAAACTAAAGGCCGCAGAGAAGAACCTTGCATTGGTGCGCGGGTCTCTCCGCAGGGTGTTCGACAAACTCAACTTTAAGCAGAAGGTCCTTGAACAGCTGTGTAATGAGGCCGATGAGAAGCTCTATCTTCCGTACAAGAAGCAGCTTGCCCGCGAGGAGCAGCTCAAGAAGCTGCGTCCAAGCAAGAAGCGAGAGGTGGAACTAAAGGAGGTGCGCGGCCGCATCGCTCGATACGAGTCGGTGTTCGGCATGCCGCCGGACGAGTTCCTTACTGATTTCGACGTGTTGCGCACCGTCCTCCGCAGAGGGCAGGACGCCCGCACAAAGATGGTCGAGGCGAACCTCCGTCTCGTCATCTCCATCGTCAAGAAGTACATGAACCGCGGACTTTCCTTCCTCGATCTCATCCAGGAGGGCAATACGGGCCTCATGAAGGCGGTGGAGAAGTTCGAGTACAAGAGGGGGTACAAGTTCTCCACGTATGCGACGTGGTGGATTCGCCAGGCGGCAACCCGTGCGATTGCCGACCAGGCCCGCACCATCCGCATCCCTGTGCATATGATCGAGACGATCAACAAGCTCATGCGTGTGCAGAAGAAGCTCATCCAGAAGCTTGGGCGCGAACCTCAGGAGAAGGAGCTGGCGGTCGAAATGGAGATGTCTCCGGAGGACGTCCGCAAGGTCTATCGCATGGCGCAGCAACCGATTTCCCTGCAGTCCAAGGTCGGAGACTCGGATGACGCCAAGTATGGCGATTTCATCCCTGACACGACAGCCGAGAATCCATCGGAGCAGACGGCGTATGCGATGCTCCGCGAGCGGCTGCAGGAGATACTGACGACGCTGACCGACCGCGAACGTCAGGTGCTGGACTACCGTTTCGGTTTGACCGACGGCTTCTCCCGCACGCTCGAAGAGGTCGGAAAACAGTTCAATGTGACGCGCGAGCGCATCCGCCAGATAGAGGCGAAGGCCCTGCGTAAACTGCGTCATCCCTCCCGGTTGAAGAAGCTCGACGGCTTCCTGGGAGCCTAACACAAGAAGAGAAGGAAAAGAAACATGAGTATCAGTTCACTTATGCTTGCCGCGGCATGTGCGGCAAAATGCACTCCGCATGCCATTGCCGCAGTGGCAGGTGCGTTTGTTGTCGGATTTGTCGCAGGGCGGCTCACGAAACGATGCAAGTGCGCAGGCAAGAGGCACCATGAATGCGATCATCGTCGCAGGGATCGTCAGCCGGCTTCGCGCAAGGAGTCGGCCCGTCAGCCTGTTCCTGCCGGAAGCGTCGAGATATACGTCGGCAATCTCAGCTACGATCTTACGGATGATGCGCTCAAGGCTCTCTTTACGGAGTATGGCGCGGTCGCATCGGCTAGGATCGTGACGAACCGCTTCAACGGCAAGTCCAAGGGTTTCGGCTTCGTCGTCATGCCGAACCGAGAAGAGGCGGAGAAGGCCATTGCAGCCTATTCCGAGAAGGATTACATGGGGCGCAAGATGCGCGTCAATGAAGCAAAAAACACGATTACGGAATAATGAGCGAGGAAGAGTCAAAGAAGACGTCCGCTGAAGAGACTGCGGGCGCAGAGACGTCTTCGGAGGAAAAGCCGGAGACGTCTGGTGCGAATGGCGCGGAGGAGGTTGCTGCGGACGGGGAACCTGCCGTGGAGCAGGGTCCGGAGAATGGCGCGGAACCGGCCAATGAGGCGGAATCGGAGACTGCGTCTGAGCCGGACTGGAAGGACATGTATGCCCGGATGCTCGCCGATTTCGACAACTACCGAAAGCGCGTCTCGCGTGACCGTGAGGAGCTTGTGAAGTTCGCCGCGTCGGAGACGGTCAAGGATATGCTTGTCACGGCGGACAATCTTGCGCTTGCGATAGGTCAGGCGAAGGATTCTGAGGATCCGTTCGTGAAAGGCGTACAGCTTGCCTACGAAGGCTTTCTCAAGGCGCTCAAGGATCATGGCGCGGAGCCGTTCGAGTCTGTCGGCGAAGAGCTGGACCCGAATCGCCACGAGGCAATCGCCACATTGCCGTCTGACGATGTGGAAGAGGGCCGGATCTCCACCGAGGTGAAGAAGGGATGGATGTTGAACGGACGTCTCCTGCGCGCGGCGCAGGTGGTCGTTTCGTCGGGTCCCGCGAAATAGCGAAGGCAGTTTTCCGTCATGGCAGATAAGAGAGACTACTATGAGGTGCTTGGCGTGTCCAAGTCTGCGAGTGCGGACGAGATCAAGTCCGCCTACCGCAAGCTTGCGATGAAGTACCATCCCGACCGCAATCCCGGAGACGAGGCCGCCAAGGCCAAGTTTCAGGAGGCGTCCGAGGCATATGAGGTGCTGTCGAACGACGAAAAGCGCCAGCGCTACGACCAGTTTGGACATCAGGGCGTGAATTTCGGTCCGGGCGGCTTTGACTTCGGCAGGGATTTCTCGCATTTTCAGGATATCGATCTCGGGGACATACTGAACTCCGTCTTCGGCGGCGGAATGGGCGGCGGAGGTTTTGGTGGATTCGGCGGCATGTTCGGCGGTGGTCGACGTCAGGCGGATCCTGAAGGCCCCCAGCGCGGCGCCGACATGTCGATGGAGCTGGAGGTCGATTTCGAGGAGGCCCTTTTCGGCAGCGAACGCACGCTGGACCTGACGCTTCCCGAGGAGTGCGACCAGTGCCACGGTTCCGGGGCAGCGAAGGGATCCAGGCGGACGACATGTTCGACCTGCGGAGGACGCGGCGCGGTCGTGCGCGGAAACGGCTTCTTCCAGGTGCGCCAGACGTGTCCGAAATGCGGCGGCGAAGGTTCTGTCATAGAGCAGCCTTGCCCGTCGTGCCATGGCTCTGGGCAGATGCGCTCGAAGCGCCAGGTTTCGCTAAGGATTCCGAAGGGCGTGGATACCGGGTCGCGTCTGCGCCTCTCCGGCAAGGGCGGCGGCGGTCTTCGTGGTGGCGAGCCGGGCGACCTTTATGTGGTCGTGCGCGTGCGCGATTCCGAGATTTTCGTCCGAGACGGACTTGATCTTGCGGTCGACGTTCCTGTGTCTCCCGTCGTGGCGGCGGTCGGTGGATCGGTCGACGTTCCCACGCCGGAAGGCGTCGCGAACCTCAAGATACCTTCGGGCACGCCAAACGGAAAGCTTTTCCGCCTCCGCGGGAAGGGCATGCCTTCCCTCCGCGGAATGGGTACGGGCGATCTCGTGGTGCGGATCGTATTCGAGGTCCCGCAGCGCCTGACGGCAAAGCAGCGTGGCATGCTTGACGATCTGGCGAAGATTCTCGAGCCCGAGAACTTTCCGGAGTCGCAGAAACTCTCCGCAGCGGCGAAGAAATTCTACTCGCGCAAGGAAAAGCTCTGCGGATAAATGCAGCGTACAATGCGCAAAGTACTTTTGCATACCTGCTGTGGACCTTGCGCGTCGGCATGCGTCCCGCGTCTTAAAGACGCGGGACATGCTGTTGCAATGTGCTTCGCGAACTCCAACATCGACACGCGCGAGGAGTTTGAGAAGCGTCTGGCTTCGGCTCGCAGACTGGCCGAGGCCGAGGGCGTTGAGTTGGTGGTGGCCCCGTATGACCATGAAGAATGGCTTCGCGAGGTTGCCGCCGGTTTTGAAGGCGAGCCGGAGAAGGGACGCCGGTGCGAACGCTGCTTCCGCTACAACCTTGCGAAGACGGTAGAATATCTTGAGGCCTGTGGCTGCGACTCGTTCTGCACTTCGCTGACGGTCAGCCCGCACAAGCCGAGTGCGGTTGTGTTCTCCTCTTCGGTCGATCCCCGATTCCTCAAGGAGGATTTCAAGAAGAAAGAGGGGTTCAAGATATCTGTGAAGCGTGCCGCCGAACTTGGTCTCTATCGGCAGTTGTATTGCGGCTGTGAATTCTCTAGGCGACAAACGGAGGCGAGAAATGCTGCTGGAGCTTAATGGCATTGACGTGGACTGCATTATCGGGGAACGCCCGGATGAGCGTCTGCGCACACAGAGACTGATGGTGGACGTCAGGCTTGACATCTGCGACCGATCGGCAACAAGCGACAACCTTGAGGATACGGTTGACTATGCGGCTCTCACCGAACATATCCGCAATGCTCTTGTGTCGGCAGAGTGCCGCATGATAGAACGTGCTGCAAAGGTGGTTCATGACCTGTGCATCGCCGATCCAAAAGTCCGGGCGGCGTCGGTCAAGGTGACCAAGGCTGGGGCTATACCTCACCTCGTCTCAGCCTCGGCGACATTTGCTGACAGGAGGATGTTGGAAGTCAATGAAGGGGGTGTCTGTAACTATGGATAGGAATACGAGGCAAGTGCATGTCGGCAAGGTGCCGATCGGTGGTAATGCTCCAGTCAGCGTACAGACTATGCTTGCGGACGATCCTCATGATCTCCGGTCTATTGTGACGCATCTTGAAAGTTGTGCGAAGGCTGGGGCTGACATTGTGCGTTTGACGGTTCCGGATATCGATGCGGCTAAAGTGCTCGGCGCGGCCGCAAAGAAAAGTCCAGTGCCGTTGGTCGCCGATGTCCATTTCGACTATCGTTGTGCATTGGCGGCAATAGAGCATGGTGTACATGCGTTGAGACTCAACCCCGGCAATATCGGAGGCCGTGATCGTGTACAGGCCGTTGCCCGCGCGGCGATGGCGAAGAGAATCCCGATCAGGATCGGAGTGAATGGTGGAAGCCTTGAAAAAGGCGAGACTCTCGTGTCGTCTGCGCTGAAGCACGTGAAGCTTCTTGAAGATGAGGGTTTTCGCGATATTGTCGTGTCCGTGAAGGCGTCTAATGTGGCGGACACCCTTGCCGCCTACCGAGAACTGGCGGAACGGACCGATCTGCCGCTTCATGTAGGACTTACGGAGGCCGGTACGTTCATGCGCGGCACCGTTCATTCCTCTGTCGCGCTTGGCATTCTGCTCTCGGAAGGAATTGGCGATACGATTCGCGTTTCGCTGACCGACACGCCGGAAAAAGAGATTGCTGTCGGTCTTGAGATATTGCGTTCGCTTGGCATGCGGTCGCCAGGACCGTCAGTGACGAGTTGCCCCACCTGTGGCCGCACAAAGTGTGATGTCAAGGGTGTGGCGGAGTCCGTTGAGTCAGGTCTTGCGGGGCTGGCGGCGGAGTTCGGGCGCCGCGGCTTGAAATTTCCCAAGATCGCAGTGATGGGATGTGTGGTTAATGGGCCGGGAGAGGCAAAAGGCGCCGATATTGCGCTATGTGGCGGCGATGGGGTGTTTCTTCTGTATGAGGGCGGCGAACTGCAGGGGAAAATACCGGAGTCTGAAGCTGTGGATTCGGTTCTCTCGGTTGTTCGGCGTTGCATGTGACGGCTTTCGACATGGGAAGTGGGGGTGTGATAAATTCAGGGTGTTTTTCCTCTGTCTGTCGGGGCGATTGAGGCAGAATAAGGCTGGCATCGGCAAGTGAGGGCATTCTGTCGTTCGGCGCATCAACAATCAGAGGAGGAAAACAACTAAATCTTATCCTGTGAAATGGAGGATGTGGTACAATTGCAAACATTTCGCTTTCGATTCTGTGAAGGCGCGGAGAGATTGCAGTCAGGTGAGTAGATACCTCCCATATGTTTTGACTGTTTTTGCGGTTCTTGCGGTGTTTGCCGGAGCCGCCGGTTTTTCGTACATTGGACTGGATGACGCCGGATATACGTTCCGGAATCCATTTGTCGCGACAGGACTCTCGCTGTCCAATGTCGTTGAGAGCTTCACGAACTTCAGTCACGGCGGCATATGGATGCCGATCACGTACATTTCGTACATGATCGACATTGAACTGTCAAGGTTTTTCGGCGTTACGCTTTCCGTGTGGATGCATCTTGTGAATGTGCTCTTTCATGCCCTGAATGCGGTTATGCTGTTCCATCTTGCGCGTCGGGTGGGTGCGGTTGCCGGCGGCAGAGGGTCTTCTTTCGCGCTTCTGCTTGCCGTCCTGTTCTGGGCGATCCATCCGCTGCGGGCGGAACCTGTTGCCTGGATTGCCTGCCGCAAGGAAATGCTGTGGGTCTTCTTCTCGCTTTCCGCGATGGTATTCTGGTTAAGGTCGCTGGTTGATGAAGGCAGGCCTGTTGCCATCGGGCTGTTCCGCCTTGCCGCTTTGCTGTTGTTTGCCGCCGCATGCCTTTCCAAGCCGTCGGCCATGTGTTTCCCGGTTCTTGCGCTGGCGCTTCACCTGCTGTTGAGATTCGGTGCGGAGCAGGGACGCGAAGGCTGTCGCTTTACGCCGCCGGTCAGGGCGTGTTATGCGGCGATGTTCGTTCTTGCCGGCGGGACTGCCATTGCCGCCGCGTATTCGCAGACGCATGTGGCCGGGCAGGAGGCGGTCGCTCTTTTCGCCGCGCCGCTGCACCACCGAATCGTCCATGCGCTTTCCGCGCTCGGGTTTTACGTGCGTGCGACGGTCTGGCCGTCCGGACTTCATGTCGATTGCCGGATAGTGGAGGGAATCATGCCTTTGGGCGGAGTCGGCAATCTCATCGCCCTTGCGCTGGCTGCGCTTGCGGCGCTGTCGGTCGCCGTGCGGGTTCGCATCTGGCGGATCTCGTGCGTATCGGCCGCATGCGTGTTTTCGTTCGTCTGGTTCATTGTTCCGCTCGTGCCGACTCTGGGGCTTCTGGGTTCCTTCGGAATCGAGGCGCACGCGGACAGATTCACGTATCTGCCGACGATGTCCGTTGTGTTCCTTGCCGCACTCGTGCCAGTGCCGTCCTGTGCCGCGAGGCTTGCCTCCCGTGCGGCGCTCCGCAGGGCTATGGTGCTGGCCGTCGCGGCATATGCGGTTGCGGCGTTCCGTCAGACCCGTTTCTGGAGCGACGACCACACGGCGCATCGGCGGGCGCTTGAGTGCGATCCGCTCCATCCGCGCGCCATGGTGCATGTGGGGGATGCGCTGTGCGCAAGGTTCAGGGACTTCGACAAGGGCATAGCACTCTATCGCAAAAGCTTGGCCCTGCGTCCGCGGGAGTACGTCAAGTACCGTCTTGCCTATGCGCTTGCCTCGCGCGGAAACTGGGACGATTTCCTGGAGGTGAAACGGCTCGGCGCGGATGTCGCCAAAGACCCTTCGCTGGATGGACGGGGAATGATGCTTGACGCGCTCGGCACCGCATATATGGTGGAGGGCGACTGGGAGAATGCGGTCAGGATGTTCAAGGCGTCGATCGATGCGCCCGGGCGCTTCTGGCCCAAGGCCTCCACCAGGCGCAAGCTTGATGAATGTCTCGAAAGGATCAACTGAACATGCGCATTGCTCTTACCGGCGGAATCGCCTGCGGCAAGTCGCTGCTTGCCAAGTACCTGAATGAACTCGGCGTCGAGACCATCGACGCCGACGACATAGTGCACGACATCATTCCGGCGGAAGAGCGGCGCAGGATCGCGGACGAGGTGTTCCGCGATCCCGCAAAGCGCAAGGAGCTTGAGGCGCGCATCCATCCGCTTGTCCGGGCCCGGCTGGACGAGTTCGCCGACAGGCCGTCATCCACGGGCGATGAGCCGCGAATGGCGGTTGAGATAATTCCGTTGCTTTTTGAGTGCCATTGGGAAGGGGTTTATGATATAATTGTCGCCGTTTCCTCCCCCAGCCATGTACAGATCAGGCGAATGGTATCCAATCGCGGATATACGGAGGAACAGGCTGAAGCGCGACTTTCAGCGCAACTTCCCGTCGAAGAGAAGGTTGCACGTTCCGATTATGTTGTTGTGAACGACGGTTCGGCCGAAAATCTCAAACAAGAGGCCAAGCGACTCGTTGATTGGCTGAAAGGCAGACAATAGATATGGCAGAAGAGACAGAACAGATTGAGAAGCCTGTTAAAAGGCGTGGCAGAAAACCGGCGGCGGCAAAGGCTGCCGCAGAGCCGCAGATTGCCGCACCGGCGGCGAACGCGGCAAAGAGTGAAGCACCAAAGGCCGAGAAGCCGGCGGAGCCCGTCTCGCCCGTGAATCGGTCCGAGCCTTCCGCGCCAGTGGCTTCCGAGAAGCCTTCCGTACAGACGCAATCCGCTGCACCGGCTGCGTCTCAGGCTCCTGCGCAGGCGACAGGGGCACAGCAAAACGCCGCCCAGCCCAATCAGCAGACACAGCAGAACGCCCAGCAGCAGAATGGGCAGCAAGGCGGCAATGCGCAGCAGCAGCTCTCCAAGAGGCAGCGCTGGCTTCAGCAGCGCGCACAGCGTTTTCAGGGGCGCAACGGATATCAGCAGTACAGGCAGGTTCCGCCGCAGATGCAGCAGGTTCCGCGCAATCCGGATCTGCCCGAATACAAGCTTGCAGACATCCATTCCTGGGACAACGCGACGATCGTCGAGCGGATGTGTCCGGACGCAAACGCCGAAGATCTCGGTGCGATGAAGCGCCACGACATCATCTTCAATGCCATCCGCAGCTATCTTGCGCGCGGCGGCGCCGTGATGGCGAGCGGATGTCTCGAGATCGTCCGCGAAGGCTACGGCTATCTCCGCAGCGCAAAGACGAACTTCCTCTCGTGCCCGGAGGATGTCTTCGTGCCCCAGCAGCAGATCCGCAGGCACATGCTCCGTCCCGGCGACACGGTGGAGGGTCCGCTTCGCGACCCGCGCGACCGCGACCGCTACTTCGGTCTCGGCGGCGTGCTTAAGGTGAACGGCAAGCTCCCGAGCGAGGCCGCGCGCATCGTCCACTTCGAGAACCTCCTTCCTACGTTCCCGACCAGGCGCATAGTGCTCGAGACGACTCCCAACGAATACTCGACGCGCGTCATGGACATCTTCACTCCGGTCGGGTTCGGCCAGCGCGGACTCATCGTGGCTCCGCCGCGCGTCGGAAAGACGGTTCTTCTGCAGAAGATCGCAAACGCCATCACCGCGAACCACCCCGAGGCGATGCTCATCGTGCTTCTCATCGACGAGCGCCCCGAGGAAGTGACGGACATGCAGCGCAACACGAAGGCGATGGTTCTTTCGTCGACGTTCGACGAGGAACCGCAGCATCATGTGAACGTGGCGGAGATGACCGGCGAGATGGCGCGTCGCCAGGTGGAGAACGGGCGCGACGTGATCATCCTGCTCGACTCGATAACCCGTCTTGCCCGCGCCTACAACACCGTCCAGCCGCATTCCGGCAAGATTCTCACCGGCGGTGTCGACGCCCTGTCGCTTCACCGGCCGAAGCGCTTCTTCGGCGCGGCGCGCAACATCGAGGGAGGCGGTTCCCTCACGATTCTCGCCACTGCGCTAATCGACACCGGTTCGCGCATGGACGAAGTGATCTTCGAGGAGTTCAAGGGAACGGGCAACATGGAGCTTGTCCTTGACCGCAGCCTTGCGGACAAGCGCATCTTCCCCGCCATCGATATCGAGAAGTCCGGAACGCGCAAGGAGGACCTCCTGCTCGATCCGATGGAGATGGAGAAGACGTGGGCGCTGCGCCGCGTCCTTGCCGATGCAGGGTCCGAGCGCGCGATGCAGAGCGTACTGAACGGGATGAAGAAGATAAAGACGAATCCCGCATTCCTTCTTTCGTTGGATTTGAAAAGCCTATGACAGCCTTTGCTGAACAGGTGCGCAGTGTTCGCCTTAACCCGAATCTCGCCGCACGCAGGTTCCCGCGGTGCTTTGTGCATTTCGGGTTCAGCCTGGGTGTTTCAACAAGAAGTTGATTTTTTTGCTTGAAGTAAAAACCGTTTTAGGGTATCCTATTGTACCCGTGGAGGAAATAGATGAATAAAGTATTGCACATAGTCGTATATCTGATTCTCATCGTAGCGGCGGCTGCGTTGTGGTTTGAAATGGGTCTGTTTGACAAACGGGCTCTTCTCGGGGACCGCAACCGGATGCTGGAGGATTACATAGTCAAGATAGCCAACACCATAGAGAAGGCGGATGCTCCGCGCTCTATGGTGTCGCCTGAGGCGAAAAAGGATATATCCCCTATTGAGGCTCGGCAGATAGATACGCCTGAAATGTCAAATCTTCTCGAAGAGTACAATGCTCAGCTTGAGTCCGCCAATCTTGAGACGTTCAGGTGGGATACGTCGCAGATTCGTCTTCAGCTCCGTCAGCTTTATTTTCTTGACGGCAATGGGCAGACGGTACCCGATGTCGCCAACTACAACAAGCCCATGACGAAGGGCAAGGGTACGATGGCCGAGCTTCTGGACCAGCTTCTTGATCGCGCGAAGGCTCAGCAGGCCTGCCTGAATACCACCCGCAGTGCGTTGGCCGAGCTTCGCGGAAAACTTGAGGCTGAGGTGAGTGACTACAACAGGCTCAAGCCTGAAGTGCGCGCCTCCAAGGTGAATGAAGAGGAGCTCAAGCAGAAGGTTTCGCAGGTCAATCAGGAGAAGATGGTTCTCGAGGAGCAAGTTACGAAGCTCAAGAGCCGTGTCGAGGAGCAGTCCGGCGAGATTACCAGCCTCAAGGACGAGGTCTCCACCGCAAAGGATGAGACTGCCGTCGCCAAGGAGGAGTGCGCCGCCCTCGAGAAGAAGGTTCAGCAGCTTCAGAAGCTCATGCAGCAGATGGCTCAGCAGCAGAACCAGTCCGCTGGCGCCACGGTCTCCGGTACGTCTGCCGTCACGTCGCTTCCTGCAGGAAACAAGGGCAAGGTCGCCGACGTGAACAACAAGCTCATGTTTTGCGTGATTGAGTTCACCGATGAGGCCATGAAGGAAATGCTTGGTGCGGCTCGCCAGAATGCGTTGCCTTCCCTTACGCTTGGAATCCTTCGCAAGGGATTCAATGGCGCGGTCGGCGAGTTTGTCGGAAAGGTGCGTCTTCGCCAGTCGGTGTCAGGCAAGAATTTCGTGATTGCCGATATCCTTGGTGACTGGAGCCAGTCTCCCGTGGAGAAGGGCGATGTCATTTTCGCTGAGTAAATGGCTGACGTTGGCGGCGCTTGTCTTCGTTGCCGGCTGCATCGCCGACACGGCTGAAGATTCTGACCTTCCGTGGGCTAGGGATCAGGGTTGGGAGGGACAGGTTCCGATACCAGGAAACATGCCAGGTCAATATGATTGAGAATGTCACATTTGACGTAGGCGAGGGCGGCATCCGGTTGGATGCCGCCTTGCTTATGCGATTCCCGTCTGTTCCGAGGGCGTTTGCCCGTGAAGCCTGCGAGGATGGGCAGGTGAAGGTGAACGGGCGGACGGCACCGAAAGGTCTAAAACTGCGCGGGGGTGAATGCATTGAGGTTTTGCGTCTGGATGAGGCGAAGGACAATCATCCAGCGCCGGACAGGTCGGTGCGTCCGCATTGCATATTTGAAGATGAGTCGCTTATTGCATTTGACAAGCCGGCCGGCATTTCCGTGCAGCCTCTGACGCGCAAGGAGATGGGGACGCTCATGAACGGTGTTGTCGCACGTTGGCCGGAATGCATTGGAGTCGGGGACAGCCCATTGATGGCTGGTGCCCTGCACCGCATTGATGCCGGTACTTCCGGGCTCGTGCTGGTCGCCAAAAACGCTGCGGCATTCGAGAACCTGCGCGCCCAGTTTTCCGCCCAAACGGTCAAGAAGACATATCTGGCGTTGGTTGAAGGGGCCGTTGCATTCGGTGGGACATTGGAGAATGATCTTGTCCACATGCCGGGACTGGGCTATTGCAAGATGGTTGACCTGAAGAAAGCACGTCTGTCGGAGTCCGAACGCCGGGCGCTTGCCGGCAAGACTCTTCATGCCGAGACATCTTACAGGCCGGTCGGCATGACACAGGTGGGCAATGAGGAACGCACCCTTTTAGAGGTGACCATATACACTGGAGTGACGCACCAGATTCGAGCGCAGCTCGCCCTCGCTGGCATGCATATCGTAAACGACCGTCTCTACGGTGCTTTTGCCGTAGAGGATATGACGGGACACTGCCTTCATGCCTTGGCTGCTTCGTTTGTGCATCCATCATCTGGCACAGCATGTGAAATACGCACCAAGCTCCCAACCTGGTGGACTGAATGACATGCCGGTGTTGCTTCGTTGAAGTGTAGACGGGGGAACGGTGTGATTCATTGGAGGTGTGCGAGCGAGATTCCCGTTGAGACCTGCATTCGATGATTTGCCAGATATGGTACAATACGCGCCATAGACAAATGGCAAAAAGATTGTTTGACATAGCATTGGTCCTTTTGACCGCAGAATACTGGCTTCCGCTTATGGCGGTTGTGGCGGTGCTGATTGTGCTTTTCGACGGCGGTCCGGTGTTCTTCCTCCAGCAGCGGACGGGGAAGGGCGGCAAGCCGTTCAACGTGCTGAAGTTTAAGACGATGGTTGCGGCTGCCGGCGGCGAACCAGTCGCAACGCCGCTTGGAAAATGGCTGCGCAGGCTTTCTCTCGATGAGATTCCGCAGCTCATCAATGTGCTTCTCGGCCATATGTCGCTGGTGGGGCCCCGGCCTCTTCCCGTGAGATACCTTCCACTCTATTCTCGGTTCGAGGCGCGGCGGCATGAGGTGCGCCCTGGAATAACCGGATGGGCGCAGGTGCATGGGCGCAACGCCATCACGTGGCGGCAGAAGTTCGCGTATGATGTCGAGTATGTCGACAATCACAATCTGCTGATGGATATCAAGATACTTTTCATGACAATACCCGCCGCTTTCGAAGGAGGCGGAGAAATGGAGGAGTTCCGTGGTTCGTGACATAATGATTGTAGGCGCCGGCGGCTGGGGCCGCGAGGCGGCCTGGACTCTTGAGCGCATAAATGCGCGTGAGATGACCTGGAACATTCTCGGTTTTGCGGATGATGATCCGAACAAGGCCACAGGTTCCGTTGAGGGCTATCCTCTTCTCGGAAACGTGGAGAAGGCTTCGCACGACCATCCAGGTGCGGCGGTTTACATAGCGATCGGCGACAACGCCGTGCGCGAAAGCATATATCGCCGCCTGCGCGGGCACGACTTTCCGGTGATCATAGATCCGTCTGCCGACGTTGCCCCTACTGCGGAAATGCGTCATGGCGTGTTCGTGGGGCCGCAGGCCGTCGTGTCGGTCGGTGCGGAATTGGGCAAGTTCGCGATTGTCTGCGCCCGCGCCGGCGTGGACCATGACACGAAGATGGGCGACTTCTCCATGCTGCGTCCGGCCGCGACGCTGCTCGGGCACCGTGCCGTCGGAGCCCGTGCGTACATAGCAGCCGGGGTCGTTGTGCGCGAAGACGTGCCGGATGGCATGACGCTTTCGAAATGAATCTTACAAATACACAAAACCAAAGGAGACAGTGAAATGAATAGACGTGAATTCCTCGTGACTGCGGCGGCGGCGGGTCTTGCCGGATGCGCGACAAGTGGCGACAAGGCCTGTTCCGCCAAGGCGGGTTCGTGCTGTGGCAAGGGCGGAAAGATTCTCTTCGGTGTGTGCCGTCCTCTCAAGGATGCGGCGCTTCTCAAGAAGCACGGATACGACTTCTTCGAGACAGGCGTTGCCGGCATCCTCAAGCCGACCTGCTCTGAAGAAGAGTGGAAGAAACAGAAGGAACTCATCCTCAACGCCCCGATTCCGCTTCGCAGCTGCAACGGTTTCATTCCCGGCACGTTCCGCATCACCGGACCCAAGGCCGATTTCGCCCCTGCGCTCGACTACGCCGAAAAGGCTCTCCGCCGCGCGGAAGAGGTCGGCGTGAAGACGATCGTGTTCGGCTCCGGCGGTGCGCGCAATGTGCCCGGTGATATCTGTGGCGACAGGGCGCAGCGTCCCGATACGGAGAAGGGACTGCTCCAGTATACGGAATTCTGCAGACTTCTCTGCAAGCGTGTTGAGGATCTCAAGACGGTGTCTATAGTCATTGAGCCGCTCCGTCCGAACGAATCCAACATCATCAACTATGTGTGGCAGGGGATGCAGGTCGTGCGTGATGTCAATAGTCCGCGTCTCGAGCAGTTGGCTGACATCTACCATATGATCAGCGGCCGTGAATGCGCCCGTTCCATCGTGGAGGCCGGATGCCATCTCAAGCACTGCCACATCGCATGCAAGGCCACGCGCAAGTTCCCCGGCACGCGTCCTGACGATGCCGAGATCTTCAAGCCGTACTTCGACGCCCTCAAGCAGATCGGCTACACCGGCGGCGTCTCGTGCGAGTGCGGCTGGCCAACAGAGGAGAAGGAGTTCGAGAAGGCTCTCGACACGGCTCTTGCCCTCATGAAGTCGCTCGCCTGATAAAGCGATGGTATCCGCACTGATTGCATCGATACTGGTCACGTTCCCGGCCGAGAACCAGAAGTTGCCGGCAACGGACCGTGCCTATGTGATCGGTGCGACGGATACAAACCGCAAAGAGCGCCTCTACCTGAACGGTGTCGAGATTGATGTCTACAGGACAGGGGCGTTCCTTGCGATGGTAAGGACAAGGCCCGGCACAAACACGCTGGAACTTGTGCAGGGGACTGGTTCCGTGACGCGAAACTTTGTGGTCGCGGCTCCGCAACCCAAGCCGCCTGCGGAAGCCCAGCCCTCCAAGCCTCGCAATCCTTGCGAAGATCTTGGCATCCCGACGAATGCGGTGTTTGCCGCCAGGCCGCCGAGAGGAAGCCGCCCTTCAGACGTGCACGTTGTCATAGACGCCGGACACGGCGGCAGGGATCCCGGTGCGCTTTCCCCCAGGGGCTTCAAGGAGAAGGACCTGAATCTGAGCCAGTCGAAGTCTCTTGCCGTCGAGCTGCAAAAAGCCGGATTCAAGGTGACGATGACCCGTACGGACGATTCATCTCACTCGCTTTATGACAGACCCAGGCTCGCGGTTCGTGAGAAGGCAGATCTCTTCATCTCCATTCACCACAACGCAACGGGTGTCGGAGGCAATCCCAGGGAGGCCCGCCACACGGTCACATATGCTTCGAATGAGGCCGGACTGGCGCTTGCCGCGGCGATACAGCGTCAGATAGCCCAGGCGGTTCACCCTGTTAAGGACATCGGTGCGAAGATGAAGTCGTTGGCCGTGTGCCGGAATCCCGCAGTTCCAAGCTGTCTGGTGGAGGTTGATTTCATCAATCTTCCGGAGGGCGAAGAGGCTTCACTTGATCCCGCAAGACGCAAAAGCGTGTCGCGTGCGATCGTAATGGGAGTTCTCGACTGGCTCGCAGAATGATGGACCGAATGGCGGCAGTTGCAAAAGAGAGAAAAGAAAGGTGTGCAAGATGAACATATCCAGGAGAGATTTCCTTGCAGGTGTCGTCTTGGTGGCCATGGCATTGGCGGCGAATGCCAAGAAAGACGCACAGGGCCACCATCCGTATGAGAAATATGGCGCACGCATTGATTACATATACGTTTCCAAGGGCGTTCGCGTTCTTGATTTCGAGACCGTCAACGATTCGCGTCCTGGAGAAAAGCTTTATCCGTCCGACCACTTCCCGGTTGTGGCGACGATTGAACTGTAGCATGTCGGTACGCGGCATTTCAACGGAAATGGGAATATGGTATAATTCCCGACCATAATGATATTTCAGAAAAGATTTGTGTGTATGACGACGCTGGTAACAGTGCTTGTGTCGGTGCTTTGTCTTGTATTGCCGCAGATGACATTTGCGGCGGAGCCGTGGCTTGTCGAGCTGCGTTCCTTTGACGCTGTTCATTCTCGCCAGGCCACAATCGGCAAGACTGTAGGCAACGCGATGCTGCCGATGCTGTTCGTGTCGCTGGTCCAGCAGAGGATGGTGGGGATGTACGGAAAGCTGCGCGCCGCAGATCCGGTCCGTTGGGCGGGGTATCCTGACGGCAAGGGAAGCGCGGATGTCGTGATGGTGTACCCCACCATCGACAAGGTCGCCAAGATGGTCCTCAATCATCCGGGAGCCGAGAAGATTTCGGCCGATACCGTGCGCCTTCCGGCGGACGAGGGGCGTCCGATGGTGACGTACGCGGTGTTTTCGAAGGATTACGAATGGTGTGCCTTCGCCGCCACGCAGGAACTGGCGCGCCGTGCCTTGTCGGAGAAATATCCGCAGACGGGCACGGAGCTTTTCGCCGTGTCGTCAGGAGGGGCGTCCGGGGCGTTTGACTTCGACGATAAGGGATTTAAGTTCACGGCGCGCACTGTGACGCCGGAGACGGCGGCGAAGCTGAGGGGCGTGCCGCTTCTCGGTGCGTTTGCCGGAAACGGTGTCACGCATTACGTCAAGTTTGAAGACGTCAAGAAACTGGTGGCCGCGCTGTTCAAGGAGATGGCGGTGGCAAAAGGCATTCTGAAAGGTGAATAACAGAAATGATGGACAAAAGATACGATTCAAAGGCGGCAGAGGCTAAGTGGTATCCGTTCTGGGAGAACAACGGGTGCTTCCGCGACGAGCCGGGCAAGGGCAGTCCCTATTCCGTGGTGATTCCGCCGCCAAACGTAACCGGCATTCTTCATATGGGGCATGCCCTCAACCAGACGATCCAGGACATCCTCGTCCGCTGGCGCAGAATGAGCGGATTTAACACGCTTTGGCTTCCCGGCACGGACCATGCGGGCATCGCCACGCAGAATGTCGTGGAAAAGGCACTCAAGAAGGAGGGTAAGCGCCGTCAGGATCTCGGTCGGGAGGCTTTCCTCGACCGCGTCTGGGAGTGGAAGAGGCAATATGGCGGCACGATCGTCCACCAGCAGCGCATGCTCGGCAACTCCACGGATTGGAGCCGCGAACGCTTCACGTTCGACGAGGGATGCTCAAAGGCCGTCACCAAGGTGTTCTGCGACCTGTACAACGAAGGGCTCATCTACAAGGGCAACTACATCGTAA
Source organism: Kiritimatiellia bacterium (assembly GCA_045595285.1). Lineage (GTDB taxonomy): Bacteria > Verrucomicrobiota > Kiritimatiellia > RFP12 > UBA1067 > UBA1731. Next base: position 1,304 of record JAZOAC010000076.1, on the reverse strand, counting down.
ACTGGTGCCCCCGCTGCGGCACGGCACTTGCCAACGACGAGGTCGAGCATGAGGCGAACCACGGACACCTCTGGTACATCAAGTATCCGGTGGTCGGCAGCGAGAAGGGCGCGGCGGGCGAGCCGTACAAGGACTATGTGATGGTGGCGACGACCCGTCCGGAGACGCTTCCCGGCGATACGGCGGTCGCCGTGAACCCCAAGGACGAGCGCTACGCGCATCTTGTCGGCAAGAATGTCATCCTTCCCCTTACGGGACGCGAGATTCCCGTCATTTCCGACAACTATGTAGAGAAGGAGTTCGGTACGGGTATCGTGAAGATCACGCCTGCTCACGATCCAAACGACTTCCTCGTCGGCAAGCGCCATGAGCTTGAAGAGATCAACGTGATGAACGGCGACGGCACGATGAACGAGCTCGCAGGTGAAAAGTATGTCGGCATGGACCGCTTCAAGTGCCGAGAGGCCCTCGTCTCCGATCTCGAGGAGGGAGGCTTCCTTGATCATATAGAGGATTACGACAATCAGGTCGGACACTGCTACCGCTGCCATGAGGTCGTCGAGAGTCGCCTCTCGAAACAGTGGTTCGTGCGGATGAAGCCTCTCGCTGAACCCGCCATTGAAGCGGTCAAGAGCGGAGAGGTCCAGTTCGTCCCGAAACGCTGGGAGAACATCTACTTCAACTGGATGAACAACATCCAGGACTGGTGCATATCCCGTCAGCTCTGGTGGGGGCACAGGATCCCTGCATACTATTTCACGGCAGAGGGTTCGGACGAACAGCAGGTTGTGGTGGCGGAATCCGCCGGGGCGGCACTTGAGAAGGCCCGTGCTCTTCCCGGATGCGCAAGCCTCACGGCGGCGGATCTCACGCAGGATGAGGATGTGCTTGATACGTGGTTCTCCTCCTGGCTGTGGCCGTTCTCCACGCTCGGCTGGCCTGAGAAGACGGCCGATCTCGACTACTACTATCCGACCGCGGATCTTGTCACCGCTCAGGATATCATCTTCTTCTGGGTTGCGCGCATGATGATGGCCGGCATCCACTTCATGAAGAAGCCGCCGTTCAGGAACATCGTCATCCACGGCATCGTCCGCGCGGCGGACGGCTCGAAGATGTCGAAGTCGAAGGGCAACTCGCTCGACCCGCTGGAGCTCATCGACCAGTACTCCGCGGACGCGCTCCGCTTCTCGATCGCGCTCATCACCTCGCTCGAGTGCGACACCAAGGTGAACAAGGAGAAGTTCGAGATCGGACGCAACTTCGCGACGAAGATCTGGAACGCCGCTCGCTTCCTGGAGATG
>JAZOAC010000075.1:0-41249 GCA_045595285.1 Kiritimatiellia bacterium | reverse complement strand
CCAACGGCAACCGCATAGGCTTCGACCTTGGCGCGTCCGACTTCAAGATATCCGCGCTCAAGAGCGGCAAGGTCGTGTTCTCCAAGGAGTTTCCGTGGGATCCGCGCAACCAGCCCGACCCCGAATACCACTACACGAAGCTTTCCGAAGGCCTTGAGGCTGCGGCGCAGGCGCTCGGCGGCAAAGTGGACGCGATCGGCGGATCAACGGCCGGAACGCTCGTCGGCAAGCGTCTTGGCCCGGCTTCGCTCCTTCGCGCAATTCTCGAGAAGAATCCCAAGAAGAAGGACGAGGCGCGCAATCTTTTCACCCGCATCGAGGAGGAGTGGCAGGTTCCGTTCGAGGTCTACAATGACGGCGATGTCACTGCCCTTGCCGGTGCGATTACGATGAAGAAGAGCGGCATTCTCGGAGTTGCCATGGGTTCTTCCGAGGCCGTGGGCTACATTAACCCGAAGGGTGCACTTACGGGCCGCATCTCCGAACTCGCCTTCGCGCCTGTCGATCTCAATCCCGACTCCGCATGCGACGAGTGGAGCGGTGACGCAGGGGTCGGTGCAATGTACTTCTCGCAGCAGGCTGTCAACCACCTTGCATGCAAGTACGGCTTCAAGTTCCCGAAGTCCATGAAGCTCCCCGAACGGCTCAAGGTCGTTCAGGAGGCCATGGAGAAGCACGATACGAAGGCCCTCAAGGTTTATCTCATGATCGGCCGCTACCTCGCTAACGCAGTCTGCTGGTACCGTGAGTTCTACGACTTCCAAAACCTCATGATCCTCGGACGCGTGACTTCCGGTCTTGGCGGCGACATCATCCTTGAGACCGCCAGAATGGGTCTCGAGGCCATTGCGCCGGAGATTGCGGAGGAGGTCGACGTGTTCATGCCCGATGAGAAGGCCCGTCGTCTCGGCCAGTCTGTGGCTGCCGCTCAGATTCCCGTCGTGAAGAAGTGAGGCTTGCATGAGCAGCAGAAATTTCACCAACGAGCAACTTCGTGAGATCATTGCTCTGTTCCAGGTTTACGGCGACATCGTAGCCGTGAACCGTTACGGCTCCGGACACATCAACGACACCTTCAAGGTCGATCTGTCGCTCGGAGGCGTTTCGGTGTCGTATGTGCTTCAGCGCATAAACGACAGCATTTTCACCCGTCCCGACCGCGTGATGGAGAACATTGCCCGCGTCACAAACCACATCCGCGGAAAATTCGCCGGCGCCACCGATGCCACGCGCCGCACGCTTACCGTGATTCCCGCGCGCGATGGACAGCCCGTCGCCCGCGGCCCCGAGGGGGGATGGTGGCGCATGTATGTGTTCATCACAGGTGCGAAGACTATCGACCTCATCGAGAACGCAGATCAGGCACGCAAGGCTGCACAGGCTTTCGCCGGTTTCCAGAACGCCCTTGCCGATCTCCCGGCGCCGCGCCTTTTCGAGACAATCCCCAACTTCCACAACACGCTTTCCCGTCTCGAGCAGCTCGACATTGCCGCTGCAGAGGACAAAATGGGCCGCAAGGCTTCGGTGTCCGCAGAGCTTGCGTTCGTCGATGCGCACCGTGAAGAGGCAGGACGGATCGTGAGGATGATGGAGAAGGGCGAGATACCCGAGCGCATCACGCACAACGATACAAAGATCAACAACGTTATGCTTGATGAGGCCACGAGTGAAGGTGTTGCCGTCATTGATCTGGACACCGTCATGCCTGGATGCGCCCTATATGACTTCGGCGATATGGTGCGCACATCCACCGCTGCCGCTGCAGAGGACGAAAAGGATCTCTCCAAGGTGTTTTCCCGCAAGGAGTACTTCGAGGCGCTTGTGAAGGGCTATCTTTCAGAGGCTAAGTTCCTCACGGAGGCCGAGAGGGAGAATCTCGCCTTTTCAGGAAGACTCATCACGTTCACCATCGGAATCCGCTTCCTGGCGGATTATCTCGCCGGCGACACCTACTTCCGCACCGCCTATGCCGACCATAACCTTGTGCGTTGCCGCACACAGTTCAAGATGGTCGAGTCTATGGAGGCGCAGAGGGACGAGTATGAGGCGATTGTGCGCGCCTCGCCAGTCTGATCCCTCGCCGTTCCGGCCATTAGTTCCTTTCCCAACCGATGCGACACAGGCAAAGCGGTCGCAGAGTCTTTTGTTTTGCCTGTGAACGGTCAAATGTACCGAAAAGAGTAGCCCGTATCCCGGGTTTCAGTCAAAAGTGATAAAACTTCAAAAATTAGGGGGGGGGGTGATTTATTGCAGATAACGACAGTTCTTGGATTGACATGGAAGATCGGGTTGTGATACTATACCATCCAATCAGAGAAAGGATCTGTCTCGTTTGGGATGGCAGTAGATTCCAGTCATGAAAAGAAAATGTACCACCATAGCCCGAGCCGGTATTTCGGATTTAAAAAAGAAATCCGTTCTGTTTGGGTGCTTCATTGTTTCATTTCTTGCTGCGTATACCGCTTTTGCCGGTGTAAGATCAGGAAGCATTTTTCTTAATTTTGAACCAGAGAAGAGTTCCTTCTGGCATACGGCCACGAATAATGTGATGGAGCTGCCGGTCGTCTATCCGGAAGGAGCATCTTCCGCAGAACTCACGGTGACCGGCATCGGATTCCACCGCATGTACAAGGATATTGCCGCTGATTCGGTGGAGGTCGTTCTGCCACCCGCCGTCTCTTCATCAACCGAAAACGTGTACGAGTTTTCGATGGCCTTTGACAATGGAGTCACTAATACCGTACGCCTTGGTTTGATTCAGGATATCGGTGAAGATGGGTGCGGTTCCACTCGCTGCAGGATTTCTGACACCGGCAGGAAATGGGGTGCAGTTGACCGCACCGCAGTGATACCGGTACCATATGGCATGAGGGATTTCATGCTGAACGGGGTCAAGACTGACACTGGGCTTGGTGGCGCGCAGGGTTGGTTCGCCGTGGGGCCGCTTTCTGCCAACGAAGAACTCGTGGCTGGACTCGTCACCGCCGAAGGGAATGTGTGGCAGGCGTTGATGATAGGAAAGTTTTCCGGTTTCTACTTGCATCTAAGATAATTCGTAAAGAGTGGCTGACATGAGCAGAGCGTTTTCTTTTGTTGTTTCCGCGCTTTTCGTTGGCGTTGCAGGCGCCGCAACCGTCAGCGGAGTGAAGATACAGCAACTTTGGCCGTGGTCGACGGATGTGAAACTCACGTTCTCGCTGTCTGATGTCACAGGGCCTACGGATGTCAAAATCAAGTGTTTTGACGGCAATACGGAAATCTCCACTGCGAAACTGCACAATTCAATCAAAGGCGATGACCTGTACGGAATCACTTCAGATGGCGAGAGGACGGTGATGATCGATCCGGTGAAGGCGTTCGGCGTCTCTTCCGGATCGTTTGCGGACTTCAATGTCGAACTGACGGCCGTGGATTCGCCAGACAATACGGATGAAGTCATATACAAGATATTCGATCTCAATGAGAAGACCTGCACCAATGTGACGAGAGCCGATATCCTCAACCGCAGGTACGGCGACTATGAGACTGATTTCGGCTGCCTCGGGGCAGGCTTCAGCACGACACTTCCCGATGTCCTGATCTGGACGGCAGTTACGAATGGCACCGAATACAAAACCGATAAGCTCGTCATGCGCAAGATTCCGGCGGCGGATGTGGAGTGGACAATCGGCTCGCCGGTGGGGGAGCGCGGACGGGATTACAATGACGAAGGCGGGCGCGAGACGCAGCATAAGGTGAAGCTGACCGAGGATTATTTTATCGGCGTTTTTGAAATGACGCAGTATCAGGCGCTTAAGGTATGGGCGACGATCAATGGCACTGACACGTCGGAACACCATTTTTCCACATTCCCGGATTCCGACTTGCGTCCTTATACCGGCATGACTTTCAATTCCATACGCGGGTTCACCTCATGGGCGGCGCATTCGGCGGATAAGGATGCGTATCCGAAAATAAACTGGCCGACCAATTCTCCGATGCATTCGGTTTTTCACAATCGTTTTGCCGGGAAGCTGCGTTCGATGTTCAGGAATTATGCGGGAACGGATTTCGATCTTCCCACTTCGGCGCAGTGGGAGTTCGCCTGCAGGGCGGGAACCTCAACCGGGCTCAACAGCGGTAAAGAGGTGACAACCGTAGCGACCGATGCCCGATGCCCGAACGTCGACGAAATTGCGTGGAATGCATATTCCGACTATTCCGATGTGGACGGCGGAACGAATCAGACACGTGCCGTGGGGCTTAAAAAGCCCAACGCATTTGGCCTATATGATATGCACGGCAACGCCGAAGAGCAGTGTCTTGATGTGCACTCCGCCGATATCTCCGTCTTTTATGACGGAGAGGCCGACAGGAGCCACACGTCTCCGCTAGTGGATCCGGTGGGGCCGACGTGGACGACAGACGGAAATCCTCAACGTACGCTGCGCGGTGGCTCATACACTCGAAGCAACCGCTATATACGATCGGGCTATCGTGATGGCGGAGGGCATACAACGCAGTCGCAGCACAAGGCGAATGTCGGTTTTAGAATGGTGATACCGGCGGCGGATACCGGCTGGGCCAAATGAAAGAAGGGAACAGTTCAATGACAATAAAGGCTTTCTCGATTCTCTCCGCCGTTTCAATTGCGGTCGCTTCCGCTTCCGCCGCCACCGTAGGAAAGGTCATCTGCCGTCAGCAGTGGCCGTGGAGCGCAAGAATAAACGTTGAATACATTCTTAAGGACGTTTCCGCCCCTGTGGACATACGGGTGCAGTGTTTCAACGGAGAACAGGAACTGTCTTCGGATCTGATGCACAACGCGATATCGGGAGAGGTGTTCAACGTCGCTTCGTCCGGGGTGAAGAGGTTTTCGATCGACCCTGCAAAGGCGTTCGGGAATGTCGCTGTGGATTTCGACAATTTCAACGTCAGACTCACGGCAGTCGATGCGGAGGCCGATTACGACGAGGTGATCTATAAGGTCTTCGACCTGACGGGGGCTCCGCCATATAAGCATACGGACATCACGCGCGGCGATCTTATGAACGGCAAATACGGCAGTTATGAGATTGACTACGGATGTATCGGCAACGGGTTCAATACGACGCTCAAGGATGTGATCATCTGGACGGCGGTTACGAACGGCACCGAGTACAAGACGGATAAGCTCGTGATGCGCAAAATCCCGGCGGCGGGGGTGGAGTGGAAAATCGGCTCGCGCACAGGTGAATTGGGAGCACCTGACGGCGGCAATTCCAGAAATGAAGTGCAACACACGGTTCGGCTCACAGAGGATTTCTACATGAGCGTGTTTGAAGTGACGCAGGCGCAGATGGCCAAGTTCTACACCACGACGGAGGTAACCTGCGGCTTCGCAGGCGCGGAAGATGCCGATGTGCGTCCCGTGGAGTCATACCGGTACGGTTCTGAGTTGCGGGGACTTAACGATTGGAAAGCCCAAGACGGCAGTGACAGTCAAAACGAATGGGTTTATTGGCCGACCAATGCCTATCAACATTGTGTCCGTTATAATCGTGCGCTCGGGAGTATGCGCAGTGCTCTTGGGATCAAGGTCGATCTTCCCACCTCGGCGCAGTGGGAATTTGCCTGCCGTGCGGGAACCACCAATGCTCTTTACAGCGGCAAGGAAATGACTTCATTGAACGGAGATTGTCCTAATGTGGAGGAGATCGCCTGGACCTCAAATTCCGACTATTCCGATGTTCTCGGCGGAACGAATCAGACACGTGCGGTGGGGCTTAAGAAGCCGAACGCTTTCGGGCTATACGATATGGCCGGCAATGTCGCGGAATGGTGTTTGGATTGGTTCTATCCCGACATTGAAACATTTTACGACGATGACGGCAACGGCGGCAAGGCAGATATTCTCCATGCCGATCCGTTAGTCGATCCGGTAGGGAGGGCGATGCGCAGCGACACCAACAATCTGCGGACCCGTCGCGGCGGGAGTTGGTATAACAATCAAGGATATTCCCGTTCGGCACTTCGCGAGGGCTTTGGCTATCAGCAGCCAAAGAGCTATATCGGCATTCGCCTGGTTGCACCTGCGGCGGCGGACTGGAAGTGACATGACGCGGTCGAATGTGTTATCGGCGGTTTTAGTCGTTGCCGCCGTATTTGTGGCGAACGCGAAAACAGTTGTCGAACTCAAGGACAACGGTTCGGCTCTCATCAACCCCGGAATGGGCTGGGTGATGCACTATTACGATAACGGGCCCAAGTACGGCACCACCATAAATACTGGTGACGATTTGAGGTGGTTTCCGGGATGTTCGGTGGTGTACCTTCGTCTCCCTTGGGCGCATCTCGAGCCGGAAGAGGGTAAGTTCAACTGGAACTCAATCGACACTCCTGCGCAGCAGTGGATAGAGCGCGGCGGGCAGGTGGCGTTTCGCATCACCTGCAGCGAAACGATGAAGGAGGCGACTCCCGAATGGGTAGCCAAAGCCGGGGCGAAGACGATCCGCTGGCAATGGGACGACAAGAAGAGGAACTGGGGGCGCAATCCGGAGGGAAAGTTCTGGGAATGCGTTCCCGATGATCCCGTTTATCTCGAAAAACTCGGCAACTTTTTAAAAGCGTTCGCCGCGCGTTACGACGGCCGCAAAGAGGTGGCGTTCGTCGATATAGGATCGGTCGGAATATGGGGCGAAGGGCATACGGGGCGGACGATACAGCTTTCCTCCGAAGAGACGCAGCGCATCGTCAAACTTCATACAGAGCTTCATTTAAAATATTTTAAGCGTACGCTGCTCGTCGTCAACGACGACTTCACCTGTTCGAAACGGCATCAGACCAGTCCCGCAATCGACTATGCGCTTGCAAAAGGACTCGGCTGGCGCGACGATTCGATAATGGTTCAGCCCAAGCTTTGGTTTCACGAGGAGCAGGCAGGGATGTTCTGGCCTAAAAGTCCAACTATCATCGAGTCGGCGCACTACCGGTACGCGAAGAACAAGCGGCTCTGGAGCGGAAAGAGACTTTTGGATTCGATTGAGGCCCATCACGCTTCGTATTGTTCGATCCACGGCGACCCGAAGGAAATATTTGAAGAGAACTGCGACGCGATAGCCGCGATCAACCGGCGTCTCGGGTACAGATTTCAGGCTAGGCGGACAATCTATCCCGGCAAAGTGGTTTCGCACGCCGATCCGCAGAAGGCGGTGCCGTTCAAAGTGGAATTCACTTTTGCCAATGCAGGCGTTGCGCCGAGTTATTTCCCGGTCTATCCCTGCTTGACCCTGAAAACGGCCGAAGGCGGCATAGCCGCCGTGCTTGCCGACAGCGGATTCGACCTTTCGCGGCTGCCGGTGGCCGGCCCCGGCGCGGCAGAGGCGAAAACGCACGTAGCGGAGTTTACTCTCGGGCGGTGGCAGCGGCCGGTTCTTCCTCCCGGCCGATACTCGGTTTACATTTCCGCGGGCGATGCCGACGGCACTCCCGTTGTCGAACTGCCGTATGGCGGCGAAGACGGGAATCGGCGCTACCGCATCGGGGAAATTGAAGTTGCAGAGGTGCAGTAGGTGATTGCTTTTTCCAAGGTCGCGCTCTTAACCGCTTTCATGGCGGTATCAGCGGGGGTGTCGGTTGAGGCTTTGCCGTCCAGGGGTGAAAACGCCCTTAAAAAGTGCTGGAGCCTTGAACTCGAAGCGGAAAAAGAAGTTGACGAAATGCGCCGCCTTGCCCGCAATTACCGTCCACGGGTTGACCGTACGCATATTTTCTCGCGCGCGCAGCTCAAATACGGTCTGCAGCGAACCGATTTCATACACCGCTGGTACGATCGCCCGCTTCATCAGAATTCCTCCTGGGCCAAAACCGCCAATCCAGCCCGGATAATCCATCCTGAAGCGTGGAAAAAAACGGTTGAGGATGTGAAACTCGGGGGAATGGACGGGCTTGCCGTCTGCACCGCGCTTTCGCGCTGCGATGAAGTAATTCCGATGAGTGTCTCGTCCGGCGGCGAGCTTCCGATTCTCGTGGAACTGCCCTACGCCTACGCCGACAAGGGGCTGGAATCGCATATGAAAGCGGCAGAGACGGCGCTTAAGATGCCTAATTCCTTCCGTATCGGCGGCAGGGTGGTGCTTACCCGCTATCCGGCGATAAAGGAAAACGGACTTGATTTCGCGGAGAAGCTGCGCCGTTCGCTGGACGCGAAGTTCGGGCCAGGCAAGTTCATTGTGATGTTCTACATTGAGCCGTTCGGCACGCGGCCTGCCGACAAACCGCTCACCGCCGCCCAATTGCAGGGAGCCCGCGAACATCTGCGCCGATGCCTGCGAAAGATGGACGGAATTTTAGTGACCGGCTGGGACATCTACTATCCTCGCCGCTACGGCGCCGCGTTCGAGCGCGGGGTGCTGCTGCCGCTTTACCAGAGCGTTCTCGCCGAGCCTGAGTTCGCCGGGAAAAAGTATCTCGGCATGACGGTTACTCCCGGCCACGAGAACTGCTACCGCTGGAGCTACGACATCGACTCTCAGGGAACGCGTACGCTCGTGGAGCGGATGAAGACGATGGCCGTGCTCCGACCCGATTTCATCATCGGCTGCGAATGGGACGAGCAGAACGAAAATACTTTCTTTCGCCCCACTGTGGCCAACGGTTTCACGCATCAGCGCATCATACGGCATTTCGCCGATTCTTTTGCCGGAAGAGAGCATTCCATTTTTCCCGGGGACAGTCCCTGCGTGCCCAATCTGGTCGTTTCCTACCGACGCTCGCTCATAGCCGGCGAACCGATCGAGGTGGAGGTCTTGAACATTCCCGACGGCACGTTCAAGGGGGAATCGTTCAGGTGCCGTTTCCGCTGGCTCGATCTGAATGGCCGGACCGTCAAGGAATACCGGCCGGCGGCTCTCGGCGCGGATTCGCTCGGCAGCGTGTTTTTCGTCTCTCCGGTCACGGAACTTGTGTCCGCCAATCGCGTGTTGATTCCCTCGCTTGAGATCGAGACTTCCGGCGGCGGAAAATTCACGTTCGGACAGGACTTCTGGCCGCTCGATTTGAACGCGGCGCGCGCGTTGGACACGAAATGGGTCAAGCATTCGCTGAGGGACCGTCCGGAAAAGACGCTTGCGGCGTTGAGAGCGTCCAGAACCGCCGACGGCGGATGGAACGTAGAAGGTCGATTCAAGTCGCAGGGTTTGATCAAAAGCGTGGAGGTTCTGCGCGGCCCCGATACCGTCTATATGTTCGATTCGGCGGCGAAAGACCGCCGGGGAATGGAGATTGTCAAAATCGCCTGGCAGGCGCGCGGCAATGCTCCGCGTTCGCTTGCGCCAAGCGGAACTGTAAGATTCGTGAATGCACCGGGGGTGGAGATCATTACAGGCAAAGGGCGAGGGCGTAAGCCTCTCGTCGACGGTTGGAAGATGGATCGTGCGCTCTATTGCAATTGGGCGACGGAGCTTTTTGCCGCCGTACCCGCTGCTGTTGTAGATAAGGCGGAAGTGGTGGTGGATCTTTCGCCTGTCTTCGGCAAGCTGCGCTTCAAAGTGAAGGATATTCTCGAGCGACAGATTGTAGGCGTTTCCGGTCCGGCCGGGGGCAATCTCGTTCTCAGCAGGGAGTTTTCGCAGCTTTCCATGCCGGAGCCATGCAATGTGCAGACCGGTGGATTCAGCTTTTGCGCCGGACCTCTCGGCAAAAGCGAAGTACTGCGGATGCAGATCGTGGATGACCGCGGCCGAGTCTGGCGCGGCGGCGCTGTGGTTTTGGGGCAAGACAGCGGCAGGATGAGAACGATTGAGGTTTTCGAGCGCGACGAAGGCAGTGTGACTAAACTCCGGATTGATTCAAGCCGGTTCGACGAGGCGCGATACTGTTTTGACCCTTCACGCGGATCGGTGGTCTGGGGCGGCGCTTCGCGGGATTTCGGCGGCATATTCGGCGGAGCGGCGACAATGGTCACCGGTTTTGGACAAGGCGAGTCGAACTATGGCGATACGCTCACGAGGTATATTATGGGCAAGGAGTTCGATGCATTGGAAAATGCGCCCGGATATGTGCAAGGTCCAGACGGAGCGGCGGCACTCTGTTTCGACGGCAGCGACTACCTTATGTTACCGCAGCAGCTGGTGTCGAAGTTTGCCGGATTTGAGATTTCGCTTGATGTCTGTCCCGACAGTATAGAAGGGGAGCAAACGCTTGTCGATGGCGGCTACCACGCCTATTCCTTGTTTCTGCGCGATGGTGTGCCGGAGGCAAGAATGTGGCTTTTAAAGCCGAATGCCATTGGTCCTTCGCGGCTTGAGTCCGGAAAATGGAGCGAGGTCAAACTCGTATATGACCTGAAAAACGTACAGATATCCGTTGATGGGATTTATGGTGTGGCTGTACCGCATTCGGGATGCCAGTTTCAGGCACGTTACACTGCGGTGGGGGCGGCCAATCGGATGTTGAGATTCTTCCGCGGACGAATCGCCAACCTTCGTTTCCGCTTGAAATAGCGCGGACAGATGTCAAGGAGATGGATAAATGAAAAAATTGTTGAAGACATTGATTTTAATTGTCGGTTTGCTCGAGTCTTTCAATTCGGGTGCAATTGAAGGGGAATTGGGCGAAGGCGGTGAAAATACGCCCCATCCATCCTGGACGTTGACTCCTGATGCGAAACTGCTGCTAGAAAAAATGCGCGACGAAGCCAAGTCGTATCGGCCGCGAACAGAAAAAATGGGCATATTCTCCAGGGCGCAGCTCAAGTATGGGGCCGAACGGACCGATTTTATCCATAACTGGTACGACCGGCCGCTTCATCAAAACTCGGCATGGGCGGAAACGGCGATACCCAGAAGAATCATCCATCCCGAGGCGTGGAAGAAAACCGTCGAGACGGTGCGGCTCGGCAAGATGGACGGTCTGGCCGTCAGTATTTCGCAGTCGAGTCGGGGGGAGGTGATTGAACAGAGCGTATCGCCTGGCGGTGAGACGCAGATACTCGTGGAGCTTCCGTACGGCTATCATGAGAAAGGCGTTGAGTCGTTTGTGAAAACCGCCGAGAAGGCGCTAGCCATGCCCAACTCCTACCGGATCGACGGGAAGGTGGTGCTTACGCGCTATCCGGCGGTGGGTTCCGCGGGAGTTGACTATTGCGAAAAAGTGCGTAAGACGCTCGATGAAAGGTTTGGTCCCGATAAATTCATCGTCATGTTCTATGTGCAGCCGTTTCCCCGCAGGCTCTCGGGAGCGAATCTTTCCGCCTCCGTGCTGGAGGAGGCCAGAGAGCATCTCAGGCGCTGTCTGAGGAAGATGGACGGGATATTTATGGCCGGATGGGATATTTACTGGCCACGGCGCTATAACGCGCGTTTCGAGCGGGATGTGCTTATGCCGCTTTATCAAAGCGTGCTTTGCGAACCCGAATTCGCAGGACGGAAATACTTCGGCCTTAATTTTACCCCGGGGCATGAGAACTGTTATCGTTGGAGCTATTCGCTTGATTCGCAGGGTACGCATATGCTTGCGGAGAGGTTGAAGACCATTGCCCAGATGCGGCCGGATTTCATCATCGGCTGCGAATGGGACGAGCAGAATGAAAACACCTGTTTCAGGCCGATGGTGGCGCACGGATTTGTGCATCAGCGGATAATGCGTCATTTTGCCGATGTTATCGCCGGCAGGAAGCCGGAGCCTTTTCCGGGCGATGACACGGATACGCCAAATCTTGTCATCTCCTACCGTCGCTCTCTTGTGGCGGGAGAACCAATTGAGGTAGAGGTGCGCAACATTCCCGACGGGACTTTTTCGGGAGAGGATTTTGAGGTGACATTTGGCTGGCTTGATGCCGGCGGCAAGCTTGTAAAGAAATATGCCAGGGGAAAGCTTTCCGCCGACACCATGTGCAACTTGTGGTTTGTCTCTCCCGTTACGGAACTTGTGGCGGACAACCGCTTTTTGCGGCCGGCATTGACGGTCAAAACGTCTTCCGGGAAGAGGTTTGAATACCGCGATGCATTTTGGCCGGTGGATCTAAATGCTGTGAGGTGTCTTGACTCCAAGTGGGTAAAGCACGCTTTGCGTGAACAGCCGCAGGATGTGAACGGTTCGATGAAACTTCTTAATCGCAATGCAGATGGCGAGTGCACCATCGCCGGACGATTCTCGTCGTCCGTCAAAGTGAAGAGTGTAGAGGTGTTGGAAGGTCCGGACACGGTTTATATGCACGATCCTGAAGCTCCGTTCAATCCTGACAAAGTCACAATAAAGCTGGAAATCCGCGCACGCGGCAGCACGCCGGCGAAACACAGACTCAACGGCACGGTCAGATATCTCGATGCTCCCGGACTTGAGGTTGTGCCTGCGGCCGCGACCGGACGCACCACGCTTGCAGACGGCTGGAGACTGGAGAACGTCAAATATTCCAACTGGGGAGTCGTCCTTTTTGCCGAGATGCCGAAAGCTTCGGCGGCAACGGCGACGATTGATGTCGATCTTCCGCCGCTCTTCAAAAAGCGTATGGCGGTGAAGGATGTCTTGGAGAAAAGTGCGATCGGAGTCTCTGGAGTCGCCGGCGGCAATCTCATTGTCGCCCACTACCGGTCGCAGCGGACTATTCCGCATCATCTGGGCGTGAAGAGCGGCGAGTTTTCAGTCGTTGTCAAGCCGTCGGATCCGACAGGGGTTTTGAGATTGCAGATTGTCGACGAGAAGGATCGGGTTTGGAGAGGAAATGCGATTTCGCTTTGCCGCCCGTCCGGACGCAAGCGCACGGTCAGCATCTTTGAGCGAGACGAAGAGGTCGTCAGCAGGCTTTCGGTTGACGAGGCTCTCGTACCTGAGCATGGATACAGTTTTGATTCTTCGCACGGTTCTATTGTGTGGTCGGAGCACGGACTCCAGTTCTGCGGCATCAAAGGCGGCGGAGTTTCGCTCGTTACCGGCATCGGGCGCGGCGAGTCGTGCTACGGAGACTCCATAGCCAAATATATCGATCCAAAGTCTCCCGGGGCGGAACATAATGCGCCGGAGAACGTGGTAGAGCCTGACGGGAAGAAGGCTCTTGAGTTCAGGGATTGTTCATATGTGATGCTTCCGCAGCAGCTCATATCGCGTTTTTCAGGGTTTGAAATCGAGCTTGACGTCAAGCCGGACGATCTTGGTGGTGTACAGACACTTGTCGATTCGGGAAATGCCGCATATACGTTGCTTCTCAGGGACGGTCGGGTCGAGTTCTATCTGTTCAACACTGTTGCTTACGCCAAAATTAAAGGGGCACAGACGCGGGTGCGTGGACCGAAGCTCAAAGCCGGAGTGTGGAACCGGGTGAAGGTAAGCTTCGACCAGCGCGAACTTGTCGTTTCGGTGGACGGTACCGAAGGCGAACGGGTACCGGTTTCCTGTTCGCAGATGCAGTCGCGTTACACATCGGTCGGGGCCGGCAACCGCAATCCTAATTTCTTTCGCGGAAGGCTTGCCAATCTCCGGTTTTCGCCAAGGTGATTTCGTGATAATACCGCCAAGATGATGTATTGTCGCCGGTACAGTTACACTTGTGTTTTCGGTGTGTTTCTTTCGTTCTTTTCATCCGCCGACCAGCCAGGATTTGGATGGCATATGAAGCATTTGCATTCGGCTGTCAAATTTGGTATTTTATGGGCCTCGATTTTATCTTGCGGAAGAGGTATCCGGAAGGTTGTCTCAAGCCGAGTGGCTTGGCCTAAAGGATGACGCAAAGAGGTTTTTGCAATTGTTTCCGTATGATTAGGAACACGATCAAGTCGCTTGTTGTTGCGGTGGCGCCATTTCTTGCCGTATTGTCTGTTTGCGGACAGGGTTCTGTACCATCGCCTAATGAGATGCGCGGACCGTTCCCGATAATGTCCACTCCATATTTCGAGGACGGCTCAGTAGATTACGAGTCTCTTGCAAAAGAGGCCATATGGGTGGCGGACAGCGGGTGTCCAGGAGTTATCTGGTGTCAGTCGAACGATGCTATCGATCTTTTGACGCAGGAAGAAAAGTTCAAGGGGTTTGAGGCTTGCGCGGCGGCGCTTGAGGGGCGGAATTGCGTGTTGACCCTTGGCGCGAACGGCACAAACACCGCAGAAATGATTATTATCGCCTCTGAGATCGAAAAGGTCGCAATGCGCCATCCTGGCACGAAGATTACCATGATATCGCGTCCTCCGGACGATGTTCGTACACAGGAGGAGCTTGAGGCGTCATGGGATACCCTTGGAAAAATCTCGAAGCGCCCTGTTATTTTCCAGACGTACGGCACGAAGTCCACCCCCACGCCGGACGTAAAGTTGATAGTCCGTCTGGCGGAACGTCATCCGCATGCGTTCGGCTACGTGAAGGAAGAGGCTGCGGGCTGGGGAGCGAACGAACGCATGCTACAGGAGTGCGCCGCAAAGCCAGCCATCAAGACCGTATTCGCAGGCTGGGGCGGATGGCAGTGGCTTCTTCAGTTAAGGCATTGCGGATGTGAAGGTCTGGTGACGGAACGGTGCGCGTACGCGCCGATACTTGCCGAGATATGGCGTCGCTACGAGCGTGGCGAGAGGGGCGTCGAGCTGACGGAGGCTTTTGCGATGTACCGTCTGCTCATCGACCAGCGCAATTTCCCTGGAGGTCTCCGAGGCTATTCGCTCTACATCCTCAACAAGATTGGCGTGTTCAGGAACATGGTGTCGCGCCAGTATGAAGATGCGAATGTTACAGAGGGCGGCAGCTTCGGCACTGGGAAGAAATGGAAACTGATAAAGACGGAACTTAATGATATACAGAAGAAAGAACTCGATCGCCTCTTCAAGGATATGATGGATTTTGTAAATAAAGGAAAGTAAGCGGTATAATGAAAAGACGGACGTTTCTCAATGCATGCCTGATGGCCGGATCCGCCTCGGTGTTCAATATCGGATGTGCGGGGTTCGGACGGTGCAGGGCGCGGCAGATAGCTGATGGGGCAAAGGTCAGGATCGGTCTTATAGGTTGTGGCAGGCGAATGTGCGGAAGCATGAATTATGGTCTTCTAAACAACCTTTGCGGCGAGGAGATCGTATGCATCTGCGATCCGGATCCTGCCCGTTGGGATTATGCACGCAGGATCGTGAAGGAGCGAATATCTCCTGATGCCGCGTTGAGGATTGCCGCGTATTACGACTATCGGGAAATGCTCGCCAGGGAAGGAGGACGGATTGACGCCGTAGTCATTTCCACGCCCAATCATCATCATGCGTTGGCTGCGATCATTGCGATGGAAATGGGGCTTCACGTATATGTTGAAAAACCGATGGCGCTCACTATCGAAGAGGTTAGGTTGATGCATGCTGCGGCAAAACGCAGCGGTGTTGTCACGCAGGTCGGCAACCACGGACATTCAATGGAGGGAATGAGGCGTCTTGTTGAATACGTGGAGGCTGGGCAGTTCGGCCAGATACGCGATGTGTACTGTTTCGACGACCGCCTGAACGCGATGCCGTACCGTCCACCGGCGGCTACACCGCCGAAAGGCATGGACTGGGATCTGTGGTGCGGTCCTGCGCCGGTCTGCGACTATTACGCGCCGACAAAGGACCATGGCGGAATGCATCCGCACGACTGGCATTCATGGATCGGGTACGGCAACGGGTCGATAGGGAATATGGGAACGCACATCATCGATCCTGTATTCTGGGCGCTTCGCCTTGGCGAGACTCATCCCGAAAGCGTGGTGGCGGACGATGTCGCGCCGGGATGCTCCGGAAGCTGGTCGTATCGTACGACTGTCCGCTGGCGCTTCCCTGCGCGTAATGGTTTGGATGCGATGACCTTGCACTGGTATGACGGCGTGAAGGACGGAGTGCCATATGATTCAAGGCATGTCAACAGCATCGGATGCTGTCTCAAGCGCGAATATCAGAACCTGCCGCCGATTGTCGAGGAGGTGGAGAGGAAATACGGGGTGGATCTTGGCGCTCTAGGCGCGCTGTTCGTAGGTGAGAAGGGCTTTGTGCGCATCGGACCGCACGGTGATGCTCTCGTGTTCGCGCCTAAGGGGCTCTACAAGCCGAAACCGCCGAAGACGATTCCTCGCGAGAGGATGCTCAACCATCAGACGGATTGGTTGCGCGCGATACGCAATCCGAATCGTCCCACCGGTTGCAATTTCGATTATTCCGCGCCGCTTGCCGAAACGGTTCTTCTCGGCAATGTTGTTGGACGCGTCGGAAAAGGGAAAGAGCTCCTTTGGGACGGCAGAAGGGTTGTGAATGATGAAAGCGCAAACGTCTATCTCAAGACATCCTACCGCAGAGGTTGGGCGATATAGTTGAATGATCAGAGTGAGAGTCAGGCGGAGGATGGTGCATTCCGTGCGCGTTGCTTTGAGGTGACGGCCTCTTTCGCGTAGGGGTGCTCCCAAAACCCGGCCTCAATCGCGGCGCTACTGTTTCACTGAGAAGGGGGCGGATGGGGTTGCGTCAATTAGAGCGCGTTTTTAGGCCGAATGAATCCAAGGTGCGGCCTGTGTATTTTAAGAATACAGATCGGAAATATGATTCGGATGAGAAGCCGGTAGAACGGGCTATTTTTGATATGGGCATTGAACTGTTGGATACCAGTTCCTTCGCCCGTTTTATGCGGTAGCGGACGAGATATTCGTTCGGCGTAAGCCCGGTGTGCTGTTTGAACAGGTGGAACAGTTGGGTTCGTCCGTAGCCCATCCGTTTCGCAAGGTCTGCAATCCCGATCTTTCTGGAGTGGTTCTCCTCAAGAAAGCGCACCGCCTCATCCATCATCTGAGGACCGATGGGGACAGGGGGATTTGTCAGCGTTTCGGCTGTGCGGTATATTATTGTGCAGCAAAGAGCCCTGATGAATCCCAATGCCGCCGCCTTTCTGGTGTCGTCGTATGTAAGGGTCGCCAATTCCCTTACTGAAGATTGGAGCCTTGAGTCAAGGCGGAACGGGTGGACTGCCATTGATACGAGTGTTGAATGGATCGAACGATAGTCGGCTGGGGTGTACACGCCGAATTTTCTCGTACGCGCCAAGGTCTTGGCGACATGGAGTCCGAGGCGTTCGCAAGGTGCGTCGGTGCCGTCCCTCAGGATGTGCTGCGTGTCTGACGGTATCATGATTCCCGTGCCTTCGCTTACGGTTACGGAACCGTATCCCTCTATTTCATATATGAGATTTCCTTTGAGGCAGAAGAGCAGTTCGATGTGCGGATGGCGGTGAGAAGCCATTGACACGGCTTTGGAAGTGCGCCATACAGTGACACCCGTAAGCCATCCAAGGCCAAGCTCGTCAGATCCGAGCTTGGCGCTGACATTCATGTATCCGTCTTTTTGCATGCTTCGTATTATATACTGTAACGGAATGAAAAATAGTTCATTGGATTATTCTTTGTATGCATTGTGCTATAATCGTGAAAACAAAAAAAAATACGAGTGGAGGATTTATGGTATCTTTCTTTACTGAAATTCTTGTAAAATACTTCTTTCTTACGACGCCATTTTTTGCGTTGTCGATGTTTCTCGCCATGACACCCGACTTGACGGCTGTGGAGCGCGGCAGGCTTGCCAACAGGGTCGCTTTCGCCGCTTGGATCATCACTGCGGTGCTTTTTGTGTTTGGACAAGTGATATTCCGCGTGTTCGGGATCAGCGTTGACGCATTCCGCATTGGCGCAGGAGCGTTGCTTTTTCTGTCGGCGGTGTCTCTCATGAATCCGAAGGTGAAGCCTGCGGAACGAGAAGAAGGTGATGACATAGCGGTTGTGCCCCTTGCGATGCCTGTGGTCATCGGCCCTGCGACGTGTGGTCCGCTCCTTGTATTGAGCGCAGATATCGGGGATTGGATGTCGCGCGGTGTTGCTGCGCTGGCATTGTCGGCGGCGCTCGTCGCACTGTGGGGCATTCTGCGCATAGGAGCCTGGATAGAGCAGCGTTTGGGCAAGAAGGGCATTGCGATCCTGATGCGCATGACGGGACTTGTCCTCTCGGCACTTTCGGCGCAGATGATAATGACAGGTGTTGTCGCGTTCCTCAAGTCTAAATAGTCCGGCGAATTATTTTGCGGAGATTGTTTGATAGAATTATCGCGAAATGAAAAAGTTCATGCAGATTGAAATGTCAATGTTGCGGACAGGCGTTGCTTTGGCCGTAGCATTGCTTTGCGGTCAGAGCGTTCGTTCGGAGCGGATAGAGTTGTCGGCGGCGTTCGGATGCTATGGGATTGAATTGCCGGATTTCCCCAGGCGTGAATTTCGCATTGATGACTATGGTGCGTGGACAGGCGAACTATGCACAACGGCGATAAATGCGGCGATGCGAGAATGCAGCCTTTCCGGCGGTGGTCGGGTGGTGGTGCCGAGAGGTGCTTGGATTACCGGTGCAGTGCATCTTCGTAGCGGATGCATGCTTTGGCTTGATGAGGGCGCCGTGCTTGAGTTTACGGACAATCCTGCGGATTACCCTGTGGTGCAGACTGCCTGGGAAGGGGTGGAATGCTTGAATCATTCGCCGCTTGTGTATGCTTTCGGCGCCACCAACGTTGCGGTTTGCGGGAAAGGGACGCTTGTTTCGAAGATGGACAGGTGGCGAGTCTGGTTCGAGCGTACGCCGCAGCATCTTGCCGCCACGGAAATGTTATACCACTGGGGTGCGACCAATGCGCCTCTTTCGGTGCGCAATGTTGCGATGCTTCCGGACGCGAACGTACGGCCGCATCTTATGCAGTTCAACCGCTGTTCGCGTGTTCTGCTCGACGGTTTCAAGATTCGTGAATCACCGTTCTGGACGATTCACCTGTTTCATAGCGAAGATTGTATCTTGAGGAATCTCGATTCCAGAGCGCATGGCTTCAACAGTGATGGCGTGGATGTGGAGATGACCAAGAACGTACTTGTAGAGAACTGCAGGTTTGATCAGGGAGACGACGGCATTGTGCTTAAGGCCGGGCGGAATCAGGATGCATGGCGACTTGCTCGACCTACTGAGAACGTGATTGTACGCAATTGTGAATTCGTTTCGGCAGACACTCTTATGGCGGTGGGCAGTGAACTGTCCGGCGGTATCCGCAATGTGCATCTACACGATTGCCGCATCAGTCGCGCCCACAACCTGCTTCACATAAAGACCAACCGCCGCAGGGGAGGTTTTGTCGAGAATGTCACGGTGGAGAATGTGGCGGTGTCGAACGTCAACACTGCTGTGTTCGCTCTCAGGACCGATGTGCTTTATCAGTGGGCGAGATTCCCGGACTACGAACTCAGGCGTACCGCGATCTCGAATATCTCGCTGAACAACATATATGCGCGCTGTGCCGATTATGCGTTTGAGATAATGGGAGATATCGAGCTTCCTCCGAAAGGACTGCACTTCAGGAATGTCCGCGTGGATTCTGTCAGGAAGGAGTTTTCCAAAATCGTCAATGTGCATGATGTCACCTGCCGTGACGTTTCTCTCGGGAGCATGACCCCTATTCCGTGGAGGCGAAAATGAATCTGCATATTCCTGTTCTCTGTCTGTCGCTTTTGCCGTTTGCTTCCGTCGCCGACGGCACAGGGGTGGTGAGTGTACTTTCAAGGTCGGTGCTGCCGTCCAGCTATTCGACCATTTCCGCCCGTGCGGCATACAATCTTGTGGCGGAGGCTGACATTGCGGCAGATGCAGCATGGGAGAAGGTGTCAGGGGCTGGTGCTGCAGCAGTCGCCGCCCACCGACGCCTTCTCAGAGAACGCATGATTTCGGCCATCGGCGGGTTTCCTGAGAAAACGTCATTGAACGCCGTCGTGAAGCCTTCCTGGTCGAATTCGGCCTACACGGTCGAGAATGTTCTTTTCGAGTCGAGTCCAGGCGTCTATGTCACCGGGAATTTCTACAGGCCCAACGGCGGAAATTTCAAACCGCCATATCCTGCGGTTCTCGTGGCATTAGGACATTCCATAAAAGGCAAGGGCGCACGTGGATACCAGCATACATGCGTCTTGTTGGCCAAAGCCGGCTTCGCTTCGTTCATCTGCGATCCGATCGAGCAGGGTGAACGGTTTCAGCCGCCGGGCGACCGGCACAACTGTTCGGGACACAACCAGATCGGAGTCCGTGCCGCCCTTCTTGGCTGGTCGATGGCGCGGTTCAGGATGTGGGACGGCATTCGTGCGATCGACTACATGGTTTCCCGTCCGGATGTGGATTCCTCCCGCATCGCCATGATGGGACAGTCAGGCGGCGGAACGATGACCGCGCTTCTCATGGCGGTTGACGAGCGGATCCGAACTGCGGCGCCATCGTGTTACATCTCGAATCTACGCTCCGTATGCGCACGGCAAAGTCCGCAGGATGCCGAACAGAATATATTCGGGCAGCTTGATTTCGGTCTCAATCATCTCGGGCTCGTTCTTCTAAGGGATATTCCGGTTCTTCTTGCCGGAAGGTATCAGGATTTCTTCCCGTATCAGGGAACGTTGGAGACCCTTCACCGAGCTCGAGCCTTCAACAGCGCGGCAGGCGGAGGTGCAAATTGCACAATGGCGTTTGCTCCCGGTCCTCACGGATGGTGTGAATCTACATGTTCGGCTTCAGTGGATTGGATACGCAGACACCTTCTCGACGGCGATCGCGGATCGTTTTCCATGTCGGATTTCCTGCACCTCGATACGGGCTTTTCCTACGATGATTCGGACAACGGGATCCCCGAACCTCATAGTTGGTGTGCGAACAGAGGGCAGATTTCAAATCTTCCGGGATATAGGTCGGTATACACGGTCATGAGCGAACAGGCGAAGAACTTCGAGGGCTCGAGGACTGCAACCACCTTGTCGGAACTGGCGAAATGCGCTCTTCGCCGCGCCCGCATCCGAATGCCCGGAGAGCGGGGTTTACGGATAGTCACCGCTGACGGCGGACGCTGTCTGGGGGCAAAGGTCGAATATGTCGCATTTCATGATGCATCGGGATATGCTTTCGCCGGAACCCTTTTTATTCCCGGAGGTTCAAGCGCAAAGGATAAGCCGCCTTTGATTGCCGTGTCGCAACACGGAAGAGCCGATGTCTCCGATATAGTCGGGACGGCGGTCGTCGAAGGGCGGACGGTATTGGCGGTGGATGTGTTCGGGCTTGGGGAGATTGGACGCAAGGAATTCAATTTCTACGAAATCAGCAAGGTCCATCCCGAAGAGGCGGCGGCGGTATCGCTGTACCTTGTCGGAGAGTCGGCGGTTGGTTGGCAGGCCGGCGATCTTCTGGCGGCTGCGGATTATCTCAAGGGACGATTCGGTCAAGCGTCCATGCTTTACGCAAAAGGTTCGCCTTCGATTGCGGCGGCCCATGCTCGAGCCGTGGGAGGCGCATTGATTTCATCCGTTGCAATTGAGGATACTCCGCTTTCATGGAGCGAGGCTTTGCAGACTCCGACCGCAATGTATCCCTTTGCAAATATCGTCAATGGCGCGTTTGCCGATTACGACTGGATTGATTTGTTGAAGTAAAAAGGAGAGAAAATGAAGAATATGCATCTGTCAATGATAGTCGCCGTTTCTGCATTGGTGTATTCGGCGGAAGCCGTAGAACATATCTATGCTCCAAATACGGAATCATATGGTGATGATGCCTCTGTCTCATTTGCCTCAGACGGGAAGATATCCGAGCTGGCAATAGGAACATCGGCTTCGAAAGTGGTTTTCTCGGGTGATGCTGTCATGGAGTTCGCCGATGACGGTTTCGTGAAAATGCCTCTTGCCGATGGTCATGAACTCATAATAAGCAACAAGATTGAGGCTAAAGGTGGATTTCTGGTCAAGGCGGGAGAGAGACCTGTCATGTCGTGGGCGGGTGAAAAATTGCCGTCGGTCACAAGTGAAAATCGAACGACTGTTGCATCCGGGGCGGATCTTTCAAAACTTGAAATAGTAAGTTCGCAATTCTACCAAAGTAGCATTTCTGGTACTGGTTACGCATATTTCACCCGGCGCGGCGAAGGCTGGATGGAATCGCAGATACAGGTCATATCCTCCGGATCGTCTCTGATAAAATGCGTGAAGATAAGATTGGAACAGAAGGATGGTGATATTGTCGCATCGAAGGTGTATGCGCGTTTCGCCTTGAATATCGATGGGAAGGCGCGCGATTTTGACACGATTACAGAAAAAATAGAGTCCGGCACTCCGGCGGAAAATCAATACAGGGAAAACAGCTACGATCTCACACAGCTGACTTTGAGGCACATAGACCCGAGACCGCGTGTGATTGTCGCCGCGCCGAAGGCGCCTGAAGGAATCTTCACTGTCGCCACTACGCCTGAAAATCCTCCAGTGAACGAATGGAGATTGTTTGCGGTCAATCAGACGCTTGCGACAATGAAGCCAAAGTCGGCAAAACTTGCCGGCGCATCGTTGTCCACAACTCCTGTCAATGCCCATTTGAGGGGATGGACGAATGACGGATTGACGGCCTCGGTGTGGGTGCAGTATATGGCAGAAGGAAATCCTCCGGGAACACTTAAGGGCGTACGTGCGTCATTCCGTCAGAACGGTTCTGACGTGGAGATTAAAGTTGATTCAGCGCGTCATCTCAAACAGCCGTCTGCGGAACCGTATTACACGGTTGACACTGATCTTTCGACCACATATTCCGGAGGAGGGGGAATCGCACCGTCTCCCGATGCAGACGGATACTGCCTTGCCGCATTTGCCGCAGATTTTTCGTCCCAGTCTGCGTCGAATATTGTCGTACTTTCTCCCGGAATGTCCGATTTTGCCGGTGGTGAGGTTGGCGCTATGGGAAATCTGGCCTTGTCGGTTACAAATTCCAATTTCGGGTCTGGCAAAGTCAGTCTGTCGGTTTCAGATGGAGCCAGACTTCAGGTGCTCAAATATGACGCATTTTCGCAAATGCCTGAAATAAAGTGCAATGCGGCTTCCTTGGATGTCTGCATAATGTCCGCGTATATTCGCAGGTTTTCGATAGACAATGGTTCATACGTCAGGGGAATGCCGTTCCGTGCGGGCAATACGTCGTCCATGACACTGTATTCGGGTGGTAATGGTGCGTTATCGGTGATAGAGCCTTCAATAGTGCTCGTAGGTATGTCATCTGGGAATGCCGATGTGGTGTTTGACATCGCCGATGGCGACCGTACTTCATCGGCAGACGTTGCACTGCTCGGTGGTCTTCGTGATTTTGATTCGCAGACCACGCGCGGCCCGGTCACCATCGTGAAAAAAGGAGACGGCACGATTTCCTTCGCAGGTCCTATGACATATGGACTTGTATCCCAATGCAGTACCATCATATCGAACGGCATATGGGAACTTTCGGCAAATGCCATCACCTGTGAGCATCAGAATTATGTTCTGGCCGGAGGGGGAATCGCCGTTGCCGCTTCAACCACCAACACTCTAGGATCGCTTCGACTGGAAGGTGCGGGTACAATCAGTTTCGGGGATGCATCAAGGCTTGAGTTTGCCGACAGTTCTCAATTTGAGTGGTCGGATGATTCTGTGTTGAATGTGTCATGCGGTTCACGTCGCAGAATGCTTAGGTTCGGGACAGACGCAAATGGCCTGTCGGGGCGTCAGCTCGAGAAGATCAGGATTGACGGGAAGAATGTCGTCATTGATGAAAACGGGTGGGTAAAGGTGCCTGCCGGCTTCAACTTGATCGTTCGGTGAAAAAAGGTTTTGAACTATGGCGGATTTGTTGACAATTCCTTCGCTTGCGGCCAAGATCGGTTTCTCTCTTGTTCTCGGCAATGGACCGAGCAATGATGTAGTTGTGGCCGCCGGAGAGATGGCGAAGTTTACGGCGGTAACAAACGGAAAAATGATTACGGCTGTCTGGGAAGGGCATCCGATAGCCGGTGATTCGTTCTGCGCAAAAGCGGAATTGACGCAGTGTGACGGCGTGATCGAATGGGGGTTTTCATATTCGGGGCAGTCGTCCACATGTGATGTAGTCAGCGTGTCGTTCCCCGTCGTTGTCAGGGAACGTACGGACGAAACCCGCATTCTATATCCACCTGCGCTCGGGCCGGGGCGCATATTTAAACCGCAATGGGCCAAGGCCAAGCCCGATGAAAAAGTTCAGGAGTCCAGGCTTGGTGTGCCTTCGTTCCAGTTTACCGCGTTGCTGACGCCCGGTGAGCGGTCCTTTTATCTTGATACGCGTGATACGTCCAATTGCGCACGCCAGTTCATATATGTCAACGGAGGGGAGCCCGGCACCATTGAACTGTCGCATCTGGTCCCTGTGCCGCTTGACGAGAAAAGCCGCAAGGCTTGGCGTATCCCCTATCGAGGGACGATGCGGCTTTTCGACGGCGGATGGTACGAGGCGGCTTCCATATATAGACCTTGGGCAAGAAAGCAGCGTTGGTATCTCAATGCTCTTGGCAGGCCGCACGCTCCCTTGGAGAATATAGCCATCTGGTTCTGGAATCGTGGACGCGCAGATTCGGTGCTTCCGGTGGTGGAGCGTTTTCAGGAGATGTCCGGTGTTCCGGTCGCACTTGACTGGTACTGGTGGCATGCGATACCGTATGACATGTGCTATCCAAACTATTGGCCGCCGCGGGACGGAGAGGAGATTTTCGCTCAGGCCTGCAGGCGGTTGGCTGAGAAGGGGATATTTGCTCAGGTTTACATGAACGGGCAGAGTTGGGACATGGATGATCCTTCATGGAAAGAAGGTGGGGTTGAGGAAGTGAAGATGAACCGCGACGGCTCATGGCGTGCGATTGCCTTCAACTGCTATTCCGGGCATCGTCTGAGCTATGTATGCGGCGAGGCACCGCGCTTTCAGGCGAAGATACGTTCGCACGTCTGCAAGTTGCGCAAGGCGGGGTTGCCGTCTGTCTATTTGGATGAGATCAGCTGCACGGCGCAAGGCGTTTGCTACAATCCACGCCATTCGCATGTGCCGGGAGATCCTCATGCGATGGTTCCCGGGTAC
This sequence comes from Kiritimatiellia bacterium, assembly GCA_045595285.1. Classification (GTDB taxonomy): domain Bacteria; phylum Verrucomicrobiota; class Kiritimatiellia; order RFP12; family UBA1067; genus UBA1731. Next base: position 16,365 of record JAZOAC010000075.1, on the reverse strand, counting down.
CGGAAATATCTTGCGGACGTAAGGCGTGAGAATCCGGGAATTCTGCTTTCAAGCGAGGAGTTCTCCGAGGCGTACATGGACGTGTTTGATTCATTGATAACGCTTTTCGGGTGCTACGAACGTTTTGCGGGTGCCGGTGCGCCGATGATAGAGGAGGTGCCGGTCGTGCCTGCGCTCTATCACGGCGCCGTGGCCATGTTCGGAGCGTACACGATGGTCGATGGAATTCCGCCGTGGGATCCGAAGTGGCCGCCGGAGGGGAAATGGGATAAAGAAGAGTTCTGGCCGGCAAAGTTCCCAGATCAGTTCGCCGTTGAGTTCGGGCGGTCTGTTGTGTGGGGAATGCAGCCTACGGTCCATCATTTCCGGTATGGTCTTTATGATGACGAACGCTATTCGGGCAGTGTTCGCCTGATGGTGGATACGGCTCGGTTTTATCATGCGAACCGGGATGTCCTGTACCATGGAGAAATGCTTGCACCAGGCAGGATGCGCTGTGAAACGGATGCAGTGGATTTCATGGTGCGCAAAACGTATGCGAAGAAAGGCGTTTATGATGTCGTGAATCAGCCCGCATTGCCGACGGTTATGCATTCTGTGTGGCGGAATGCCCAGGGTGAGAAGTCGGTCGTTCTCTACAATTGGTCGCGAGCGGAACGCAGTTTCGCACTCACGACAGAAGGTGTTACAATCGAAGGGACGATTCCACCGCGTAGTTGGCGGCGCATGTCGATAGACAAATGAGGAAGGATCGGGTTCCTATGCAAGGAAAGATGATATGGGCCGAACTGGTGCATCTGGGGGCTAACATGTGGTGGGATGCGCCGAAAGATCCAAACAACATAGATCCGAAGTTCAGGTACCGGTATTCGATTGATCATGTGCGTTGGGATGAGAGGGTGTGGAGGGAATGGACGGAGAAAATGGCCGAGATTGGAATGAACATGCTTGTCATTGATCTCGGTGAGGCGCTGTGCTATCCTTCGCATCCGGAGTTGGCGGTCAGGGGAAGCTGGAGTCCCGATCGGATGAAGTCGGAGATTTCGCGTCTGAAGAAAATGGGTATAGAGGCAATCCCAAAACTTAACTTCTCAGCATGTCATGATGCGTGGCTGGGCGAGTATCACCGGATGCTGTCCACTCCGGCATACTATCGGGTCTGTGAGGATGTCATCAGGGATACATGCGAGATATTCAGTCGCCCCCGGCTTTTTCACATCGGTTTCGATGAAGAGGGCATCGACCATATGAAGTATCATTGCTATGCCTCGGCACGGCACGGAGAACTCTGGTGGCATGATCTTCTTAAGACTGTCGGTGTTGTTGAATCTTGCGGTTCAAGAGCATGGATGTGGTCTGATGCCGCCTGGAAGCGTCCGGAAGAATATGTCCGAAAATGTCCGAAGTCGGTTCTTCAGTCCAACTGGTACTATTCTGACATCTGGAACTTGGGGTCAACAGAAAAGGGTGCGGAAGATGCGTTGCCGGCTCTTCGCAGTTTTGAGATTTTGGACAAGGCCGGCTTCGAACAGGTCCCGTGTGGAACACACTGGTCGGAGACGAAAGGATGGAAACAGGGACTCTCCGATGACCGATTCGAAAAACTCGTGAAGTATTGCCGATCGCGCATATCATTGTCCGCACTCAAGGGCTTTATGATGGCACCTTGGTGGGGATATCTTGATGATGGCGCATATACTGGACCGGGTATTATTGAACGTAACCGTGAATTTTATCTTGAATCTATGGAACTTGTGCGCAGAGCCAAGTCGGGGTATGACAGATGATGAAATTTATATTGCTGTTTGTGATCTGTCCGTATGTTGTCATTGCGGACTTCGTGCGGTTGTCGTGCGTTGCGACTTCCGGTGAGACTCGAGACCTGAAGGTAGGTCTGTGGGCTTGGCCGGTTCCGATGGATTGGGATGGTGACGGAGATATTGATCTTCTTGTGAGTTGTCCTTGCAGGCCTTACAACGGAACCTACCTCTTTCGAAATCCAGGAGGAGTGAAGCCCGTCTTCGCCAAAGGGGAGCGGATAGCGGACGGATTCTGGAATGTGGTGCGTGGAAATTCCATGCGCAATGGCGCAAACGATGTTTTCATGCCGGGCGTCAGGCACCATGATTTTCCGCGGCATCTGTTTGGCAATGGCAGGCGATTCGGAAATATTCCCGACAATGTCCATTCCAATTCGCTTCAGGCAAATATCTGGCGAGAAGTGGATTTTGATGGAGATGGGATGCTGGATATTCTTGTCGGTACAGATGACTGGGAAGAACTTGCGGATGCTTTATGGGGTTCCGGCATGCGTGAGAATTACGCTTCCGATGGCCGTTGGATAGGACCGCCCAATGTCGGCAATGTCTATTTTGTTCGTAGAGAGTCCGGAGATGAAGCGTCTCCCGTGTATGCGGCACCTGTGCCGATCCGTCTCGAAAACGGCGAACCATTGGTCACAGAAGGAAATCCTATGCCGATGTGTGAAGACTGGGATGGAGACGGGGATCTTGATATCATCTGCGGTTGTTATGTCAACACGTTCACTTGGTTTGAGAATATAGGTACTAGGACCGCTCCGATCTATGCTTCCGGGAGACCGTTGTGCACGAAAGACGGTCTCCCGCTTGAGATGGATCTTGCCATGATAACACCTTCGGCTTTTGACTGGGATGGAGATGGTTGTCTCGACATAATCTGCGGCGATGAGGATGGACGGGTGGCTTTCATTCGCGGTGCAGGAGTGAAGGGGCAGCCGCCTTGGTTTGAGAAACCGTACTATTTCCGTCAGGAGGCGGATGATCTGAACTTTGGAGTCCTTTCGACTCCATATGGTGTCGATTGGGATGGTGATGGGGATTGGGATATTCTTTGCGGCAACTCTGCAGGCGAGATAGGGTTCATTGAGAATCTTTCGGGAGCTGGTGTTGCGCTTCCTCGTTGGGCAGAACCAGTCAGGCTCAAAGCAGGTGGCCGGACGATATGTTTCAAGGCAGGATTGAAAGGATCCATCCAAGGACCTGTGGAGCGGAACTGGGGCTATACTTGTCTTAGTGCGGCAGATTGGGATGGTGATGGACTCCCTGATTTGATGGTAAACACGATTGTCGGTGATGTCGTATGGTTCAGGAACATAGGGACAAGGACAAAACCGGAATTGTCCCCCGCCGCCGATGTTGAAGTGGAATGGGAAGGGGTGCAGCCGCCCCTTGCCTATGGATGGTACAGGCCCCATCATAAGGCGAATCCGAAAGGTCTGCTTACTCAGTGGCGCACTACGCCGGTAATGTTTGATTGGAATTGCGACGGCCTTGTCGATCTGGTCATGCTCGACCATGAAGGATATCTTGCATTGTTTGAGCGGAGGCGGAAAGACGGCAAACTTTTGCTTTTGCCGCCAAAACGGGTTTTTGCGGACAGGGATGGCAGACCGTTGCGTCTGAGTCAACGTCCTGCCGGACGGAGCGGTCGCAGAAAACTGGCGCTTGCGGACATGAACGGAGATGGACAAGTAGATTTGCTTGCCGATGGTGTGAATGTTGATATCTACATAAATCTTGGAGTTCGAAACGGCGTGACTTGCTTCGCCAATCCGATGATGGCCGGAGCGCGGCAGCTTGCCAGACATTCTACTGCTCCGACGACCGTGGATTTCAATGGTGATGGACGCCTGGAGTTGCTGGTCGGCGCAGAGGACGGATATTTCTATTATCTCGAAATCGCGAACAAATAGTCCGCCGGATTTTATTTGTACGGAAACGTGATAGACTTAACGCGAATTGAAAACCTTGACAGGGTGTTGAAGATGGACAGGAGATTTCTTGGAATCGAACTGGGTTCGACTCGCATAAAGGCGGTTGTTATCGACGGAACCGGAGACGTGTTGGCTTCGGGCTCGTTCGCATGGGAGAACCGGCGGGCGGATGGCGGCATATGGACGTATGATCTTGCAGATGCGAGGCGCGGGCTGGCCGCCGCATACGCAGACTGCGCCGCACGGTTCGCGGAAAGGTTTGGAGAGCGTCCGCGCCGCTTTGATGCGATCGGCATATCCGGCATGATGCACGGATACCTTGCGTTTGATGAATCAGATGCGCTTGTCGCCCCGTTCCGCACGTGGCGTTCCACGAATGCGGAAAGAGCCGGGCAGGAGCTTTCCAGACATTTTGGAGAGAACATTCCGATACGCTGGTCGGTGGCGCAGCTGTACCAGTCCATTTTGGACAGTGAAGAGCATGTCGGGCGCATTGCCCATATGACTACGCTTGCCGGATACGTACATTTCCTGCTTTCGGGCAGACGTGTGCTGGGAATTGATGACGCGTCGGGGATGTTCCCGGTTGCTGCGGCGCAGAAAACGTACGATCCGCAAAAGGTGGATATGTTCCGCAACCTTACGGGGATTGATGTCACGGAGGTATTCCCAAAGGTTCTTGTTGCCGGGGAGGATGCCGGATCTCTTACTTCAGAGGGTGCGGCGCTGCTTGATGAAACCGGGGTGTTGGAATCGGGAATCCCGCTCTGTCCGCCCGAAGGTGACGGGGGGACGGGGATGGTTGCCACGAACTCGGTGCGTCCCGGCACCGGGAACGTATCCGTTGGAACGAGCGTATTCGCCATGGCGGTTCTGGAACGGCCGATTGATCGCGTAAATCAGTGGATTGATTTCGTGTCCACTCCGTCCGGCGACGATGTGGCGATGGTTCACTGCAACAACGGATGCGGCGAACTGGATCGTTGGGTCGACCTCTTCGGCGGGGACTACGATTCGCTGCTCAATGAGGCACTGTCTGAAGGGGATCCGGATTGCGGCGGCGTTCTGGCCACAAACTGGATTTCGGCGGAACCCTTGGCCAATGTCCCGGAATCCAATCCATATCTTTGGCATTCACCGGATGCACGACTTACCCGTGCGAACATTGTGCGGGCAGAGCTGTATGCAGTGTTCGCAACGTTGGCGTCAGGAATGGAAACGCTTTATGCCCAGGGTGTGCGCATGTCTCGCTTCACTGGACATGGCGGGCTTTTCACGACTCCTCGTGTCGCGCAGCAGATTCTTGCGGATGCGCTCGAGACGCCTGTCGCCGCGTTGAAGGGGGCGGGTGAGGGCGGTGCGTGGGGTGTTGCGGCCTTGGCGGCGTATCGCTTTCATGTGTTGACGGGCGGCGGCGATTCGCTTCCGGATTTCCTCGGCCGCACTTTCTTTTCCGCGTCGACGCCGCACGTATGCGGTCCGGATGCCAAGGGCGTTGAAGGGTTCAGAAAATTCATGGTAAACATCGGCAAGAAGGAATCGGTGACAGAGAAATGAAGATGGATTCAGAGAAGTTTTATGGAGTGATACCTCCGATGGTTACGCCTCTTGCGGAAGATGGCGGACTTGATGTTGAAGGCGTGTCGCGTCTTGTGGAGCATATTCTTGCAGGCGGGGTGCACGGTCTGTTTCTGCTGGGAACGACAGGTGAAGCGACGGACCTGCCGTATGCGGTAAGACGGGAATTGGTTCAGCGTGTATGCGGTCAGGTCGGCGGACGTGTGCTGGTGCTGGTCGGAATAACGGATACGGTGATAGACGAATCCTTGCGGCTTGCCGAATATGCGGCGGATTGCGGCGCGAACGCGCTCGTCGCCGCCCCTCCGTACTATTTTGCCGCCGGGCAGCCGGAGCTTGTCGACTACTACCGGAATCTTGCGGACAGGTTGCCTTTGCCGCTTTTCCTGTACAACATGCCGGCCCAGGTGAAGGTGTCGATTGACGTGCAGACGGTCGTGGAGTTGGCGAAGCATCCCAACATCATCGGACTTAAGGATTCGTCCGGTAACATCGGATATTTCAACGCCTGCCGTTACGCGATGCGCGACAGGCCGGACTTCCGGATATTCATCGGTCCGGAGGAGGCGATGGGCGAGGTTGTGCTGATGGGTGCGGCAGGCGGGGTTGCTGGAGGGGCAAATCTGTTTCCGCGCACTTTCGTTGATCTCTATGATGCGGCGACGGCGAAGGATGTCGACAAGGTGCGCAGTCTTCAGGAGCGGATCATGCATGTCTCGTCGCTCATATACGGTGTAGGACATCACAACTCAAGCTTCGTCAAGGGTGTGAAGTGCGCACTTTCGCTTATGGGGATATGTTCCGGTACGCTGGCGGCTCCGCGTGAACCGTTCAATGCCTCTGATCGCGCCATTGTCCGTGAGCGGCTTATCGAACTGGGGGTGGAACTGTGAATGCCGTAGATCTCTTCATTCTCATAGCCTATCTGGTCGGTGTAACGGTCTTTGGCTGTTCGTTCTACTTCCGCAAGAGCGCAAAAGGAGCGGATGGTTTTGTCGCCGGTCGCGGCGCGGCTCCGAACTGGGCCATCGGGCTTTCCATTTTCGCGACACTCGTCTCCTCCATATCCTTTCTCGCTCTTCCTGCAAAGGCGTTCGCCTCAAACTGGAACGCGCTTGTGTTTTCGTTCACAGTTCCGCTCACGGCCGTTGTCGCGGCATTGGTGTTCGTGCCTTTGTACCGGAATCTCCATTCCGTATCCGCCTACTCTTTTCTTGAGGAACGCTTTGGCGCCTGGGCGCGCATGTATGGAAGTGCGTGTTTCCTGGTGATGCAGACAGCCCGCTCCGGCGTCATCCTCTACCTGCTTGCGCTGCTGCTGAAAACGCTTTTTGGCTGGAGTGTTCCGATGACGATACTGATTGTGGGGCTCGCTACGTGCGTATATTCGATGTTGGGAGGGGTGCTTGCTGTCATATGGACCGATGCGGTGCAGTCCGTTGTGCTGATGGCGGGAACGCTTCTGTGCATTGGCGTTCTTGTGTTCTCCATGCCGGACGGGATCGCTTCGGCGGCAGAGCGCATCTGGTCTGAGGGGAAACTGTCTTTGGGTTCCTTCTCGTTTACGGACTGGGCTTCGGAGACATTTTGGGTTACTTTCATATATGCGGTGTTCATCAATCTGCAGAACCTTGGCATAGACCAAAGCTATACGCAGCGGTACATATCGGCCAGAGATATGCGCGGTGCGGTGAAGTCCGTCTGTCTCGGCAGCTTTCTCTACCTTCCCGTTACGGTTTGCTTCGTGGCCATCGGCACGCTTCTGTGGGCATATTACACGGCTCGTCCCGGCATGCTTCCGGCCGAAGTCATGGCTGTAAAGGATTCCGTGTTCCCCTATTTCATTATGCACTCGCTTCCGGTTGGCGTGACGGGAGTTCTTGTCGCGGCGATCATAGCGGCGGCGATGAGCACGGTCTCCTCAACCTTGAATTCCGGCGCTACTGTGATCATGGAGGACTGGTTTCGTCGATACATGTGTAAAGATGCCTCAGACACGGCTTGCGTGCAAGTTCTTCGCGGCGCGACGCTATTCCTTGGATTGGCTTCTGTGGGGATTGCATTCCTCGTGATTGGAGTTGAGTCGGCCTTGTCGACCTGGTGGATGCTTCAGGGTGTGCTTTCTGGCGGCATGTTGGGTCTGTTCCTGCTTGGATGCGTGTCGAAACGTGTCACTTCTGCTCAGGCGGCGGTTGCGACTGTTGCTGGAATAGCGGTTGTGGCATGGGTGGTGTTCTTCCAATCGTCGTTCCATGCGAATCTTTCGATAGTATTTGGAACATCGGCGCTTTTCTTTTCCGGTCTGGCATTTGCTTGCCTTCGCAAAGCGTGCTTCACCAGAGGATTTTCCCCCGTCGTGTCCAGAAGTAAACGCAAGTTCTGAAAGTTACTGCAAGTCGAAAAAAAGAACGGCGTGAGTTAATGCATGTGTCTGCGTCTGAAATGAAGCGTTCCGTGTGCGCTATCTGCCGCCGATTCGGGATTAGTAGGGCCGCGTTCTACAAGGCTACCAAAGCTCGTTCCCGCAAGGAAATCAACGAAGAGTTGATTCTCGCCCTTGTGCGTCCAAGCAAGATCCGTCTCTCATACCATCATCAAACCTCGTCAAGGACAAAGAAATCACGGCGCCAGACCAAGCACTTTGCTCGGATATCACATACATCTATACCGAGGATGGTTTCGTCTATCTGTCGCTGGTGATGGATATGTTCGCAAAGGACATCGTCGGCTGGGCGATGAGCGACACGTTAGAGACCGAGTCGGGACCGCTTGCAGCACTGAAGATGGCAGCGAAGGCAGTCGGCGCAGGCAAAGAGGTCGTGGCGCATTCCGACAGAGGATGTCAGTACGGCTCACACGTATATCGTGCGTTACTGGACGATCTTGGATGGAAATCGAGTATGACAGAGGAACTGCACTGCTACGAAAATGGCATGGCAGAGCGGCTCAACGGCATCCTTAAAGGCGAGTACTTCCTTGATCGGCACTTCAAGACGAAGGGCGAGGCGCGTAAAGCGGTTAAGGAGGCTATCTGGATTTACAACCATCGTCGTCTGCATGAAAAGTTGAACTACAAGACTCCGGTTGAATTCCGTGCCGAGTGGTTCAAGGAGACTGCCTGATGACCGTCAGAAAGGATTTCATGCTGTGCCCCACGGGGCGTAGGCTCGCCGCTACGCGGCGCCCCTTCGGGGACGCCCATCGCCCCGTGGGGCACAGCATAGGGACGAGAACATCGTCCCATTATCAGGCAACACAACACAAAACAAAGTGTCAACTTTAAGCGGGGACTTGAAGTAGGACGTGTAAGACAAGTGTGACGCGTGTGACCTTTCAGGAATCGGCAATGCGCAAAGCGCCTTATCGAGGCACTTGCAAAACACGGCGAATTCCGTAGGGCAAACCTTGAAAACCTTTGGATTTATCTCTCGACGATTTCTTTGTTGAGCAAGAAGGGGATAACACCTACATGAATCACGCCGCTTTCATCCTTCCATGGATCCTGATAATCTCCGGTGATGATAATTTTCTTAAATGAATCACCTGTTTTTTTAAGCGGTAAAATCTCCTGATTGCGCTTTTCTTCTGTTTCCATTGCATAGGCAGACTGGATATAAACTCTCTCTCCGGGAAAATTCACTACGAAATCAACCTCATGATTCCTCTTCTCCCGTTTTCCTTCTTTTCGGGTTTCGATTTCTACGGTTCCAACATCAACGGAATAGCCTCTTGAACGTAATTCATTGAAAACGATATTTTCCATGATATGTGTTGGTTCCTGTTGCCGATAATCAAGCCGTGCATTGCGTAATCCGACGTCAACAGAATAGTATTTGCAAGGATAATCCATGTAATGGCGACCTTTTACATCCCATCGTTTAGCCTCTTCTATCAAATAGGCGGATTTGAGATATCCTAAATGGCGACGCACGACTTGATAGTCGGTTTTCAGTCCGAGAACAGTTTTCATGGAGTTCGTCAATTTAGACGGATTTGTCAAACTGCCTACCGCACTCATAACAAACTCACTTACATGATCGAGAATAACGGCATCAGCGAGCGAGGCATTCCGTTCAAGGATGTCTTTGAAGTAAACAGTTTTGAACAACTCCTGCAGATATGACTTTCGGTCGTTTCCTTCCGCATAGGCAAGTGCGCCCGGCATGCCGCCGTAAATCATGTAGTCCTTCCATGCTGCAAATTCATTTTTCCGCATCGCGGAGAAGTATTCCGCGAAAGTAAAAGGATTGACCCGAACGGAATCCGCACGTCCGCGGAACATTGTTGCCACATCCTCGGATAGAAAAGAAGAATTTGAGCCGGTGACAAATATGTCGGTATGCGCCCTTGCCTTCAGTTCATTGAGCGAACCGTAGATTGCTGTCTCTGCGCGCTTGCGTTCATTCTCGTTCATCCGTTCCGGTAATGCCATCTGTAATTCATCTATGAACACAAGAGCACGACCTCGGATATGAGACAACGAGCGGGAAAGATATTCATGCAGAGCGGTCGGGCAGCGAAGATGCTCGTTTTTCTTCAACTCAAGAGAAATTGACACGATTCGATTCGGGTCAAGACCATCCTTTGCAATACGGCGCTTCAGCAGTTTGTTCAGAAGAAAACTTTTGCCGCACCGGCGTATGCCGGTGATGACCTTTATATTCCCGTTGCCCATCAGGCGAACAAGACGATTAACGTATTCATCCCTCTTGACAATCATTCGTCCTCCAATTCTTAGGTGGATATCCACCTTACTTTTGTTTTCACGGGCATATTATACCATGTTTGGAACAAGTTGTCGCAAATGCCCGGAAATTGGAACTGGATTACTGCAATCACGGCCGTGCATATACAGCAGATTTTGTAGTTTATGACGACAGGGATTTTCTTGCGATAGAAGTCAAGAATGTCGCAAAACTTGATTCCAAGGATTTTTCGGGACTCAAATCGTTTGCGTCAGATTATCCGGAAGCGAGAAGGAGTATTTCTGTGTCATTTCTGTGCTTGTCAGGTTTTGACGCTTCATATGCACGTCGTTTTGCTCCTATGTATTCGTTTGTGGCTATTCGAGACATGTTCATACTCCTATGATACCAAGAGTGTCCAGTATTTGACGAACGGGCTCGTCGGAAATCTGGTTCTGATTTCAAAAGAGTGTCCACTATTATAACGAACTGCGGTATGCAAATAACGCCATGTTCCCCATTGACGGCGACGCTGCTGTTATGATACCATGAGTGCCAATCAAAGAAAGGATTCTATCCCGCCTATGGGATTATGGGATAGCAATGAAAATGAAAATCGATATAAAGAAACTGGGAGAATGAAATGAAAAAACTGTTTCTATCTGTTTCGATTCTTTGTGCATGCCTCACGCATGGCGCAGAAGCCGTTTTGAAAGCGGAAGGTAAGAATCCTCCCTCTCAATGCTTGAAGACATATACTCCACTGTCCATTAACGTCATCACCCCCGTGGGGCTGCCGTGGGGATTTGATTGGGATGTGAAAGGACTTCAGGTCGGCGTATGGAATTGGATTGAGGATTTTGACGGCGTTCAAATCGGCGTTGTAAACACCACCGACTGCTTTCGTGGTCTTCAGATCGGCGGCATAAATGTGACGCGCAAGATGTATGGCGTGCAGATTGGATTCCTTAACGTGATTGAGGATAACGATGTACCGTTTTTCCCTGTCATTAACTGGTATTTCTGACCGGGAGTCATCTGTAAGGTTTTATGATCGGCCAGATGTAGAATTCGCGCTGTTGGGAATGATCAAAGGCGTAGTTAGAAAAGAAAAATTGAGATGGTGAAAGGTATGAACAGAGAAAGATTCTGTAGGGTTCTGTTAACGGGTTTGCTGACATTGTCTGCGGGGTGTGCCCATAATCTGGAGTTGCGGAACATTAATCAATATTCATCCGGAATCACTTCAGATTTTTCGAAGAGAGGGCTTCGGGCTTTTGTCGTCAGCGAGGACTACGATGTTTCTTCTCAGACATTCTGTCGTAACATCGGAACGCAACTCGCTCACCTTGGAGGTTATGCTGTTACATCAACTGCGGATCATGGCGGCAGTAAGGCGGATGTGGATGTGCGTGTGTCCATTACGACTGAAGCTACTGGTCGCGGATCTAACTTTCTGGTCTCTTGGCCAGGTTTTGTGGTGTTTGCTCATGCATGGCTCGGATATGGTTATGATGTCCGATATAAAGTCCGCTGTGTCGTGACCAACTCTGAAAACAGCGAGAAGATCGCTGAGTTTACCGAACCGTTGCATCTCGATATTCGGCATGCCGAATTCGATCGGACATGGGCGGCTGGCTGTGGATGGCTTTTCCTCTACACAGCCACTGCATTTGTGAATGGATTTTACGTCACGAGCTATGATTCTGACATTACTCCTCAGCTCTATTCGGCGGCATATCCGACACTTGCGGGATGTGTTGCCCAGAGATTGGTTCAGGAGATAAATGCGTCATCGATTCAACCGCGACAGCTTGATTCGATGGTGATGAAACCTGTCGAATCTAGCCAGAACTATTCCGTAGAGAGATTTGAAAGAATGGCGGATGATGAGTTTGCCTATGTGTTCAAGCTTAAGCTCAAGAATGGAGCCGATGCGGGACTATCGGCGATGGACCATGTCAAGAAGGAGCTTCGCGCAACGATTGCGTCTGATTATGTGGGTGCGCATGGCGGCAAGGTGTCGGAGGTGCATGTGGATCTGCCGGTATTTGCATTGAAGGATTCTGTTATCGAAGGACGCGCTGCAGTCATGCGGATCACTGTAGAGTCTTTGCATTATGATTCTCAGACGCAGAAGGGTGTGATTGCCGTCAAGATCGGATCAAGCCGTTTCGAGGATGCCCGTCAGTGGGTGCGCAAGAATATCGAGACTCTGGCGCGTGACAAGAATGTGGCGTTGACGACCGGAAAGATACCGTCTGCCGCAAGATTCTATCTTGGTGCAGAACGGATTAAGCCGGGGAACATTCTCGAAATCGAATTTGAAACGGAATAAAAGGAGGAAAATCAGATGAAACGGTTGACATTAATGCTTGCAATGGCGAGCGCGGTGATTGGTTTTGCCCAGCAGACAACAACCACTACGATTGTCAAAAATGTGACGACGACTGTTGTTGAATCGGTGTCCGTAGCGCAGCAGACCTCCGTTCAGCGCAAGATCGCGGTGTTCGTACAAAACCGTACGCGCGTTGTTGGAATGGATGATGAGGTTGACGGCGTGCGCGATCGCTTGACTGCGGCCTTGGCCGAAGTGGACGGGCTTGCGATCGTCGATTCGGCGCAGGTCGCGGACACGTTCCGCCGGTATAAGGTGACTGCCGCCGAAGAAAAAGCCGAGCTTATCGCCGGGGTTTTCTCCGGAGGTTCAGTGTCCCGCATCGCGAAGATGCTGGGATGCGACTACATAGCAGCGGCTACGATTGTCAATGCAAGTTCGATGAAGCGCAATCTGGGCGGGCGGCTGAACACTATCTTCACCCTGCGCATGACGCTTAAGGTTATGGATTCGACCGGCGCTAGCGTGGATGGAATGCCGACATGGGTGCGTCAGTTGCCCATACTTGATGCCGCTGACGATCCAATGAACTACTACCAGATGCTTTTTGACCAGTGGGCGAGCGACATTACCACGGCTGTTGCGCAAAAGGCTTCGCGCTGGCGCGCCCCTGCAGCCGCGGCGGACACAATGGTCGAGTTTCATGTCTCAACCACGATTGACAAGACTGTTGCCGAGCTTGAGAGTCAGACAAGAGGTGCGAAAGGCGAGCAGCTGCAGGAACTGCGTCGCGTGGTTGGCGGCGTGACCGTCGAACTTGATGGAGCTGTAATTGGTTCTACGCCCGGCTCGTTCCGCGCCGCATCGGGACTCCATCAGTTACGGGTTACTCGAGCATGGATGAAGCCATATGTGGCGACGGTTTCAATTTCGGAAGGGATGACGTTGGAGGTGGCCCTGGAGTTGAGCGACGAAGGTGTTCGGAAATGGGGTTCGATCGAGGCGATGCGAGCCGATCTTGCGAAACGCTATGCTGATGCCGCACGTGAGCGTGGTGTGCGCATTAATCTCGATACCTCGAAATGGCGCGATGTCGGGAATTCAGGCGTTCGAGTGTTGAAGGATAATTGATTATGCGTTTCTGCGTGTTTTGCTCAGCAGCGTTGTGGATGATAGTCTGCGGGTGCGTTTCTGTCGATAGAGATGCACAGCGGGCTGTCGATGCGCTGCGATCGGGCAATAACGCGCAGGCAGAGGCATGGAGCACTGATCTTGCGGAAGACAGTTATTATTCGAAAAATCTCGGTGTCGTCGAGGCTGGGCGCGTGGCTATGCTTTCCGGTAGGTTCGCCGACGCTGTTCGGCGCTTCCGCTCGGCGATGGATTCAGCCGTCGACAGGACGGAATCCGAACCTAAGTTAAAGGCGGGAGACCTGGCCAATACGGCAATGTCATCCACGATAACCGACGACCGGACCCGTGAATATTACCTCCCGCCCTATGAACTGAACATGGCCATCAAGTACGGTATTCTCTCTCAGATTTTCACGGGGAAGCGCGAGGATGCGCTGGTCGATGCGCGTTTTGCGGTGTATGTGCAGGACTCGTTTGCCGGCCTCTACGGCGCGGATGCGACGTCCGAGCCGGAAGGGATGACCGAACAGGCCCGCGGGTTGATCGAAGAGCAGAATGCCGCGCTGGAGTCCATGATCGCGGCGAGCCGGAATTCATGGGAGAATCCTCTTCTCTGGTGGCTTACGGGCGTTCTTTTCGAAGCGGACGGCGATCTTGAAGCGGCGTGGCAGAGTTATCGCAAAGCATCGGCCGTCAAGCCGGAGTGCGCAGTTTTCGCCAAGGATGCGGCGCGCGCCGAAGGCTCCGCCACGCCCCGCAGCGGCCGGTCCAAACTGATAGTCATGTACGAGCAGGATTTTGTTCCCGTCAGAGAATCGCTGAAAATTCCTGTTCCCGTCTATACCGGTTTTTCCATTGACATTCCGAAATATTCTACGACCACCCTTGCCGAGCGCGTTTCAGTTTCCGGCTGTGAACATGGCTGCGAGGCTGGTGTCGCCGTGGATGTGTGTTCGCTTGCGGCTCGCGATCTGAAAGAAAAACTGCCCGGCGTCATCGTGCGCAATCTCACCCGTGCCGCGGTTCAGGCGGGGGCGCAGGCGAGCGCAAACGCCGCCGGCAACAATTATGTGAAGCTGGCGGTCTTCGCCGGAAATATGGTGGTCTCTGCCATCCGCCGCGCCGATACGAGAAGTTGGGTCACACTGCCTGCTATGCAGCACATTTGGTGCGACAGCGACATGCCGCCCGGAGAGTACAGCCTTTGCGTCGGAGCGGATGGAAGTTCGATTCCGGTTAAAGTTTCGCTATCGCCCGGCGAAACACGTATAGTATGGATCGCCAAGACCGGCACCGTGTGGCATGGCGTGTCCGCATGCATCGGCGGAGCCGGTGCTCCGTTGCTTGATTTAAGTGGAAAGGAGATTAAAAAATGATGTTCAGAAATGTTCTTTTGGCCGCAGCTGCCGCCGTAGCGGCAGGGTGTGTCGAAACGGCCGGTACGCGAGTGAAGGTAGACACTCTCGCCGGTGAGGCAAGCGTCTATGAGGGCTCGACGAGGCTCTCCAATCGCGTGAAGGTTGTGCGTACGACCTACGACCAATATGACGGCATCAAGAAAGCGTCGGTGACGATCGAGTCTCTCACGCATCGCCGTCAGCGTCTTCAGGTACGCATGATCTGGTTGGACGCCGAAGGAACGGAGATAGATCCCGACGGCAAGCCGTTCAGAGCGATCGTTCTTGACGGCAAGGATTCCTTCGTGTTCACCGGCGTTGCGCCTAATGCGAAGGCTGTTACGGCCAAGATGGTCATCCGCGAAACGGATACGGCCGAGTGAATCCAATAAAAGAGTTGAAAGCAGAAAGGAACCGAACAAATGGTTAATATTATGAAGGTTGTTGTGATCGCTGCGATTGCGGCGGCGTTTTCGAGCGGATGCAGCACATCGATGGTTGCCACCGAAACCCAACTGGATCGCAAGGCTATGACTGCCGCGCTAGAGCCGCAGGATGTGCGCAGGACAGTTGAGAAAATGGTTGATTCCATGCTGGCGGACCAGGAATTCATAGCTGAGATCGGAGGGAAGCGTCCCGTGCTGGACATCACAGGGATCAAGAACCGTTCATCCATGCATTTGGATATGCGTTCGATAACTTCGTCGATCCGTACGAAACTTCTGCGTTCGCGCCGCTTCAGATTTATGGACCGCTCTACGGCGGCTGATGATCTGCAGATCATGAACGATCAGGCTCTGAACGGAATGACCGACCAATCAAAGGCCGTCAAAATGGGGCGTCAGTCAGCTGCGCAGATGTATCTTTACGGAGAGCTCTCCGAGATGCGCCAGCATGTTGACGGGGTGACGGACCGCTATTATAAGTTTACGCTCAATCTCAAGGATATCGGTTCCGGCGAAATAGTGTGGAGTGATGAGCAGGAAATCCGCAAACAACAGGAGACTTCCTTTTTTGGAATGTAATATCCTGTAATGAAGAGTTGATGGTTTAAATCTCGTGATTGGAGTTGAGTCGGCCTTGTCGACCTGGTGGATGCTTCAGGGTGTGCTTTCAGGCGGCATGTTGGGTCTGTTCCTGCTTGGATGCGTGTCGAAACGTGTCACTTCTGCTCAGGCGGCGGTTGCGACTGTTGCTTGAATAGCGGTTGTGGCATGGGTGGTGTTCTTCCAATCGTCGTTTCATGCGAATCTTTCGATAGTATTTGGAACATCTGCGCTTTTCTTTTCCGGTCTGGCATTTGCTTGCCTTATTAAAGACGGTGGCAAATGGGGGCGTGGAAATAAGTAAATAGAAATTCATGTTCCCTTACTTGATATTATACTCCTATGGGAGTATAATATGCGGCATGAAAATTAAACTCTACCATGGTTCGCCCGTCATTGTTCGAAAGCCTCTGTTTGGGGTTGGGAAGACATA
>JAZOAC010000074.1:0-2577 GCA_045595285.1 Kiritimatiellia bacterium | reverse complement strand
GATTCGTGCTCTGTCACGCTTGACTTCATAGAAATCAAGCGTCTGCTTGAATTCGTTTTCGCACACCAGGTCGATTTCGTTCTCCCCTTTCCTGTCCCACCAGCCACCTATGCGCGAATACCTGCCCTCCCCTACGAACTTGCGCCTGAAATAGCCCTCAAGCTCTCGACCGCCATATCTCGAATGCGCCGCAACTCGGCTATTTCATGCTCCCGGTCAAAGAATTTCATCGAGCTTCCCTTCTGCCAGCATTTAAAGAAACGCACATTTCGGAAATGTCCATTTCTGAACTGCGGGTATTTTACTAAATTCCTGTTTTGGCTGTCAATCACCCAAATGCTGGAGTTTACCCATTTTTTAGCTTCTGCCGGTCCGCCCCTCGCCAAAGCCGCCGAATTTAACTCCGATCAGCAGGGCTCTCCTATGAGAACAAAAGTCAAGTGGGTAAAATCGCTTTGGCGATTTCCGCATTCCGTACCGAAGTGCCTGATTTATGTCGCTCTCCTATTCGCAGTGAAGGCCGCCAAGCCAGCCTGCATTCTATAATCCGTCTTGCGGGGGTGCCACCTCGCTAACGTGCGTTGATGCACTAGAGCCCGCTCGCACTCACCCGCGGACGGGACATTCAAGCTAAATTGGATTGGATTGAGGTCATCACCTTGGCATTAGACCTTGCCCGGTCACATGCGTGCCGATTCCCTCGGCGTCATGCGGCAGCCATTGCCGCCCTGATCTGCGCAAGTTCCTTCGCCTTGTCCTTCGAGAGCGGCACATATGGCACGTCCGGCTTCTTGAGCATGGCGACCATCAGCACGGCCAGACCTCTGGCGACTGCCGTTATTGACTTCCCCTTGGCGATCTTCCCCCCTCTTGCGCGGATGCGCAGCCCCTTCACCTTGAGGTCCATGTCCGCCGAGTTCTTTTGCAGCACCCGCTGGGCGCATTCGGTGAGCTTCCACCGCAGCATCTTCGACCCGGCCTTGGTTATGTGGCACTGCCGGTCGATGTCCCCGGACTGGTCCTGCTTAGGCGTGACGCCGAGCCACGGGCCGATGTCGCGCGGCCTGTCGAACTTGTCCATGTCCCCGCCGGTAACGGCGACGAAGCACGTCGCCGTTATGAACCCGACGTTCGGTATCTCCATGAGCCGTTCGACCTGCGCCTTGAACACGTCGGACTTCGCGAGCTTGCGCATCTGCTTCTCTACGGTCTTTATCGTCACGGCCTTGCTCTTCAGCTCCTTCATCAAGGGCCACACGATGTCGCCAAGTTCCTTCGGAATGCTGTTTTTGGCGATGTTGTGGAAGCATTCCGCAGAACAGTCCGGTATCCTGAAGCCCATCGACTTTGCAATCGCGCGTATCTGCAGAACCTCGGCGGTGCGCTCCTTTACGAGCTGGTCGCGGATTTCGTGGAGGTTGACCATCTTCTGGTGCTCGTCGTCGCGCAGCCTGACAGGATGAAGCAGTTCGACGTCGGCCAACGCCATGCGGGCAAGCGTCCTCGCGTCGTTTTTGTCGTTCTTGGTGTTCGACTCCGTGATCATGCGAAGCCTGGCCGGATTCGCGACGATGGTCTTGAACCCCATGCCCGTGCCGACCTTGTCGATCCATCGGCTGTGCGTGCCTGTTTCAAAGACCAGCGGAGCGGACTTGCCCTGTCCTTCCAGGAACGCCCTAAAGCCATCCGGCGTGGTGGGGATGGTCGTCTCGCGTACGATCTTGGGCTTCCCGGACTCCTTCGACATGACGCAGATTTTCGTCGTCCTGTCGCTCACGTCGGCGCCAATTGTGGTACAATATACGGTGTTCATTTGAATCCTCCTGTTTGTCGGTGTTTTTGCACGGCCACACTGGCCAGTGCGTTCCAAATCACATTGTAGCAAACAGGGGGATTCTTTTTCAATCGCCCTGTCTGGTTGTCGCGTAGAGACTTGTGAACATGTCAATCAAGCGCGCGGCGCTTCACGACGCAAGCGCGCTTGTTGGCATGTTTGCAAGTCGTCCCCGTCAGTAGCCAGTTGTCAAAGAACGAAGCCTTTCCCCAGTCTGAAAAAGCGTTCGTTCTACATTATACCTCGCTACCGCTCCGCAGAATCGCATTTGCTTCGCGCCAACCATTCGCGTTTCGCTGAACGATCCGTTCCATCTTTGAGCTGGAGGAGGTCTCCTCCAGACCTCCTCTGGCGTGCAGGGATCGGCTGTCATGTCGTCTAATCCTGCCGAAGGCAGCTCAAAAAGACGATTCAACGCACGGAATCGCCGTTGAGAAATCGCGAAGCTGCGGAGCGGTAGCGGGAGCCCTAACGCTCGGAGTTTCCTCTTTCCAGGAGAAAAACGTCCATTTCACTTACGAAAATGCGTCTCACACTTTATTCACAGGGGTGAGATGCACTTTGACTGTCAAAAAATGGGTAAACTCCAGGACAAGGGCCGGAGTTCGCGAGGCGGTGGCCGAATGCTCCTCCTCGCGGACCCTCGGCGAATACGCCGTATCCGCTCGCTCGGACATTCGCTCCACCGCCTCGCTGCAGATGCACCAACCGCGCAAAAGTGCAGGGTTATATCGCGCAGGCGG
>JAZOAC010000073.1:0-4387 GCA_045595285.1 Kiritimatiellia bacterium | reverse complement strand
ACTATGATTCTTCACACTGCCATAAACAACCAGCGCGGCAAAGAGCGGTAGCACCGCCAATCTGCCGCCCAAAGGCAAACCCCGCACAAACAAGTCGGAGGCCAAGCGGTCTTAGGAAGACAATCCAAGCCCACAACTCCTTGGCTCACAGAACGACATGGCTACGATCCGACTTACTATGATTCTTCACACTGCCATAAACAACCAGCGCGGCAAAGAGCGGTAGCACCGCCAATCTGCCGCCCAAAGGCAAACCCCGCACAAACCTCGTTACTGCGGCAAAGGGACAGACCCCATTTTCCCGCAACAGCGCCACCGCCCACACCACGACAGAAACCGCCGCACCGCAAACCAATAACGCTGTCCACACCTTCATCATAACTAGCGACTATCTGATGAGTATCCTAAAGAATTTGTATTTACACTCGACATCTACGCTTTCCGATGCAGCATCAACTCCGCGTCGTGTCACTTTCATCAGATTCCAGTTTCTATTGAAAATCCAAGAAGGAACATTTTCAGACAATACGGCAAAGCAAGCTCCGCATTCATTCGATACCGACACCTGAACAGGAACGGAGTGCGCATTGAGTTTCGCGCTCAGCACAAACCGCCGATCTGCATGAGCTCCGCCTACCGTCGGTTCAACGAGTCGGTTTTGCCCGGCAGCATCCTCGATGAAATAAGTTCCTCCTCGCCAGCCAAGGACAAAACCCGTCTCCACCGCCTCTAGATTTCCATCACCATCCGCATCGTGTCCGAACGCAACCTGAACGCAGTTCGACTCCGTCCCCATGAACGCCATAGACACGCCAAAATGCCGAGCATCATTCCTGACCGCATTGAAAGCGACATTCGTGGAAACCTCGGTATCAGCAAATTCACTTTCCGGCAATGCCGATACTGAAACCGCCATCGCCGGAAGGAACGCCAATACACAAAGTGGCACAATGATTTTCATGACGGAAATTATACCAAAACACATCTTCCGTCGCGTTGTTCATCAAGATGCTTCCTGCGCTGGGCGGATTCGAGACTCTGGGTGGAGTGGATGATGCGACCAAATGCCGCCGCGCTGTCATAGGAGAGACATACATTTCACCGGACATCCGCCGCCAACTTGAGGAGGCTCCATCCGTGCCGAAGATATCCCGACGGCAAACCAAGGTTCTTTCCGCCGTCGCCAGGGAAATCAAACAAGGAAATCGCCGCGCAGATTGGCATCCGCGCCGACAGCGTGGAAGATATCGCCAATACGCCATACACAAAGCTAGGCGTCCCTATCCGCGCTGAAGCGGTTGATGTCGCCCACCGCAAGCATTTGCTAAAGCCGTAACGTTGTTTTGGTCACTGCTTCAGGATGCCGTCGGCAGTGATTGTCTTCTTGCGGAGAAAATCGATCGTATAGCTGGTTGACACATGCCCGTAAGGATAACCTTCATAGACGGGGCATGTAACCTTTGCCGCGAAATCCTTCCGTATCTTTGCCATTTCCGCTCTGGCGGCCTTAAGAGCCTTTCCGGAAAGCCTTTTCCTGTTTGGACCTCCAGCCGCCATATCCCCAAACACCACACCGGCGCAATCCTTGAAGTAGCCGCTATCCATAAGTTTATCCATCTCAGAGCGCGTGACGGCCGGTTCCCTGACGCTTGTTTCAAGAAACACTATGCGCCCTTTCGCATCCGCAGCCCACCCCATCTCAACGCCTTTGAGAACGAGCGTGATATGTCCGCCGCAGGCAAGCCCAGAGCAAGCGCCGGGACGCAATGCGCGAAGCTTCACATCCGGCATCGGCCCATCGTTGGCAATGGCCTTCGAAAGCCATTTGAAGGTCGAGGGCTGAGCGTAAAGGAACTGGCTGAGCGTAGGACCTGAGAAAGGATGTCCGGCATTCTCCTTGAGCATGGCGTTGAGAATCATCGTTATGTTGCTGAAACCGAGAACACGCTGCTTGCGCGTACGCAGCTTCTCCCAGTTGAGCTTGCCGAGCAGCGACTCCGAGTCGCGTCCGCCGCGGGCGCAGAGCACCAGATCCACCTCCGGATCCATCCATGCCTGCTCGAAGTCCGCCACACGGTCTTCAACAGGCGCAACTGTATCGAAATTGAGACACGGCATCACCTTTACCTTGTAGCCCGCCGCCTCAAGCGCGGCTTTGCCACTATCAAAATTTGCCTTGCTCTGAATGCTTGCAGGCATCACAAGAGCGATGGTCTTGATGCTGTCAGGCAGACTTCCGGAAAAATCAAGTTTCCTTCCTTTGTACTCTCCGGGCTTTTTAGTGGCTGTCACGACGGCGCCATCTTCATCCTCCTGCACCTCTTTTCCCGTTATGTCGGTAAAGGTCTCGCCATCGAATTCATAGAACTCTATGCGCAGACGCGGCGGATTGTTCTTGGGGTCCTTGCGCCAGCCCTTCATGTTGCCGCCAAGCGCACGAACCGCCATGAACACCGGCTTCTCGCGTTTCGATATGGACTTCGGAACGAGCGCAAAACCCTCCGCAAAGGACGGGCTTTTCAGTTTCCTGAAGGTCGTGAACTCCGGATCGGCGAGCGAAACGCCGCCGTAGTTCGCGCATATGAGCGACTTTCCGTCCGTTGCGAGAGCCTGTATTCCGTACTTGATCGCATAGCCGAAATCGAACTTCTGGTTGCCGCGGTCGCTGAGATCCAGCCCCAGACGCTTGATGCTGCACTCACGGTGCGGCTTCTTGCCGTAGCCGATCGCGTAATAGACAGTGTCTCCCAACACGCCGACGCAACCGGCCGTCTCCTGAAACGTCTTTTCGGCAACCTGATTGAGATCCTCATCCCATACGCGGATAAGGCCGGGCTTGCCTTCCTTCATATCCTTCTGATCACGGATGATGAATGCGCCGTAGATCCTGCCGTCCGCACATGCGATTCCGCCAAGGTGACGGGGTGTTTCAACATGCTTGATCATCTTTCCATCCCAGCCGATCTTTGCAAGTCCTCCCTGATGGGACAGATAGATACCCTTCTCTGAACAGGCAAGACCCTGGATGTGACCGGACTTAAGCAGCATATCGAATTCATGCGGGACCGTTTGGATCGCATTCATTTTAGCCGTCTCAGCCGAGACCGCCGTCGCGGCAAGGCCTAGTGCAACTGCAGCGAATATGTTCCTTACCTTCATTTTCATCTCTCTTTCTTTTTACAGTTCGATCGTCGCCACGACGGGGAAATGGTCGGAAGGATAAAGCTTCTTTCCCGGACGGAAATCGTTGACCGTTCTGTAATCGATAACGCGGATGCCATCGGAAACGTAGATGTAATCGATGCGCGCGCCGTATTTCTCATAAGGATGAAGACCCTGGGCATCCTTCATGGCATCGGGCGAACCCTTCTTTGCGTTGCGCAGTTCAGACGGAACCTGAAGCGCCTCTACAATGGACACTTCTTTATCCAACCACTTCCAACCCGAAAACGTCCGCCATGACCCTTTCTGCGGGCTCTCCGAAACATAAAGCGCGTCCTTTAAACGCTCCTTGACCGCCATCGCAGGTTCCTCCGTCTCACGGCAGTTGTGGTCGCCGGTGAAAACTATCGGCACCCCTGCGCCGAACTTCTTCATCCGCTCTATTACAAGCAGCATTCCATTCTTGCGCGCCAACGCACTGACGTGATCGGTGTGGGTATTGGCGAAGCAGAACTTCCTTCCGGTGGAACGGTCGCGCAGGATGAGATACGAACAGACACGCGGACAGGCGGCACCCCAACCTTTCAGACCAGGGGTGTCCGGGGTCTCTGAAAGCCAGAATGTCCCTTTATCAAGCGCCTCGAAACGGCTCTTGCGGTAGCACACCGGCGAGGCCTCGCCGCTTGTGCGGTCGGCATTGCGGTGTTCTCCCACAAACTCATAGCCACCAAGATTCTCCCTGAGGAACTGCGCCTGATCCGGACACACCTCCTGGAGACCGAACACGTCCAGATCAAGCTTTTGCACGAGCGCGAGCAGATCTTCCTTGCGTTCCTTCCAGGCGTTGGGCGTGCCGCGATCTGCCCGCCCGTTCTCTCCTGAAAGCCGGATGTTGTACGACGCAACCTTGATCACGTCACGCGGAGCAGTCGCGCAACCGACAGCAAACATCAACGACGCAAGAACTATTTTCAGACTCATTTTCATCTTCATTTCAATTTCCATCCCCTAATCGGGACAGTCTCCTTTCTTTCCTCAACTTTTCCGGATATGATACCATAAAACGGCTCCTTCCTTCAATCCTCAGTCTTCCAAACCACGAAAATGAGAATACACATCGGATCAATTCTCGCGTAATGATGAGTAATTACCACATTGAGAATTCGGTTCGGAATAATTCTCGAACAAACCCGGATAATCATAATATTGAGAATTGCATTCGGAC
>JAZOAC010000072.1:0-3177 GCA_045595285.1 Kiritimatiellia bacterium | reverse complement strand
CTCCACTTTAGCCGTGCCGCCTGCGGGGTAGAGGTTCGACTTCGCGTCGAAACGGTATTTCGCGAAGATCGGCACCGGCTTCGCCGCCGCCATGGCGGATTGCACGGCGACTGCCGCAAGCGCGGCGAATACTGTTGCTTTCATTGTCTTGCTCCCTTGTTTCATTTACGCAGATGGCTGCAATCGCGGCGCACCACGGGCGGCCTACTGGAAGATGATCATGAAGCCCTTCTTCTTGTTGAGCCGCAAACCTGTCGCATCGGACCTCAGCGAGAACTTCTGCGCCGTCTCGGCGTCGAGACGGAACGTGGTGGTCGTCGGCTGCCCGTAGTGTGTACTCCACTTCACGATGTAGTTGCTCTCGCTCCCCGCGATGGTCTCCAGATCGGCTCGCCCCGCGAGATTCACCGTAACAGTTCCGTTGTCGGGGAACCGGACTGTCTTGCGAGGCTGTGCAATAGATGACACGCTACTCTTCGCGCCAAGCGAGGATGCCGCAGTGAAACAACCGGAGCGCCCGGAAAGGTTGAGCGTGGAGCCGTCCTGAAGCACGCAACCGTAATAGTAGTCACCTACCGGAGTGTACGTGCCCGACACGTAGATTCCATGTCCCGCGCCCGAAGCGTCTGTATCATTCCCGTTCGCCGCCCTGAAGTCATGAATATATGTCGGATCTGAGAAATGAATCTTTGATGTCACGTCAAGATCTATACCACGTGCCTCCGTGGGAAACGCGGAGAAATACCCTGATCCCGACGCTACGATCTTGCCTGTCACGCCTTCAAGCGAACCGTACCAGCGGAAATACGTATCGTACGCAATCGCCACGGAAACCGTATGCCCGTTGAGGTCGGTCGTAGTTCCTGCAACACCAATCTCTATCGCAGCTACGGCCTGATTGATCGACGAATTCTCCGTAACCCTTTCTATCATCACAATCGGACGTTCATTGACGAGACGCGATCCCGCGCCGCCCAGAATCGTGCCGCCGCTTAGAATCACGCTGTTGGTGTACGCAACCGTACTCTGCGCGTTGAACACTGCGTTGGAGTTCACGGTTATCGTTCCCGTGCCGAACGGCGTGAACGACGCATTGTATGCCGCCGTCGATTGCGAGGCCTGAATCGTGCCTCTGCGCACCTCCGTGCCGCCGGAGTATGACTGCGCGATGGACGAAGTCAGTACGCCATCGCCAGTCTTTACGAGCTTCAAGTTTCCGACGAAGGCCGTGTCGCCGTTCGTACAGTCAGACGTAAGCGCAAGCGTCAGTTCCTTGGCATCGCCCGCTACCGAGTTCTGCACCGTGCCTTCCCCGGCAACAGCCGGAAGCGTCAGCGAATGGCCGTTCATTTCAATGACGGAATCATCCGCAAGATAAACCGTGCCGAGCCCGCTCCAGTCGCAATCCCGAGAGAGCGTGCAGGACTGGATTCTGTATGTCGCGTTCGGAATCTGCCCGGCGATGACAACGCCGTTGTTGCTACATGCCCAGTTCAAGGAGTTGGTTCCGTTGCCGTCGTTCGCCGCGCCAGTCCAAGTCGCGATCATGGGGTATGTCACAAACGTGTCGGGGGTGTTCATCGTATCGTAGTCCGCCTTGATCCGATCGGCAGTCTGTGCGCCATCGTACATTCTCACCTCGTCATAGTAACCGTACCAAGGTCTGTTCAGCGCTGAATTGTTGCCGATTAGGAACCCGCCTTCATACGCTCCATTTGCAGTTGCGTCTGTCTTGGTCCACCTCTTTGAGCCGTTTGAGTAGATTTCCACCGTTGTGCCGTTGAACACGACCGTCAAGTACATCCAGGTGTTCACGAAACTAGCAGTACGCGGCGCGGAATTCTTGGCGTTCCATGATGTCGCCATGCCACCGGAGATGACACCTTGGATATAGGTGTCGCCAAATGAATCCCAAGGACTTACCTGCCACTTGGTATCGGCCTGCACGAAGAACCGTGGGTAAGTGCTCCACTCGACCAAATTCCACCATCCGCTTATCGTGAAACTCGCCTGGGAGGTGAGCGCACTTGAATAGGCGGGAATGAGCAACGCTGAATCCATGGCCCTGTTTGCTCGGCTTGCGCCGACAACGCCCACGGCATTGGTCATCGCAGTCGCAGGATTCGCGCCCTGCGGCATACCAGTGAGCCCGTTGTCCGTCGAGTCCGTTTCCGTCGCCATGCCACCGGCGGAGTTCATGTGCCACACGCCCGCGAAGCCGCCCTTGCCGTCGTTGTAGTTCTTCCACACGTTCACGGATGTCGTCTGCTTCGCCGAGAGATCGCCCCAGTGCATCGTGAAGGTGGTACGCAATCCGCCGCTCGTCGGAAGGACTTCGGGGAGGCGCACCCACACGAACGATTCGCCCGACGTGTTCCATGTGTCAACCTCGTGAGGATACACGGTGGTGCCGGAAGCGTCGGTGAACCAGAGGTCTGTTCCGTTCGTCTCGCAGTCGGAGTAGCTGAATCCGCCCGCGCCCTCGGTCAGCTTCACGAGCGCCTGGAAGTTCGTTAGCGTCGTTGTGCCGGTGTACCCGCTGCACGACAGCGTCACATGCTTCGCCGCCGCAAAAGACGGCAACGCAGCGCCGACGGCGACCGCCGCCGCGCCAATCAGCATGAGTAGTTTCTTCATTGTTCTTGTACCTTTCTGATTTTCCAAACTTGATTAACCATGCAGATCATGCAGGAACATGCAGATAGTTCTACATGCTTTACCTGTTCTACATGGTTTCTACAAAGCGAAAAGCCGCCGCTCGGCGACGCGAAGACACGCCGCCCTGTCAAATCACGATACTGTTTTGGGGATAACCGCCCAACGCGGCGCAAATGCCGCGTTAGATTGCCTACGCTGCGTCCGTCAAGCCACGGGAGGGGGGGGGTATTAGAAGCGCAAAGTCCTTCCACGCGGTCTGTAGCGCATAACCGCCGCGCAAGCGGGGCTCGCGATTCGAGCGAGCCAAGCCGAGCGCAAGCGAGTGCCGAGCGATTTGACGGTGCTATGGGAAGATGTTTAATCATGTCGGTTTCGGTGTTTGGTTAAACTGACCTCGTGAAATTGATCCCACTTGCTTTTAGCGGCGGAATATGATGCAATGCATTCGTTTTCAACTACAGGAGATATCAAAATGGCACAAGTTGCATTCAGCATCCGCATGGACGAAGACCTAAAAAG
>JAZOAC010000071.1:0-87572 GCA_045595285.1 Kiritimatiellia bacterium | reverse complement strand
TCAGGATCCCACCCCAATTATTTCATCTGAATAATGCAAGTGAATCTTCACAAAATTTTATTTCTAGCAGATAACCAACAAAAGACAAACTAATCGTCTAAAAATTACACATTTCCAAGGATCAACCCCAGATGTTCATGTGGACATTATACCAAAAACTCTGCTACTGTATCAATTTTACTGTATCAATAAGCTCTAACCCTTCATTTCCATATTTCAGCGGATACGGAAGAATGAGTTGGTGGAGAATTCAGCCGGTATGGACCATGAATTGGTAAGCGCCGGAGCAGGCGGGAACGTATGCACCGGTCTCCAGTCCGCCGCCGCGCCCAACGACTCCGTCCGTTCCAGAACACGGCTGTGCCCGGCTCCGCCGGTAAACTCAACGCCGGCAGGCGACACGGCCGTGAAGCGCACGATGTCGGACAGCGGATCGCCCTCGACATAGCGTCGGTACCACCACGCAGGCAGTGCCGTGGACACATTGGTTGACGCCTCATCATAAAACCTGAAGAGAATATCCTTGTCGCCATCAACCGTCACGGAGAACTCCGTCGCCATGTGTCCGGCGGCGTTCGTGACCGGCATACCGGATTCAGCCCCGGAATCTGCGACCTCGATTCGTCCCAGCCGCTGGATCTTCATCTGCTTGGTTCTTCCGTTCTCATCCGAATACCAATCTCCGGCGAAAGACACATCGACCGTCTCCGATCCGCCGGGGACAGATGACGGAACGGAAAAATAAAGGGTCTGTCCCTTGGAAGCAACGGTCTCTGAATATTTCCACCGATATCCCTTGTTGCTGGACAGCAGCATGTACGACTTCACCTTGAACTCCGTACGCATATCGGCCTTCCACGAATCATGGACCTCCTCCGAAAACGCGCCGCGCACGTAGAGCGCCGCCGCACCGCCCTCCGTGCTGTCATAGATGACACTCGTTCCTTTAACCGTCACGAAATACTCACCTGGAGACATCGTGCGCGCCGGAATCCGCACCGACTCGACAGTGTTGATGCGGTCTCCGCCATCCACACCATTGCCATACCATACGGCAGCCGTCGTTCCGTTGGACACCACAAGGTCAAGGTCGTTCACGATGGACCTCTCGGCACCCTCCGTTCCGGGATAATCGGTCCATACAAGCTGTACCGCCAACGGTGCGGAATTGGTTATCGTCACTTTCACCGTATATGCACTTCCGTCCGAAAACGCAATCCTGTCCACCAACATCACAGACGCATTCGTCGGATAGAGCGACTGGCCAAGATCAACGCGGCCCCACCCCTGCCAACTGTTCGGGGCGGCGCCGCCGCAAGCTGCGCCGGAATCTCCGCTCATGTCATATGCGCCGCCGGTGAGAATCGCCTTGACCAAAGCCGAGGTAGGACGCTGCCCCAACCGTCTCTCCACAAGCCATTGCCGCACCAACGCCGCACAGCCGGACACGAACGGCGCGGCCATCGACGTGCCGCTGTCATACATGTAACGGTCAAATCCAGGATACAGGCCCTTTGCCGTCCCGGAAGCCCTGGTGGACCGTGCTGATACGACATATGATCCGGGCGCACACACATCCGGCTTTATTCGCCCGTCTTTCATGGGCCCCTTCGACGAGAATGAAGCGACCTTGGACGGATTGGCGGCGGTGGCGTCCTCGTACGGTCTGTTGTTTTCCGTCGCCCCCACGGCCAATACATTTTTCGCGCCGGCCGGTTCCCGTATCTTGTTTTCGTAACTGTCGTTGCCTACGGCGAAAACGGCGAGAACGTCCGTATTGACCCAAAGGCATCCGTCGAACTCAGCGCTCCATGAGGAATATCCGGAGAACGTCCCTCCTCCCCAGCTTCCTGAATGGATGTATGACGGGAAACGCCAATTGACGTCCAACAGATCATCCGGTTCGGGAATCCATATGTTTCCGAGAGAATCGGCGCATTGAAACACGTTCAATTCCGACTCGTAGGCAACGCCCTTGAACCATCCTCCTGACATTGCTCCACTGCCGGCAAGTATTCCCGCGACATGCGTGCCGTGCCCGAACTTGTCATAGCCCAAACAGTCGGACATCGTCTCAATCATGCAAACACGTCCGCTGAAGTCGGCCATTACGGAGTCGGGATCTCCGGTATCCAGACCGGAATCTGAGATCGTAATGCGCTGCCCCGCACCTGCAAGCCCGTATGTCTCGCGGATCGGCGTCACATTTAGAAGTCCAGGAAGAACCGCTACATCCGTAAGAAGTTTCGGCTGCGCAAAGCGCTCGATCCACCGCACATCTCCACGTTCGGACAACTCCTCAACAATGTCGACGGACACCTTTGCCCGCACGCTTCCCCTGCTCGACTTGACCGTTCTGATCATCTCGCACCCCTTCTTTGCGAGGTAATCTTCGACAACCGGCGAGTCATCCTTATGCAACGGAACGACAGTGACGGGAATATCGGCTTCCGCTTCTTTCAAGTCGGACTTCAGCGGCATCTCAATCTTGTCTTCCGGGGACAGGCCCTCCACCGCAAGAAACGAATCGTCGGCGGCAATTCGCCTGACCGCCCCCGCATCCGCCTCGACCACAATCCCGTACGGAGCGATGACGCCCGTGACCCTGGCGCCGCACGCCGCTATCCGTTCGCGCACAGAGCGCGTCGCCTTGTCCCGCGCAACAACGACGAAAGAGGCCGTCCCGCGTCCGCTCAACTTCGCCGGCATTTCCGGAATTGCGGGGACAGACCCTTCCTTCCGTCCTGCCGTTATCGTCCTGTTTGCCAGATGGACTGTCCTGACGACCGGCTCAAGAGAAGCGTCTGCCGCCTTATTGCGGCGGCTGCACAAAAAGAACACCGCGCCGATGATGGCGGGCAGCAGCGCAATCATCAGTGGCGCGATGTGTCTTTTGGTCATGGGACGCCTCCGCTACTCCAGCTCCTTTATGAGCGCCGGGATTATTTCAAGCGCATCTCCGACAATGCCGAGATCGGCAACGCCGAAGATCGGCGCGTTCGGATCGGAGTTGACGGCGATGATCGTGTCTGCGCCGCGGATGCCCTCAAGGTGCTGAATCGCGCCGGAGATGCCGAAGCAGACGTAGATGCGGGGAGCGACGGTCTTGCCCGTCTGCCCAACCTGGCGCGGGATGCCCACCCATCCCGCATCGACAGCCGCGCGCGAGGCGGCGACTTCACCGCCAAGAAGTTCCGCAAGCCGCTGGAGCTGGGCAAAGTTCTCCGCCTTCTTCAGGCCCCTTCCGCCTGCGACAAGCACTTCCGCCGCCGCAATGTCAACGCCATCCGCGAACGGCTCTTTCTTGACGATCTTCGTCATCGGAGCGATGAGCCTGAGCGTTTCGGCGAGCGTGCGGCATGACGCGGCGGACTTGGCGTCCACCGAGGCCTTCTTGAAAACCTTCGGACGCACGGTCGCCATCTGAGGGCGGTGGTTGGGCGTCATGATCGTCGCCATGATGTTGCCGCCGAACGCAGGACGGGTCTGGTGCAGCAGCATCTGCATCGCACCGGTGTCCCGGTTGCGCGTATTCTCGATCTTGAGGGCGGTGCAGTCCGCCGTGAGGCCGGTGCGCACCTTCACCGCCACGCGGGCGAAGAATGCGCGGCCGATTGCCGTGGCTCCGGCAAGGATGACCTCGGGCCTGTGCTTCAGGACCATTTGGGAAAGCGCATCGACATATACGTTCGCCTCATATGAGGCGAGTTCAGGCGCATCCACCTTGTATATGACGTCGGCGCCGTAGGAGGCAAGCTCCGAATCCGTCTCAGACGGAAGACCGCTGCCGAGAATGACCGCGCACACGCGGCATCCATCGCCGCGCTGGGACTTCAGTTCACGCGCCTTTGTGAGAAGTTCGAGGACGACCTCGGCGACCTTGCCGTCCGTCTGCTCCGCGAATACCCAGATATCCCTGTAGCTCCCGATGTCCGCCGTGCCGCAGACCTCCGCCTTGACCTCGGATATCGCCTTGAACGGACATGACGGCACGCAGGCATAGCACGCCTTGCAGGCTGCGGGATCGACCTCGGCGACCTTGCCGAGCTTGTTGGCACCCGGCGCTTCCTTCATGGAGAGAGCACCGAATCCGCAGCCCTTCACGCACTTGCCGCAGCCGACGCATTTCTTGACGTCGATAAGAATAGGGGCGTCAGCCATTCTTCACCCAGCCTTTCTTTTCGAGGAACGACACAATGGCCTTTGCCGCATCTGGCCCAGTGGCGGATATCTTCTCACCGCCGCCCTTGATCGGCGGAGGGAAGATCGTCACTACCTTTGTGGGAGACCCCTTCAATCCGATCTCGGACGGATTGGCCTCGATGGCCTTCTCGTCCAGGACAGTGACATCCGCTTTCGTCGCACGTATCGCACCTGCAAGAGACGCGTAACGAGGAGCGTCAGACTCCTTGAGCACGGTCATGACGGCGGGAAGCGCACCCTCGATGGTGGCGACGCCGTCATCCATCACGCTCTCCACGGAAAACCTTGCGCCCTGGGGCTCGACAGAGACGTCGATCTTCCGCACATAGGTCACGAGAGGCACGCCGAGGAACTCGCTCACGCCAGGACCGACCTGCGCCGTATCGCCGTCAATGGCCTGCTTCCCGAAAAGGACGAGATCAGGCGCTTTGCCGCCGCATGCCTTCTTGATCGCCTGCGCGATGGTGTAGCTTGTGGCGAGCGTATCAGCGCCGCCGAATGCACGGCTCGACACAAGAACGGCGTTGTCCGCACCGCGGGCGAGCGATTCGCGCAGCACCGCCGTAGCCTGGGGCGGCCCCATGGATACAACGGTGAGTCTGGCCCCGTGACGATCCTTGAGCATCAATCCCTGCTCAAGGGCATATTCGTCGAATGGATTCACGATCGACTCGACACCCTCGCGCATTAGGGTGTTCGTCTCTGGGTTTATCCGAACGTTTGTTGTGTCCGGGACCTGCTTTACACAGACTACGACATGCATGACAGACCGACCGTTTACTTCTCGACGCCGAAACGGTATTCGGTGCGCGACCTGAACGTTTCGCCCGGGCGGAGCACCGTGCTCGGAAATTCGGGATGGTTCGGAGAATCGGGATAGTGCTGCGTCTCAAGAGCGACACCGGCAAACTGGCAGAGATTCTTTCCTGCGGCCTTTGCGGGAAGTGCATCTGTCATGTTCTGCGCACCATACATCTGCATGCAGGGTTCGGTGGTCCAGATCTCAAGCGTGCGGCCTGACGCAGGATCACGCATGAACGCCGCCTGCTTGAGCTTGCCGTTCTCGCCGCGAAGCACAAAGTTGTGGTCGTACCAGTTGTCCATCGGGGCGAGAGAGGCGTCAGCCTTCATGAGATCCGCCTTGGCTCCGATGGCGCGCATCTCCGTGAAGTCGAATCCGGTTCCGGCAACGGGGGCGTTCTTGGTGGGAATCAGGCCTGCCGTGGTCTGCGTGTACTTGTCGGCGAATATCTTGAGCTCCTGATCGAGCACATTTCCGCTGGACTCGCCCGCAAGGTTCCAGTAGGAATGGTGCGTGAGGTTGAGGACGGTAGGCTTGTCGGTCGTGGCCTCATAGTCAATGGTCCACACGTTGTTGGGCATCACCTTGTACGTGACCTTGCAGGTTACCGTGCCAGGGAAGCCCATCTCGCCATCCTTGGAGACATAGGTCAGCTCAAGGCCCTGGATCGGCCCCATGCGAAGAGGCTTCACGTTCCAGATCTTCTTGTCCCAGCCTTCAGGTCCGCCATGAAGGTTGCAGTGGCGCGCAGCCTTGTTCTCATTGACCGGCAGCTGGTACTCTTTGCCGTCCAGCGTGAACTTGCCGTCGGCGATGCGGTTGCCGTAGCGACCGATGAGCGTACCGGCGGAGAAACCGTACTTCTCGTATTCGGCGGCCGTGTTCCAGCCAAGCGTGACGTCGGCGAGATTTCCGTGGCGGTCGGGCGCATAGCACCGCACAAGACGGCCGCCGTAGTCGGAAATGTCGAGGATGAGTCCGCCTACTCCGCGCAGGCGATACACCTTCGCCTCACGCCCGTCGGCAAGTTTGCCGAAACTGCGGACGCGACCGCGCATTGCGTTCATGCCCATGTGCGATGCTCTGCGCTGGCGCATCAACTCCCTTCTCTGCTCAGGCGTCATGCGCTCTCCGCGCGGCGCCTTCTTCGCGGGAGCCTGCGCCAGACACGCCATGCTTCCCACAAGGGCTGCAACCATCATCAGTTTCTTCATTTTGTCTCCTTTCAGCAGACGGCGGCACCGTCTGTTTCTTTTTCAACCTTTGAATATGACAAACTTGCGAATGAAAAAGTTCATCAGGAACGACACCAGCACCTCAACGATCACGGCGGCGGTCGTCATCATCCCGAAATACTTGATCAGCAGACTCTGCGCCCCGAGCGCAACGACCGTCGCGAGCGCGGCCACACCGAAAAACAGGGCAAACTCGACATACCAGCGAAATTTTCCTGGCTTGAACACGAATAGCCGGTTCATCATCCAACAGAACACGTTCGCGACCGCAAACCCGCCCGCCGTTGCGACGGCGGCACGGAACGCGCGCAACCCGTCCGACACCTCCACATGCGGAAGGCCTGCGAAACGGACGGCCCAGTCATCCGAGCCAAGACACTTAAGGCAAGTGGCGGCAAGCAGATAGAAGCCGAACATCTGCACGCAAGTGGAAAGCACGCCGATCACGCCGTACTTTACGAACTGCGCAAAAGGCCCGCTCTCATTCGAAAGAAAATGACGAACGCTTTGCCACCCTTTCAATCTGCCCTCCTTTTCCATGGCCGCATATTCTACCATAATTCCACCGCCATGGCGGACAACTGTCGACTTGCAGTCCTCCGGCAAAACCTCAGAAAATCCTGGCGCTTTTCATTCAAACGTAGAAAGCCGGGATAAGAAGGCGCGGCAAATTATTGAAAACGCTTGCTTTACATTTTACGGTTTGCTACATTTTGCGTCAGGAGGTTGCGTACATGAAGCTGACCAGAAAAGAATTTGCGTTCAAAACGGTTGCTGCGGCTGCGGCAGTCTCCGCTTCTGCAATGGCCGGGAAAGGAAATACCATGAAAGAACTCACACTTGAAAAACTCCCGTATGCCGAAGGCGCGCTCGCGCCAGCCATTTCGGCAGACACGATTTCCTTCCATTACGGCAAGCATCATGCCGGCTATGTCAAAACCTTGAACACCCTTATCCTTGGAACGAAATATGAAGGTATGCATCTCGAAGAAATCGTGAAGGCGTCCGCCGTCGATGCGAATGCACCGGTCTTCAACAATGCCGCCCAGTCATGGAATCATGCATTCTACTGGGAGACGCTCTCCCATGAAGGCAGGAACACCACGCCCTCTCCAGAGCTTCTCAGCGCCATGAATACCGCCTTCGGTTCTTTTGACGCATGCAAGGATGCATTGACCGATGCGGCGGTAAAGCGTTTTGGCAGCGGCTGGGCATGGCTTGTCTCAAAAGACGGAAAACTGTCCGTCATGAGTACGCCAAACGCCGAGACGCCTATCACCAGCGCAGGCGTCACACCGCTTGCGGTTGTCGATGTCTGGGAACACGCCTATTATCTCGACTGGCAGAACCGTCGACCGGACCACGTCAAAGCAGTGATAGGAAGTCTCTTCGACTGGCGCCGCATTTCCGAGCGTTTCGCAAGATGCTGACACCGAATATCAGCGGGCGCAAGCATCCGCGCATGTTATTCCGACTTTACTTGTTCAAATGAATTTACATACGGTTCTGTCGTGTCAAGCGTGACCCGACAGTCCGTCGACGCAACCAGCAAAAACACCCTTATCGATACAAACCATTTAACAAACGCCCCTTTCATCCGCCCGATCATTTTTACGGCCATGACTCAGGCTCTTTAAGGTGATTGTAAACCTTAGTGCGCCTCAATTGGCTTCACAAATACGGGAAAGACGCAGTGAAAGAACCGTCTTGAACGACTTCTTGTCGGCATCACTGACCAACACAAGCATGCGAGAGCCGTCCAGAAGCCGAGGTCCGACACACATTCCCTCATACATTGAGAAACCCACGGTCTCATACAGAAGTTTCTTCTTCACCTTTTCAGAATCCTTCAATCCCGAAAGGTTCTTGCTCCCGATCACATTCTTGGCTGAATACATGTCCGTCTCATATATCCGACATCTTAAGCGCGGGAACAGAACAACGCTGAATTCGCGTTCCAGAACCAGAACCGTGCCATCATCCAGTACGCACAACTCTGATATGCCGCTTCTGGAAATGTCTCTTTTTTTACTGTTATACCAAGGATAGCCTGCAATGGAGTCGGTATGGTACACCCACTGGCCATCCATACGCCACGCTTTCTCCGCCGAGGCACGGCGGAATCTCGAAAGCCTGATATCCGTGCCATCCTTCCGTGTCGCTCGCGGTCCGTCAGACTTGAGCGCCTCCTCTGTGCAGGTCCACATCGAAAGACCGTCCTTTGCAATCGAAAGAGACTCAAAACCCGAGTCCCTCCGAAAGCCCTTCAACGACTTCGGGATGTCCACAATGCCGGAACGCGCCTTGCCAGTCCTTAGATTATGCTGACGAATCGTACCGGCTCTTTCGTCCGCAAGCCACACCGATCCATCTATCGGATCAACGGCGAGCCCCTCCACATCAACGGTGAGCTCCGGGCTGCATATGCGCTTCATTTCACAAGAGCGTATCCTGCCGGTTTCAGGATTGTACGGAAGGTTCAGTTCCCATATGACGCTGTTCCAGTCTGTAACCGCGACATAGGTACTATTGGACACCCATGCCACGGCACTGAGATTCGCAGATCCATCAATGTCCGGACGGGAAATTTCGCCGACCTCATCAATCCGCCAGCGGAACCCTTCTGCCGCGAATGTTTGAAACGCACACGCGACAGTCAATGCTAACGCGGCGCTGCTACGCATCTCTGAAAGCCTTCTTTGCCGCCGCGACAGCATCATCGACCGTCACTACCTGCCCACCCATGCGGCTTACGAACGCTACCTCTGCCGCCTCCTGACCCAGTCCGGCCTTGGCGAGATTGAGGCGCACATCATCGGCGAATTGCCCGGCATCAAGGGCAATTACCATCACCTTGCGTCCCTTCGCGGCGGCGGCAAGCGCCTCGCGCGGAAACGGGCTCAATGTGATCGGACGGAAGCATCCAGCCTTTACCCCCTCTGCACGGAGTGTCTCGGCGGTCGTGCGGGCGATGCGGGAAGAGATGCCGTAAGCCACGATGAGAATATCGGCATCATTCGCAAGATACGTTTCGGAAAGTGCGTCCGACTCCATCTTGACGTACTTGTCCTGAAGTTTCTGGTTGAATTCCTCCTGCTGAGCGGCGTCGAGGAAGATGGACTTCACGAGATTGGTGCGCGTCTTGGCTTCGCCCTGCGCCGCCCAGTCGGAGAAGTCCGGCTTGGCGTCCTCGGAATCGGGGAGTTTTACGCTTTCCATCATCTGTCCCTGCAGGCCATCCGCAAACACAACGGCCGGAGTGCGCCACTTCGTTGCCATCCGGAAGGCGAGTATCGTGAGATCGCACATCTCCTGTGCGCTTGCCGGGGCGACAGTGAACGTCTTATAGTTGCCGTGTCCGCCGCCTTTGACCGCAGGCGTGTAGTCGCTCTGCTCGGGATAAACGTTACCGAGGCCGGGACCGGCACGGTTGATGTTCACCACAACGGCCGGAAGTTCCGCGCCTGCCAGATAGGAAATGCCTTCCTGCATCAGAGAGAAGCCAGGGCCGGAAGTGGCCGTCATGCAGAGCTTGCCTGCCGCCGCAGCGCCAAACATCATGTTCACACTCGCGGTCTCGCACTCAGCCTGCACAAAAGTGCGTCCAAGCATGGGGAACCACTTAGCCGCGCCATGCGCAATCTCGCTTGCCGGAGTGATCGGATAACCGAAATAGAGGTCGCAGCCGGCGTACAGCGCACCCATCACGACAGCTTCGTTTCCTTTTACGAACTTAACCATTTTGCACCACCATTCCTTTCGATCAGTTGCGTTCAACGCGAATGGCGTAAGGTTCCGGACAATTGTAGAAGCATATGCCGCACCCGATACATCCTTCACCCTTGTACGAAACGGGTTTCAGTCCGGCCGAGTTGAGCCGGTCACGCGAAATCTCAAGACACTTCCTCGGACACGCCGCAATGCAGCGTCCACATCCTTTACAGCAATCTTCGTCTATGTTCGGTTTAGCCATTTGAACCTCCAAAAAACAGGCGTGTATTATATTGCCTTGCGCCATGGAAATCAAGCAAGGCCAGAAAGCACGGACATCTACAGCAGCACGCCCTTGGACGGAGCCTCTGAATCGTCCCACCAGGAACCCTTGTTCGCGGAACAGCGGGCGATCGGCTTGGTGGTCATCTGGATGCCGCGAGCGGAGGAGCCGCGCACCGTGACCTCCTTCGGATCGAACATCTGCTGATGTATCTTCTGTCCCTTGGCAGGCTTGAACTTCACATAGAGCTGTTCGGGGCATCCGGAGGCGAAGTACAGAATCTTCGACTTCGGCGGCGCAAGACGGTACTCCTTGTTGCGGATCAGTCCGCCGAAGGTGAATCTCTTCACGTACGCGAAGCCGTACAGCGGCTCTTCATATACGCAGGTGTACTCCTTGTCGCGATCCTTCTCCTGCTGGAAAAGGAATATCTCCATTATGTCCTTGTCGACGAAGAACTTGTCCGGCGGCTGTATCTTCTTGAAGCGGCCGTCTTTCCACACGCAGAGGATCTCGTCGAGCGAAGAACACTTGAAGAGCTCTTCCGCGCCGCGGAGATCCGTACCGATGTAGTGGTTCTCCTTGTCGATCTTCACCGAAAGTTCGCTGGCGGTGAGCTTGCGCACGTCCGCCTGCTGGAATGCACCCTTCGATATCTGCGTACACCGGGGATACTTCTTTTTGTACTGGGAGATGAGTCCCTTGAGATACTTCACGGTGAACGCACGGAGATGCGCGAGATTGTCCCGGACCTCTTCCTCCTCGGCCAGGATGTTCTTGATCTCGTCGCGGTTCTTGTCTATGTCGAACTGCGAGATGCGTCTGATCGGAATCTTCAGGAGACGCTCGACGTCCTCAAGCGTGACGTCGCGGCGGAGCTCCGGGCGGAACGGCTTGAACCCGTCAAGGACCGCCTTCTGTACGCCTTCATACGTCTTCTCGTTCTCGATGCGTTTGTATATGCGCTCCTCGACGAAGATGCGGTCGAGCGTACGGGCGTGGAAGAGCGTGTCGAGCTCGTCCAGACGGATCTCAAGCTCGCGCTTCGTCAGGAACATGAGACGGTCGACGTTGCGCTGGAGAATCTGCGTGATCGTCATTGCGCGCGGTCTGCCGCCGTCGAGGACGATGGGGCGCGAAGCGATGGATTTCTCGCATGAAGTGAAGGCGTAGAGCGCAGTCTTCACCTTCGCGGGATTCTCGCCGGCCTGGAGCTCAAGCTCGATGTGCACCTCGGCGGAGGTGAGATCGTGTATCTTGCGGATCTTGACCTTCTTCTTCTTGA
Source organism: Kiritimatiellia bacterium (assembly GCA_045595285.1). Lineage (GTDB taxonomy): Bacteria > Verrucomicrobiota > Kiritimatiellia > RFP12 > UBA1067 > UBA1731. The sequence goes on along the minus strand of JAZOAC010000071.1, from coordinate 76,053 downwards.
TTGCGTCTTCGATCGATTCGGAAATCGAATCCGTGGTCTCGCCCCAGGGAAGCTGTGTGATAACGAGACGGTTCTTGTCCGCCTCCTCGATGACGGCGCGCACCTTGACCTTGCCTGTACCGTCCTGGTACTCGGATACGTCCATCACGCCACCCAGTTGGAAGTCGGGATACAGCTCGAACGGCTTCTTCTGGATGATCGCTATCTCCGCCTCGAGAAGCTCGATGAAATTGTGCGGAAGAATGGCCGTGGAGAGACCGACGGCGATTCCGTCCGCGCCAAGCATCAGCAGAAGCGGTATCTTGGCGGGAAGGTACACCGGCTCCTCCTTGCGTCCGTCGTAGTTCGGGATGAAGTCGGTCGTCTTCTTGTTGAATATCTCCTTGCGGGCAAGCTCGGTGAGACGGCATTCAATGTATCGCGTGGCGGCATGAGGCATGCCGGTGTAGAGCGAACCGTAGTTTCCCTGTCCGTCGATGAGATAGCCCCGTCCTTCTCCCCAGAGCTTATTTGCCAGCACGACGATTGCATCGCCGATGGAGGCGTCGCCATGCGGATGGTACTGCATGGCATGGCCAACGATGTTCGCGACCTTGGTGTACTTGCCGTCGTCCTTCTCCCAGAGCGAATGCATGATCCGGCGCTGAACGGGCTTCAAGCCATCCTCAATCGCCGGAATCGCGCGGGAGCAAATCACGTAGGCCGAGTACTGACGGAAATTGAAATCATAAAGGTCGCGCATCGGCCCCCTGCCGGTCAACCCCTTCACCGATGTCACCGCTGGACCCGACTGCCCCCCGTCCGCAGGGACTGATACGTCCCCAGACGTCTCACCTTTCGTTTCATCTCTATCCTTGCCTGAATCTGGTTTTGCGTCCGAAATATCGCCCGTCGCATCCCCTGCCTGCGCAAATAAATCGAGATTATCAAAAAGACTGGGCGGTTCTGATCCTTTATTCTTCACGCTGTGACCTCACAGTCGGCTTCATGTTTTGCTATGTATACCATTGTGATCATTTCGTTCTGGGCATCTCTTTAATACAATGCCCATAATTATACCACACATTGCCGTCATCAGTGCCCGCGGACTAATTTACGTGTAACGTCCTTTGCCGCGTACGTCTGTCGGCGGATATCTGTCCTGACGTGGTCTCAGTGCAGGGCGGCGGACAGAACGGAAACGCCGAATATGGCGGCGGTCTCGGCGCGGAGAATCGTCGGACCAAATGTCGTTGGTGTCGCGATCTCAAGAAGTTCACCCAGCTCCGCGGGGGTGAAGTCCCCTTCCGGTCCCACATACAGCGCAAAAGACCTTGCAGATGAACACTCTTCAAGCCTGTGCCGAACAGCCTTCAGAAGGTGTTCCGGCGGCGGATCGACAAGCGCCCCGACAAAGCACACGCACTCGCGCACCATCGCAAGCGATTCCCTGAAATCCACAGCCTCGCATATCTCCGGAAGCCACTTGGCATCCGACTGGCGCGCAGCATCCTCGGCAATGCGGCACCAGCGTTCCCGCTTCGCCGCACGCTCCCTGCGGTCTATCCGGACAATGCAGCGGTCGGATATCACAGGCACGATCCGCGTGACGCCCAGTTCGACCGCCTTCTCGATCGTCCAGTCCCATCGCGACCCCTTCGTGACGCAGGCGAACAGCGTCAAACCGAAAGGCGGCTTCGGAGACACAGCGACATCACCTTCCGCAACAAGCGGTTCCGCCGCCCTCGAACCGCACCGGAAAACGCGTGAATGACCCGCACCGTCAAACAGCTCCACAGACTCCCCTGCCTTTGGACGCAGCACCTTGAGATGATGTGCCGCGTCCTTCGGCAGGATTGCGGTGCAGCCTTTCAGCACCTCAGTTGAAACCAGAAGCCTGTGCATACGACTGTGAACGTCACTTCAGGAGGTCGGTCCAATCGTAGTGGTAGAGACCGTTCACGACCATATAGGTGTAGCGGTATCGTACGGTATCGCCCTTCTCGATGAACTCGGTCCAGGACATGGGAGCGTCCGAAACGGAAACCTTGGCAAACGCATCTGTGTCGGCTGCACGCGCATGGGCGGCGGGAATCGCCGCCGAGCCCTTCGCCAACAGTTCAGGCGCAAGGCCGGTCTTGCCCTTCACCCAGTCGGCGAGAACGAGCATATCCGAAGCGCGGCGACCAGTCATAGACTCGCCCATCAGATACAGCATAGCGGACACTCCCTCTTCAGGGCAATCCTTCGCTCCGTAGAAAATCGCGTTTTCCTTGCCGATCTCGCCATAGCCCGTGATGTCAGCCACCAGTACGGACGCGCCGGCGGCAAGGCTCGCCTTCACGTCTGCAGCCCAATCCGCACGTCCCTTGGAACCGATCATGACGACAGGCGCCTTGGTCGCATCGCTTTTTTCGGGGACGATCCAGCAGGCAGGAAGATAGAGCCCGTCCGGATAGGTGAAGGCAACACGCGTGAGCTTCGCACCCGCGACATCAACGGCAGGAAGTTCTTTCACGATTGTGCCCATCTCGGAAGGCTTCTTCACGCCTGCAAGCCTGGCGGCGATGGAGTTGCGCTCGGCGACGGAATAGACAGGGCGGGCCTTGACGATCGTCGCCAGACGGTCACGCATGATCATGTGGATGTCGCGTGCACCGGGAATATCCATCGTGCACTTCGTGGGCGTGACACCGCATTCCTCCGGAGCAAGACCAAGCTCGACATTCTTCACGTTGAAGCCAATATCGAGCGGGCGGTACTTGGTGCAGTCGAGAGGAAGAACCTCCTTTTCGCCCTTGAGCCATGCGCGCATCCAGTCGATGGATCCCGTCTCGGTGGATTCGGTCCAGCCATGCGGACCAGGGGCGGAATTCAGCGCATAGTGCTCGGATGTGCCGATCTTGGCGGCAAGCGTCTTGACCGTGCGGAAGAGATCAAGTGTGCCATAGATGGAGAACATGTCGCGGAAACGGCAGGTGACGGCAACCTTCGTGTCAGGAAGCAGGACGTAACCAGTGTGGTTGAGCCCGAAAGCAAGCTGACCGAATATGTTCTGCTCTGCGTCCTGAGGTCCCATGCTTTCGCAGAGATGGCGAAGCGAGGTGAGGTAGCAGCTCGGGGCCGTCGCCTTGAGACGCCAATCCGCCGCAGTCATGAGAGCGGTCATCGTTCCGCCACCGGACTGCCCCATGAAGCCGATCCTGTCCTTGTCGACCTCAGCGCGGCTCTCGGCATAGTCGATTGCGCGCATGCCGTCCCATGTGCGGAGAAGAGGCATTGACCAGCCGATGAGGGACGCCTTCAGCCCGATGATGTTGTGATTTCCTGTTGAGCCGATGGCCTTGAATTGCTTGCGCTCTCCCTGCTCGTACGGATCGTACATGAGCGCGACGAAACCGCTCTTGACGGCCAGCACGCATGCGCGAAGGTATATATCGCAGTCTTTCCCGTCTCCGGAGTGTCCGCAGCTCATGACAACCGCAGGATACGGAGCCTTGAATTTCGGGGAGTCGGGGATGAAGAGGTTCGCCGTGACGAAAAGCTTCGGCATGGACTCGAACAACACCTTCTCAATCCTGTAGCCTTCGCGTTTCACCGTTGCGACGGTACGTGCATTGAGAGGGGTGCGCTCCGGCCATTCGCCCATTGCCGCCATCATCCTGCCGTGCATCTGCCTACGGTAGGCGTCATACTCGGCGCGGTTGGAAAGCTTCATCCACGCAACGTCGGCATCGACATCCATCTCATGGAGTTTCTGCGAAATCGTCGTGAACGTAAGCATGTCCGAGGCCGGCGGCAGGAATTTCTGCCCAAGGGCCTTGCCAATGTCCGCAGATGCCGCAAGGCAGGATAGCCCCGCGGAGACAACCAGTAGTTTTTTCATATGCTATGCTCCTGAAAATATCCCGTTCGACAATCCAAGTGCAGTCCGGGCATTAACGATCAACGCGTGCACCGCCACCGCCGACAAGCTTCTCGACATCGGCCTTCGTGGCCATCGAGGTGTCGCCAGGCGTTGTCATCGCTAGAGCGCCGTGCGCCGCACCATAGTTCACAGCCTTCTCGGCGTCATCGAACGTCATGAAGCCGTAGATGAGGCCGGACGCGAACGAGTCACCGCCGCCTACACGGTCATATATCTCAAGACCAGGACGCTCGATGGAGTGGTGCAGTTCACCCTTGTACCAGCAGAGTGCGCTCCAGTCGTTGATTGTTGCGGATTTCACGCTGCGGAGCGTGGTCGCAACTGCCTTGAAGTTAGGATACTGCTTGACCGCCGTCTCGATCATGCGGCGGAAACCTTCGATCGGAAGCGTGGTAAGGTTCTCGTCAACGCCCTCGACCTCAATGCCGAGCGCCGCCGTGAAATCCTCCTCGTTGCCAATCATCACGTCCACATACTTGGCGATCTCGCGGTTGACCTCCTGGGCCTTGAACTGTCCGCCGATGGACTTCCAGAGCGAAGCGCGGTAATTGAGGTCGTAGGACGTGATCGTGCCGTACTTCTTGGCGGCTTTGAGAGCCTCGATCGCGACCTCGGCAGTCGTCTCGGAGAGCGCAGCGAAAATGCCTCCCGTATGGAACCAGCGTACGCCCTCCTTGCCGAAAAGCTGTTCCCAGTCGATCATGCCGGGCTTGAGCTGGGATACGGCCGTAAGACCGCGGTCCGCACACGAACGTGCGCCACGGCAGCCATAGCCGCGCTCCACGAAGTTGAGTCCGTTACGGACATCGCGCCCGATGCCGTCGAACTTCGCCCAGTGCACGTGAGAGGTGTCGACGCCGCCTTGGAGCATGAAGTCCTCGACGAGACGCCCCACCGGATTGTCGGCGAATGCCGTAACCGCCGTCGTTTTGAGTCCAAAACAGCGACGCAGACCGCGGACAACGTTGTATTCGCCGCCGCCTTCCCATACTTTGAACTCTCGTGTGCAGTGGATGCGTCCGTCGCCGGGATCAAGACGAAGCATGATCTCACCAAGGCTCGCCGCGTCCCACATGCACGAACCAGCCGGCTTTACATTCAGATTTTCCATTTCATTTACCTTTCTTGTTTGTTTAATCGTTTGCAATAAATCAACTCTCAACTTCATTACCAGAAACTAGAAACCAGAAACCCAACTCTCAATTCTTCCTGATCTCCACTTCATCATCATCGCCTCCATACGGCGGCGGAGAAACACGTGCGCTCCAGCCGTTCCAGCTTCCATACGCACTCTCCTCCATGCGCGCAAGCTGATACTCGCGCCATCCTTCGCGCCAGATCATCCACGCAATCAGAATTGAAATGAATCCCCAGCCTCCGCCGGAAACGATCGAATGCAAACCTCTCAGACCAAGAAGGATCGCAAAACCGCGTCCGACGACCATCGCCGCATACGTGGCCTTCGCACGCGTCGTGAATATGCTCGCGATGGAACGAAAGATGCGTCCACCATCCATCGGGAAACCAGGAAGCAGATTGAATCCGCCGAGCATCACATTCATCCACATCGTATAATAGAGCGTATTGGCGGTCCATGGATTGGAAATGGGAAGGAAATAGAGAGAGAACCATGCAAGACCGGAAATCGCAAAAGACACCGCCGGTCCCATGAACGCAGTCAGGAACTCCTGCCACGGTTTGCGCGGCAACGAAATGAGCGACGCGCACCCGCCAAGAAGAGACAGCGTAATGTCACGCGTACGGTAGCCGAACGCACGAGCGGTCAATGCATGCCCCAACTCATGGGCGACGATCGAAAGCGCCAGCGCAAGAGCAAAACTCAGGCCATAGATAAACGACCCGAAGTCCATCACAAAGAGAAGCAGAAGGATGACGAGAGAGAAATCCAGGTACACCGGGATTCCAAACGCATCGCACACTTTTATTTTTCTTGGAAACATGACCCCATATTCTACCATAAAAAACTTTTTTAAACTTTTTCAAAAAAACCTCTTGCAACGAACGCCGTGATATGGTATCTTACACACCTGTTTTCACGACACCAAGTCTGCGAGCTTAACTCAGTTGGTAGAGTGCCACCTTGCCAAGGTGGTTGTCGAGGGTTCGAGTCCCTTAGCTCGCTCCATTGTTTGGGAGTCTGGAGGACATGTGAGATGGGAGCGTAGCTCAGCTGGTAGAGCAAGTGACTCTTAATCACTGGGTCCAGGGTTCGAATCCCTGCGCTCCTACCATTTCACCTTTTCCGCTGTGGCTAGGTAGCTCAGTTGGTAGAGCAACGGACTGAAAATCCGTGTGTCAGCGGTTCGATCCCGCTCCTGGCCACCACTTCTTTGCGAAACACGCTTTAATCATTCGCCTATCCGTGCGTTTTGCGCGGAAATATCCAAAAGGTCCGTCAGTCCCACACATGGAATCGATGATTGTTGCACACAAAATTCATGGCTTCTGATATAATTCAGCGCATCGCTTACGGAAACATCTATCATAAGGTTGCCGAAAAAAGAATCGGCGGTCTAACAATCAAGAAAGGAACATGAAAATGAAGCAATGGGTTTGCCCGGCATGTGGATACGTCCATAATGGCGACATGCCTCCGGAAAAGTGCCCTGTCTGTGGAGTCGCTGGAGACAAGTTCAAGGAACAGCTGATTGCCGCAGGCAAGAAGACCTGGGCCTGCCAGCACCAGATCGGCGACGGCAAGGTCGAGGACGCCGAAGTCACGCAAGGACTCAAGGATCACTTCGTCGGCGAGTGCTGCGAGGTTGGAATGTATCTCGCAATGTCCCGTCAGGCTGAGCGCGAAGGCTATCCGGAAATCGCCGAGGCGTTCAAGCGCTATGCGTTCGAAGAGGCCGAGCATGCTGCGAAGTTCGCTGAACTTCTCGGCGAGGTCGTGACCAATTCCACGAAAAGGAATCTGGAACTCCGCGCCGATGCGGAGCAGGGTGCATGCGCCGCCAAGTTCGAGATCGCCAAGCGCGCAAAAGAACTTGGATATGACGCAATCCATGACACCGTCCATGAAATGGCTAAAGACGAAGCCCGCCACGGTGCTGGATTCGAAGGACTCCTCAACCGCTATTTCAAGTAAAACGGGCGCAGCGCGCGGTTTTGATCAGACTCCGCTCTACGCTCAGCAGAAGCAGGCAGGCCTCGCAACGATGCCTGCCTGCCTTTTTTCTCTCCTTATGGATTCAGTCGCCTCGCCACAGAGCATGGGCTCATTCAGCCCTGTACACTTGAGACCGCCAGCCACATTTACGGGCGGCAAGCACGTTCATTTCCGTATCGTCAAGAAATAGGATGTCTTTCGGCGACACCCCAAGGCGGGAAGCTGTCAGATCATATATCGTCCGCTCCGGCTTTACCATTCGCACCATTCCGGAAATCACCTCAACATCCAAAAGCGCCCGATATTCCGCACAACGTGGGGCGAAAAGGCGTTCATGGAAATCTACTGACATGTTGGAGAGCAACCCGATCTTCTTTCCCGCAGACTTCAGGTCCCTCATCAGCGCAAGCGTATCCGCCGAAAGCACCTTTACCCACCCAACGGCATCCAGTTCCCATAGACGATCAAGCTGCTCCGGCGTCGGCATCGGCAAACCCGCATCCGCAAACGTCATGTCATACATATCCTTGAACGAACATTCTCCTCCATCCCATTTCGCACGGTACCTGTCCCACCCCTGGTCAAACGCCTCCCTAGAAAGCCCCAGCGATCTGCAGAAGTCTAGAAGCTGCCAACCGTCATTCCGCGGCGACATGGATATCACACCACCAAAATCGAACACGACGGCCTTTGCCTCCAGAAAGTCCGCCACGGACTGCGGCACCATATCCCCTATTGGCTCGCCGGCCGCGATACGCCCCCTGATCTCCGTCGAAGATTCCGGGGTACGCGCAAACGGGATGAAGGTGACAAGTCTCGAAAGCTCTTCCGCATCCTTCCAACGCGAGATGTTCGGGACATTGTCCTCCCCGATGACGAAAAATAGCTCTGCATCGGGATTGAGTTCCCTAACCATCCTGACAGTGTCTATCGAATACGATCTGCCGCCCTTGCGCAGTTCGTAATCCCACGGTTCGAGAACCTTGTACGGGGCGCAGGCGAATTTGACAAGCGCCCAACGCAAGGCATCCGTGCCACAGCCGTCCTTGAACGGGTTGCACGCCGCAGGTATGACAAGCACACGGTCAAGACGATACTCCGCCGCCGCTTTCAGCGCGACGCCGATATGTCCCGAATGTATCGGATTGAACGAGCCACCGAATATCCCGATGCGTTTCATCGGACAAACCCATCAAAACACGATTGCGACATCAGGAAGCGCCTCGCGGATGCGCCGCATCTCCTCCCTGGAAATCGGACAAGAACCGAGCGAAAGCATATCTAGATCCTTCCATGCGGAAAGATCTGCGGGGAGTTTCGTCACGCGAGTGTCGTTCAGGGATACGGCACGAAGTCTAGGCATGGCGACAAGCCAGTCCGGAACAACGGTGATCGGATTGCCGTCGAGGGAGACATCCTCAAGCGCAATCCATTCCTTCATGACCTCAGGAATCTCGCTCAATGAATTGCGCTTCAGATAGATGCGGCGGAGGTTCTTGAGCGATGCGAGAGCAGAAGGCACCGCCTTGATGCCATTGCCGTTCAGGCGCAGCCACTTGAGTCTCTTGAGACTCCCTACGCTGGCCGGGATCTCCCTGATGGAATTGTTGTCCAGATTGAGATAGTCGAGACTGTCCGCCCAAACCGAAAGGTCGGGGATTGAAACCATTCCGTTTGAGGCGAAATAGAACTCCTTGATTCCCTTCAGCTTCAGCACCTCCGGCGGAACCGCCGCCGTTCCCCGTTCGGAAAGGTCTATCATCTTCACAGAGTCGAGACCAGAAAGCGCGTCCTGCGTGATTGCCCCCCTGTCGCCGCGCAGAATTACGCGTACAATGCCCGCACGGTTCGTTGAGACGAGCGCATTGAGTCCAATCACCGTAGGCACATCCTCAGGTTTGCCCTTGTTGTCAAAACACCCGGCGCACGCAAGCGCCACCGCAAATATTGTAATCCACTTGTTCATGACCGGAGATTATACCATAATACGGATTTTCAGACAGGACGAAGCCTCTGCGCCCGACACAGCGGACACAGGCGAAAGATTGGCGATTCATACTGCTACAACCGTTCGAGTGCGGGTGAGCAGAAGATGTGCCGATATGCGCTCCACCGGGATGTTTGACAGAAGATGCACCGCCCTTCTGTATGCGGACATCTGCGGCAGGTAGGTTTCGCGCATACGCGCCTCGTAGTCCTCCACGGATTCGCCAGAACGCTTCGCGTTTGTCTTGAAATCGAATATCTCGGCCTTGCGGCCCATACCTTCACCGCTGAAAACGACGCGGTCAAACTGTCCGGACTCCCATGCGCCATCCACGAAAAGCTCATACGAACGTTCACGCCAAAGCTCAATGCAGCCCTCAGGCTTCACAAAGACCCTGTCAAAGGCATCCTCTGCGTCATCAGCCGCGATCCATGAGACCTTTTCATACTTCGCATGCATTTCCTTGCCGTATTCTGCACCCGCACCGTAATCATCCATGAACAGACAGTCCGCCGAAAGTCCCGTTATGTACGATTCGCTCGGACGCGCCTTGGCGACGCATTCACGCTTCCTCCGTACAGGGGGCGGCATTCCGCCGGCGGCATTGCAAGGTCGTTCCTTCCGTCCGCATTTGAGATACCATTCCCTGTCCCCGCCGGTTTCAAGACCGACAAGCCGCACCAAGTCACTGAACCTGACAGGTTCCGGCGGCGGTTTGGCGTTCTGCGGATGCAGAATGACGGTAAGGGCCTTCTTCGCCCGCGTGAGCGCAACATAGTCCAGGCACAGCGATGCGTACAGCTGCGACTGACGCCGTTTCCGCTCCGCCTCGTCAAGCACAGGATCGGTGGCATCGGTATCTGCGGACGGATTGTCGAGAATCCAGTCCGGATCATTTCCTTTCAACGGACCCGAATGCCGCCCGCCATAGAGATCGTCGAACTCGTAGAACGGAACGATGACATGGTCGAACCCCAGTCCCTTGGACTGATGCATCGTCATGATGCGAACCATGCCCTCTTCGGCGAAATCCCTGCGCCTATGCTCCGCGAGATATTCGATGAAGTCCGAAAGCCTTACGGTCTCATCCCTCAGATCCTCGAACTCTGCGGCGCACTTGATGAGATCTGCAAATCTCGCCTCTGTGAAATCGTTCCAGGTGTCAGGGACCTTCTTCAACGCCTCGCGGACCTCGCGGAACTTTCTAACCATTCCGAGCCGCGTGAAATCCGCAAGCAAGCTTGCCGAAAGCCCAGACGCATCCGGAATTCCGTCAGGGAACATGGCGGCGGCGATCGGCGAATGCCTGATGCACGCATACGCGTATTCGTCGCATGGATGCTCCGCAAGCTTCAGAAGCATCGTGAACGCGACGAGCACCGGAGAGTCCATCACTCCGCTGTCACCCTCAAATACGACCTTGTCCACTCCGTTGGCCTTGAGATGCGCAAGTATCGCCTCGCCGAATCCGTTGTTGCGCACGAGGATCGCACTCGTGATTCCGCGATCCCAGGGCCTGACCGCCTTCAGTTCATCCTCGATCGGACCGAAGAAGTCGCTCTGTTTTGCCTGCGAGCCCGACTTTGCCGCCTGGATCACATTTACGAAGCCTTCGCTTTCTGCATTGAAGCTCCTGTGCTCCGGACACTCCCACTGGGACTCCGCGCCGACATCATCCATGTTGAACGCACCACGGATAGTTTTCGTGTCGAAAATGAGGTTCACCGCCGCCGAGATTCGTCCGAGATAGCGGCGCGACTCGACAAGCGAACCCTTCTCCTCCGCCATCGCGACCTGCTCGCCCAGAATGCGCACGTCGCCGCCGCGCCATTCGTATATCGCCTGCTTGCGATCGCCGACGATGAACACGCTTTTGCCTCCGTCGGACTGCCTGCTCTCCTCTATAAGGCTGCTCAACGCCGACCACTGGCCACGGCTTGTATCCTGAAACTCGTCAAGCGCCCAATGATCGAGTTTCGCATCCATGCGGTACTCCAAAGGGGCACGCACTCCCGCACCGAGGCTTCCGATCAGCCTCGGAACGTCATCGAACGTGATCAACCCGCGCTGACGCACCTTCATCCTGTACGCCGCCTCATACGTGTACATGAGCCTGAAGATGCCTTCGGTCCGGCGCAGAGCCCGTCCGATGCGCCAGCGGTGCATCCGCGCCACAGCCTCTGCCGCGAGAGGCTCGTCCTTCATGCACTTCGGAGCATCCTTCACCGTCCCGCTGAACTCGCGCACGGCCCTGATGAATGTGTCCGCGCCACGCTTCGCTGCGACAGGAGAGGCGGAGAGCCCGTCCGCCAACGCCCGGACATCGGCTATCGACACATCGAGTCCGTCAGGCGCGGCATCGCCCCATATCCGCTTCGCCACACCCCACGCCTCGCGCTCCGGCATGTCTCGGAACCGCTGATGCCACTCTGAAATGAAACCCGCAAACTCCTCAAGGAACGTCTTCGATCCGTCACCGTCAAAGGCAAGGCGGAACGCATCGCGATAGAGCAGCTTCGCATCATCGCTCTCAAGCGCCATCATCTCATCGAGAAGCCTGCCCTGTTCAACAGGCGCACGGAAATCGCTGAGCACCGAAATCTCGCCTTCCAGTCCAAGCTCAAGCGGCAGCATGCGGACTATCTTCATAAGGAAACTGTCGAGCGTGCCTATCAGAGACAGATGCTGACGCTCGATCACCTTCCTGAGCATTGCGGCGAAATCGCCCTTTGCCAGACTCCTTCCGGCGGCGACCCTGTCGCTTTCTGCCGCCGCAACGGCATCATCCGCCGCCGCATCCGAAAGACGCTCGATGAAGCTGTTGAATATCTCACCCGCCGCCGCACGGGAGAACGTAAGTGCGACAATGCGCTCAGGCTCCGTTCCCCCGAAGATGAGCCTGAGCAGACGCGTGACGAGAGAGAACGTCTTGCCGGTGCCGGCAGACGCCTCAATAACAGTGAGTCGCGGCGGTGGGTTCATACTCTGAACGCCTGCATAAGCTGGGCAATCACCGCAATTGTCGCCGTATCGGTGCGAAGAATGCGGGATCCCAGCGAATAACGGGCAAACCCTTTCGTCTCAAGCAAAGCAACCTCGCCATCCGTCCAGCCGCCCTCGGGCCCTATGGCCACGACTGGACGGCTATTAGACCGAGACCCCGAATCTTCGGCCCTTTGCGTCCGGGCAAAATCCGTAGAGGGATGAGCGACAATCTTCTCGCTATCGGCAAATTCGTCTGTCATGCGCGATTCAGCGTATCGCCGGAATGACTTCTCTATCCTTATCGTCGGTACGGACGTCGTCCCGCATTGCATAAGTCCGTCGATGAGCAGAGGCCTGTACACTTCCTCTTTCACAAGTTGTGCGCCCCAGAAGGACTTCTCCACCTTCTCCGCCCCGACAAGCACGATCCTTCCGACACCCATCGCCGCCAGCTGCGGAAGAAGACGCTTCAGCACCCGCGGACGCGGCGGAGCGAGAATCAGGTCGATCCACGGTTCAGGAGCCGTCTCGAAATGAGAACACCTGACCGCAATCTCTCCGGCAAGAAGACCATTGCCGCGCTGGGCCGAACCCGGTTCGCGCTCATGCAGATTACGGATGTCCTCTATGACGGACGTCCCGATCAATCCATCTATCTCGCCGGTCTTGAGAATCTGTCCGGATGCGCCATGCAGCACGTTCAACACGTGTTCGGCGCGTTCATCGGAAAACACCGCGCATCCACCAACGATTTCATTCTTCTCAAAAAGTATCCTGTTCATGCGTATCGCCCGTCCGCAAACACCAACAACCGTCTGTCAGCATGACGTCCCGAGAGACTCGACAATATCAACCCCTGCGCTGCAGCCAAGGCGGTTTGCGCCGGCCGCGACCATCTTCATCGCATCCTCAAGCGTACGAATCCCCCCGGCAGCCTTCACACCCATGGTCCTGCCGACGGTTCTCCGCATCAGTGCGACATCTTCGGGGGTTGCGCCACCGGATCCAAAGCCCGTGGACGTCTTTACGAAATCGAATCCAGCCTTCTTCGCCAGACGGCAGGCCAGCACCTTTTCGTCATCGGTGAGATAGCAGCATTCGACTATGAGCTTCGTCACAACATCATCGCTGACCTTCTTGGGCGCGAGATTGAGAATCATGAGATCCTCAAGAACTGTTTCCGAGGATTTGGCCCTCAAATCGCGAATGTTCAGCACATAGTCAATGTCCAAGGCACCGGCCTCGACCATCTCAACGGCCTCGGCGCATTTGGTGCGCACCGTGTTCTGTCCGAGAGGGAACCCGACGACAGTTCCTACGCGCACGTCCGACCCTTCAAGCAGTGCCGCCGCCCTTGCGACCTCCGCAGGATTCACCATCGCACATGCGAACCTGTACTTCCGCGCTTCGTCGCAAAGCCTCTCCACGGCGTCGGGAGAACCCGCCGCCTTGAGAAAGGTATGATCGATCATGGCGGCGAGTTCACGTCTGGTCATGGCTCATTCGCCCTTGCCGCAGCACTTCTTGTACTTCTTGCCGCTTCCGCACGGACACGGATCGTTGCGACCGACCTTGGGCTCCTCGCGCACATACGGGACACCCGTCTCAATCTCGCCGTCGATGAACTTCCACTCCCCGTCCAGCCTCTTGAAATAGGCGTGCTCGTGATGCTCGACCGCCTCGCCGTTTGCGGCATAGTGGGCGATGAACTCGACAAACCCCTCGTCGTCGGCCTCGCCGCCACGATCGGTGCCGAGAATCTCGAGCCCTTGCCACGTTGAGGCCTCCGCCCATTCCTTGCACGCCTTCTCGTCGAATTCCTTCTGGACCTCAGGCCCGGCAGACGTCTTAAGGAACGGGATGTTCTTCACTGCGTATGCGGAATAGCGGGCCCGCATCAACGCCTCGGCGGTCTTGGCTTTTTCTGCTCCGCCATGGATAGGCGCGCAGCATTCGCCGTATGTCAGACCGCTTCCACAGGGACAAAGTTCTGTCTTTTCCATTTTCATTTCACCTTGCACGGGCAATCGTACAGATGCCCCATTTTTACACGTTTAGTCTCGAGATACCGTTCGTCGTACTCGGTTGCGGGAATGACAACCGGAACACGCTCGGAAATTTCAATTCCATATCCGGCAAGACCCTTGATCTTACACGGATTGTTTGTGATCAGGCGCACCTTGGATATGCCAAGATCGCCAAGTATCTGCGCACCCTCTCCGTACTCCCGGAGATCAGGGGCGAAGCCAAGCGCAACATTGGCCTCTACCGTATCCAGTCCGGACTCCTGCTTGCGGTAGGCGTGAAGTTTATTCTCCAGGCCAATCCCGCGTCCTTCCTGCCGCATGTAGAGGATGGCGCCACGTCCTTCCTTCTCGACCATGCTCATCGCTTCGTGAAGCTGAGGTCCGCAGTCGCACCTCTGGGAGCCAAGCACATCGCCGGTAAAACACTCCGAATGAACACGCACCAACGAGGGTTCGCCATTGGCGACATCACCCTTCACGAGCGCAAGATGCTCGAACCCGGTGACAAGCGACTTGTACATTGAAAGGCGGAAATGGCCCCATGCCGTAGGCATGTCAACCTCCTCCACCTTCTCCACCAGACGCTCCTTGCTGCGGCGATACGAAATGAGCTGGGCGATTGTCATGAACTTCAGTCCGTGCCGCTCCGCAAAACTCTCAAGATCCGGCATCCGTGCCATCGTGCCGTCGTCCTTCATGATCTCGCAGCAGAGGCCGACCTCCTCCAATCCGGCCAGACGGCACAGATCGACAGTAGCCTCAGTGTGCCCAGCCCGCCTCAGGACACCGCCCTTGCGAGCCTCCAGCGGAAACATATGGCCAGGTCGCCGGAAATCCTCCGGTTTCGAGGACGGATTCACGCACGCAAGCGCAGTCATCGAGCGCTCCGCCGCCGAGATCCCGGTCGTGGTGGATACCGCATCGATCGATACCGTAAACGCAGTTTGATGATTGTCGGTATTGCTCGAGACCATCTGATTGAGGTCTAGTTTCCGGCACCACTCCTGCGACATCGGCATGCAGATGAGTCCTTTCGCATGCGTCGCCATGAAATTCACGTTCAAAGGCGTGGCGAAACGGGCGGCGCATATGCAGTCGCCTTCGTTCTCACGGTCTTCATCATCGGTGACAACAATAATCTCACCGCGCGCAAGCGCAGCGAGACATTCCTCAACGCTATCAAATTCTTTTTTCAAAACAAGTCGTATTTTACCATATGTTGAAGTTCGACGAAACACATCATATGACAATGCATGGCTGCCCCTGCTCTTAAACCCTTATGGTGACGATCTTGCGTATGATCAGCCAACCGGCCAACACCATCAGCGAGGCTACCGCAAGGCACGCGATTCCTGTCATCGACGTGAGAAACGGGATCATCATCCCCGGCTTCATCATAGTCATCACAATGCACAGGAAGAAAGGCATGAGAGATACGATCAGCCCCTGAAGCCTGCCCTGTGCGGTGAGGGTGCGCACCTTGCGTTCAATGCGCATGCGCGCGCGGATCGTATCCGATATGCTGTCGAATATCTCCGTGAGATTGCCGCCCGTCTTTCTCGCAATGTCAATGGACGTAACCACAAGCGTGAGATCGTCGGACCCGATACGGCTCTCAAGCGAGGCGAGCGCATCGTCAAAGCTCATCCCCACCCGCATCTGCTGAAGCAGCAGCGCAAACTCGTCGGAGATCGGATGCACGTCGGATTCCGCCACGGACTCAAACGCCTGACTGATCGAAAAGCCCGCCCTCAAGGCGTTTGACATCGTGCCGAGCGCGTCTGTAAGCTGTTCGTCGAACCTGCGCACATATCTGGCGTTCAGCCATTTTGCGTAGGCGGTCTTTCCGCGGCGACCGGCGTCGATCTCCATCTTCATGAGGACGAACGCCGTCACACCGCCGGCAAACAGTGCCGTTGCCGCAATTATGGCGAACTGCAGAATCACGGTTGGAATATCCCCGGATCAAGATTCATGCCGCGCGATTTGAGCGTGTCGAAGAATGTAGGCATCGCACCGGTCGGACGGAATTCGCCAACGATCTTGCCGTTCTCGTCCACGCCGCTCTGGCGGAACGCAAAGATGTCCTGCATCACGATGTTCTGACCTTCCATGCCCGTCACCTCGGTGATGGCTGTGACCTTGCGCGATCCGTCCGCAAGACGCGATTCGTGGATTATTATGTCCACGGCGCTCGCGATCTGCTCGCGGATGGCGCGCGACGGAAGCTCCATTCCGCTCATGAGAACCATCGTTTCGAGGCGCGACACCACATCACGCGGCGAGTTCGCGTGAACCGTCGTGAGCGACCCGTCGTGTCCCGTGTTCATCGCCTGGAGCATGTCGAGAGCCTCTCCGCTCCGGCATTCGCCAACGATGATGCGGTCCGGACGCATGCGAAGACAGTTCTTGACGAGGTCGCGTATCGTGACCGCGCCCTTTCCTTCGACGTTCGCGGGACGCGCCTCGAGCCGCACGACATGCGGCTGCACAAGCTTGAGCTCGGCCGCGTCCTCGACCGTGACAATGCGCTCCGTCTCGGGAATGAACGACGAAAGCAGATTGAGCAGGGTCGTCTTTCCGGACCCCGTTCCTCCGGCCACAATGATGTTCTTGCGGAGCTTGACGCACACCTCCATGAAGGCGGCGGCATTTGCGTTCCATGTGCCAAAGCGTATGAAGTCCTCGACCGTCAGGGTCTTTTTCGAGAATTTGCGGATCGTGATGGACGGTCCCGAAAGCGAAAGCGGCGGGATGATTGCGTTCACGCGCGAACCATCCTTGAGACGCGCGTCCACATACGGCTGGGACTCGTCGATGCGCCGGCCGAGCGGCGCGACGATGCGCTCGATGATTGCGCTCACGCTTGCATCGTCGGCGAACTGCAGATCCGTAAGCTGGAGACGCCCTCCACGCTCCACATACACCTGATGCGGACCGTTCACCATGATTTCAGAAACGGAGGGATCGTCCAGAAGATCTTCAAGCGGCCCCAGGCGGAGTGCCTCGTCGAACACCTCCTTCTTGATGCGTTCAGGGTCTATCGAACGCGGAAGCTTCCCGCTCCTGATCACCTCCGCCACAATCTCGGAAATCTTCTCGTGCGCCTGACGCTCCAGTCCTTCGCGATCCACACCCGAGGCCGTGAGCCGCTTCAGATCCATGCGCACGATAAGCTCATCCTGTATCTGCTCGCGTATCTTCCGGCGCAGGGTGGCCTGAGGATCAACCTTTGCATGCGGAACCGCCGACGGTTGCGGAGACGCCGTCGCGACAGAGGCTGGAGTCCGCTCCACCGGAGCGCTGACGGCCTCCTTACGTTCCGGGACGGCATCCCTTTGCGGCTGCGAATCGGTCATGCGAAGCACGGTGCCGCCGATCTGGACGATCGAATCGTCTGAGAGCGCCGTTCGCCGGTCTATCTGGACGCCATTCACATATGTGCCGTTCGCGCTTTTGAGGTCCTCTACCGTTGCCTTGCCATCGCGCACGGATATCAGAGCGTGACGCTCCGAGACATCGGCATAGGCCAACACAATCCTGGACAACGAGCTGCGCCCGACGATGTAGTTGCCGTCGGGGAGATTCTCCGTGACAGGGGTCGACTGACCGGGCTTGAGCAGTGTGAGGATCATGGTGGATGCGGCCTACTTTACGTACTTCTGCTGGCGCTTGAGGTTCAGCTCCTCAATCGTGGAACGGATCTTCTCGAAATCGACCTTTGGAAGTTCCCTCTCGTACGACACGTCGCTGCGGTTGCGGAGCGACAGCGAAAGGCGTCCACGAATCTGCTCGGCGAACGCAAGCATCTCGGCCTCACGCGGAGTGACCTCAAGCGTCACGGTGGAGTATGCGTTCTGGGCCGAACCGTCGTCCATGCGCCCAGCCATCTTTGCGGTCGTCTTCCCCGTGGCGAGGACAAGCACGTTCTGGAGTATGGTGCATGTGACCATCGCATCGTTCTTGCGCTGGCCGGACTCATCCGGAAACGTAAAGGTGCCGATGACATCCACGTGGTCGTTGGGGTTCACCATTCCGGAGACGGCGGCCGCTCCTGATGCGTTTATCGAAATGGCGCGCATGCCCTTCTTTATGTCCGCCGCCAGGCCTGTGGCTCGCGGATTGCCGCCCTCAATGTCCGCCCAGAACACGATGTCCCCGGTACGGTGGCCTAGCACGATTCGCCGTCCGAGGACATCTCCAAGATTCTCGATGGCGAGGGCCTGCCCCCTCAACCCTGCGGCGGGAACGCGCTTTGTCCCAAGCTGATTTTTAGAGATTATGGTGCCGCCCGGCACGTTCTCGACATAGCAGAGCACTTCCATCACTCCGTATCTTTCGGCAAAGCGCGACTTCATTGCGGCGATCTCCGAATCCTTGGAGGAAAGATAGAATCGCGTCAGTATCGCGGCGGCAAGTCCGGCGACAACTGCGGCGATCAGGACTATTTTCTGTTTCATAGTCGCTATTGTACCATAATTTTGACGAAGGGCGGCACATGTCCACCGGAAGAGACTTTCACGTCGCAGTGCCAGGAGCCATGGCGGCAATCGTGAGCATGCCAAGTGCGTGCACTACCGCCGCCGCACGAATCCGAGCACGGTCTCCAGAGAATATCACACGCTCCGTACGCGCCCCGTACGCCGTTGCGATGCCAAACCACACAAGTCCAACCGGTTTCTCCGCACTGCCGCCGCCGGGCCCGGCAATGCCCGTGAGCGAAACCGCGATATCGACATTCAACAGTCTCCGGACGCCCACGGCCATCGCAGCCGCACACTCGGACGAAACAGCACCCTTCTCAGCCAGCACCGACTCTGGCACGCCAAGGACATCACGCTTCACTTCGTTTGCGTAGCTGATCACGCCACCGGCAAACACGGAACTCGATCCCGGCACGGAAGTGATCGCAGAACCGACGCCACCTCCCGTGCAGGATTCCGCCGTCGCACAGTCAAGTCCACGCGCATTCAACAGCGCTACCAGGCGTTCGGCAATCAGGGCAACACTCACAACGTCATCATGAAACGCCGCCTTGCCGCACGACGGCAAAGGAAGGTTGCAGAGTTCTCGATCCTGAATCCGGCATGCATTGACTTTGTGGAGCGATTCCACAGGAACGGCTGTTGCCGGACCTGCCCGCCTGACGTCTTTTTTTCTCTGATTGGACATGATTGTCGGCCTTTATGTTAATCAGGCCGGATTATACCAAAACGAAACGCTTCGCGCTTTGTGCAACGGCTATCCATGTCATCACCAAAAGCGCCAGTTGGGAGGGAAAAGCTTCACGTTCATGATGTGATCAATCTCAGGAGGCGCTGCCCCCGCCTCATCGCCATACACCTCAATCACGTCAAACCTGCAGTTGCCGTGCCATTTCCTCGACATCAGCCAGTTTGCGCTCGCCCTCAGCAGATTCGACCTCTTCCGGCGATCTATAGCCCATAGTCTGCTCGCATATGGCGAATGCCTGCGATGTGTCTTCACTTCCACGAACACAACCTGCCGCTCACCGGGCACATACGCCACAATGTCCAGTTCACAGCGCCTATCGCTTTTGCATGGCCGCACATTCCGTCCAACTATCCGCCAGCCGATGCGCCTGAGATGCGCCGCCGCCACATTCTCGCCCCAGGTCCCTCTCCGGACACTGGCGTTCGAGCTTGACGTCAGGGCAACCTGCCCGTTGCGGAACATACGCCTGAACATCTCTCTAATCATCGCCTTTCTCCCATTCCCTTACGTGTATGAACTCCCTGCGCGGCAAATGCCTTGTCAGCAGGGCGAAAAACGCAAACCATGCCACATACCACATGAGGCAGTCGAGCCAGCTCCATGGCAGGGTCTCTACTGATGAATACGGAATCTTCACAACCATGTCGGAAAGCCACGACATCAGATAGATGCTCAGAGCGGCAAGGTTGTTGAAGATCATCCCTATCTGCGGCAACACGAATGCTGCAATCGTCCCAAACACCGAGAATGCCACTGCCATCCCCGCCAGCGGAACGACAGCCACATTCACGAGCAGACTTCCAAGCGCCAGACGTCCGAACACCACTGCCGCTATCGGCGCTCCCGCAATCCATGCGGCAAATGATATCCCAAGCGCACCGAGAATCCACTCCAGCCTTCCATGAACCCATAGAACGGCCCTCTTCCGCCGTCCGCATCCAAGCATGGATTCTATCGCTGCAAGTCGCATCAAACCGTCCAATGGAGACGCGAACTGTCCCGACCACCTGATCCAGAGCACGATTCCAAGCATGACCGAGAATGAAAGCATACATCCCACGTTCAGCGCCATTTCAGGCGAAACCCCGAAAATCACAATTGCAGCGACACCCCATGCCGCAAGCGAATCAGGCCTTCGTCCAAACAGATACGCGCCAAGATACAGCGAGACCATCAATCCCGCACGCACCGCACTTGGAGGATAGCCAATAAGCATCACATATCCGGCAAGCATCGGTATCGCACATGCGGCACACATTCGCCGCGAGAGTCCGAACGCCTTCAGAAAGCCGTTCAGCAGTCCGGCGATCAGCATCACATGCAGACCGGATATGGCAAACACATGTATCGTCCCGGCGGCGGCGAACACGGCGAGCCGCCCGTACGGTATTCCGTCCCTCCTCCCAAGCAGCATAGCTCCGCTGAAGGACTGAAGTTCACGTGACCATTCCACACCTTTCCCGACACGCCGCATAAGCGAATCCGACAAGCGCCGATATGCCACGTCCGCAGACCGACCATCAGCCTCGGAGACCTTCCCGATCAAGCGACTATCCATCACCCACAGAGTTCTGCCGGCATAGCGGCTTACTGAATTCTTGCGCCGGGAAAGCCATCCTGCACACCGCCACAGTTCACCAACCTCCGGCGCACGAGCATCTTCCGGAAACTGCGCAATCACCTTCACCGGCACTCCTGACAGAGATGAACTGAAGCTCACCATGCGATGCCCCTTCCTGTCACGGCGGCAAACGGCATCGCCTTCAACCCTCAGCGTAAACGCAGGCGGACGGCCCGACTCGGAAATCGTCCCTGAACGTTCATCCAGCGCAATCCTCTTCGACTCCACCTGCCATGCGAGCGCGACACCGACAGCAAACACGGTCAGATGCACGACGTGCCGCACCCTCCAGCCAACCGTCGCACACACCATCAGGATGACAGACGCCGCAGCCCATGACCAGAGTCCGGCAAAACGGGACAGCGTGAAGCCAGCGGCTTCGCCTGCAATAAGGGTTGCGGCGAGAATCACGATCGGCAACGCTGTCCAGTTCGCGCGCATGGCGATCCTACATCCAGTAGTTCCTGTCCAGCGCCCGCCACCCGGCCGCCCTGTTCACATCCCCTTCGCCTACGGCGTCACGCCCTGCGAGATCCGCGATCGTCCGCGCGACCTTCAGCACCCTGTCGTACGCACGTGCGGACAGATCCAGTTTGCTCAAGCGCTCCCGCAACATCCCCTGCGCCGCCCGGTCAAGCCGACAGTAGCGGGCAATGTCCCTTGATCGCATCTCTGCGTTGCAGAACACGTCAGGGTCATCCGCGAAACGTCTGCGCTGGATCTCTCGCGCCCTAACCACCCGTTCCCTTATCGTGGCGGACGGCTCACCTGTCGGCAACTCCGCGAGCTCCTCGTAAGACACGGGCGTGACCTCGATCTGAATGTCTATCCTGTCCAGCAGCGGACCTGACACCCTGTTGCGGTACTCCAGACGCTTTGTCCGCGAGCATCTGCATTCCCGGTGCGAATCGCCCCAGTATCCGCACGGGCACGGATTCATCGCAGCCACCAGCATGAACCGGCTCGGATAGTCGCACGTCCCAGACACACGCGATATCGCAACATGTCCATCTTCAAGCGGCTGTCGCATCACCTCAAGGGCGTGTCTGCTGAACTCAGGCATCTCATCGAGGAAGAGAACCCCTCTATGGGCAAGCGACACCTCTCCCGGCACAGGATGCGTTCCGCCACCGAGCAAACCCGCAGACGAGGCCGTGTGGTGCGGCGCCCGGAATGGCCGATGGACCATGAGCGGCTGTCCGGGCTTCAGAACGCCGGCCACGGAATGGATGCGGGTGACCTCCAATGCCTCCTCGACGCTCAGCGGAGGCAGGATAGACGGAATCCGCCTTGCAAGCATAGTCTTGCCACAGCCGGGAGATCCCACCATCATCAGATTGTGTCCGCCGGCAACGGCGACTTCAATCGCCTCCTTTGCAAAGTATTGACCCTTGACATCCGCAAAGTCATCGCCCGTATCGCGTCCGGCCATGACGAGTCTCGAAATATCCGAAAACACAGGTGCGATCTCGACGTCCTCTGTAAGGAAACCCAATGCCTCCCGGAGATTCCGCACCGGATAGACCGATATTCCGTCCACGACGGCGGCCTCCTCGGCGTTTTCCACAGGGACCAGCACGCCCTTCCTTCCTATTCGCCGCATCTCCATCACGATCGGCAGGACACCGCGCACCCTTCGAATCTCTCCAGAAAGCGCAAGCTCCCCCACCATGCCCCACTCGGAAAGGTCCCTGCACCGGACCTTGTCCGTGGCGGCGAGAAGACACACCGCAATCGGCAGATCGTACAGTGGACCCTCCTTCTTGACGTCAGCAGGCGCAAGATTCACCGTTATGTTCCTCTCGGGCTTGGCGAACCCCGAATTCCCGATTGCCGTAGACACCCTGTCCTTGGCCTCCTTGACTGCGGTATCAGGCAGCCCCACAATAGTGAACTGCGGAGAGCCGTCAGACGCGCACACCTCGATCTCCACCGATCTGGCGCTCACTCCGGACACCGCTCCGGAATAGCATTTCGCCAATCTCATCTTCCTCTCGTCATCCATTTGACTCCTCCTCTCGACAGACATTCTCAAGTTCCGCGACAAGTCTGCATGCGACGCAATCCGGATGTGCCGCAAGGCAGTAGTCGCGATGTATCTGAATCAGTCCCTGCTGCAGTACGCCGTTCCCGGAGTACAGCGCGGGATTATGGTCTCTCCCGAACAGCCTGAACGCCGCAAGACGCGTAACCCCGTTTGCGCATTCGGGCGGCAGCCATCTGGGAACGTCCTTCACCACGCCCCGCGCAATCGCATACGGCACGATCACGTTCGCCATCAAGGCGGCAAGGAACCGTGCGCCCAGGTGGCGCGGCTTGCCGCCCGTGAACAGGGCGGCCGCATCCATCATTCGCACCTCAGGCCGGTTTGCGGGACGTATGTTCGCCCTGCACCACGGGTGCGTCTCCGCGACCTCAAGCGCAGCGACGCTGTTCAACGCCTCGCACGCCATCTCCTCGGAGGTGGGCAGATCCTGCAGCGGAAGCCTTTCCGCGAGAACCCGAAACGGAACCGAATTCTTCGCGTATCCAAATGCGGCAAACATCTCCTCGTAGAACACCTGCTCAGGATCCCCTACACGAAGGAACCGCTTCTGCATGCGGTGAGCCTTGACGAGCAGCCTGCGCCGACCCGCCTCACGCAGAACCTCAAGACCGAGATCGGGGTTCTGCCCGAAGAAGCGTTCGCACGGACGCCTGCTTGCAGGAAGCTTTGCGTACGGATACGCCGCAACGTCTATTTCGTCCGGAGAGAAGTCGTTCCGGGCACGCAGGAAGTTCCCGATGCACACGGAGACGCATCCCGGCGGCAAATCGGGCGGTGGATCTCCCTGATGCCATGTCACATGGGCCACCACATTGCCGTAGGCAGAATCGGTGGAATGACCGTGAAGCGACCAGTCCGAAGGCTTGAGATGCACTTCGACATCACCCTCGACCCTGCGCCGGTCGCGTCCCAGCTCAAGAACCGCGTGGCGGAAATCAGGTCCCGCCTCCAGGTTCCAGACGCCAGGATCCACGACCGACACATCGCCGCCCAAAACAGTGCGCAGACATGCAGGACGCAATGCGGAATCATACCATATTGCCTGCACATGACGCTCCGTGATGGAAGCCGAATTTGCCGCCCAGCACCTCATGCCACCGCTACCTCCTTGACAGGGACAGACTTCTGCCGTTCCTGTCCGCCCCTCCTGTCGGCACGCCGGATCACCTTAGGGACCCCAAATGCCATATAGAGCATCGAGGCTCCCAAAGCCTCAGAAAGGACAATCGATTCATTCATTGAAATGAGAATCCGCATCCTTTTGAGCGAACCATCGACACTCTTCCGTGAGACCCCAAAGAGGTACCCTGGGGCCGGCTCGAGCCTGTGTTCGAACGTTATGACGGTGTTGTTCTCCACCGTTGTATGGAACAGTCCCTTCCCGTCGCCCAACTTTTCGCGGTATCCGCGGAACACCTCCAGCATCTCCGCCACCTCGTTTATCGTGAGGCGTATCGTGACGCTGTTCTCCCAGTCGAACGTGGGCGGTATCGGTTTGCCGCCGCCGTAGGAGCCCAGAGTCTTCTGCGAGGCAAACGTGACAAACACAGACCCTTCAACATAGTCGTGCGCTGGATGAAGCTCGAACTTCACCGACGTGCCAGTCCCCTGAGTGTTCGGATGGCAGCAGACATAGCGTGGCCGCACCTCGAAATCACCATTCTGATCGTTCCTTGAGTAATCCATGACACACCCCCCTTCACCATTCCAGCGTTGCGCACGGGACCGTATCCCGCATTGACAGCTCGGCAACCGCGACAAGCAGCAGCAGTGAAAGAGCGGCGGCAAGCATGTAACCGCCGATACAGATCAGTCTTTCCTTCATAGTTCCGTTCCTTTCCTTTTCGTTTCGGCGCATATCCGCAACGGCCACCCGACCATGCGCATGCAGCGCCTCATACGCAGAAAAAGATATCAAAGAACGAAAAGAGAAGTGTCATGGAAATGTAAAAGAAATGTAAAAGTTATGTAAAAACTTTTTTACATAACTTTTACATTTCTCCTGCCATCAACTCTCAGATACACAGACCTACGAGCGCATAGGCCTCGTCCATGGCACCCTGACAGCCCGCAAAAGGCAC
Organism: Kiritimatiellia bacterium; assembly: GCA_045595285.1. Classification (GTDB taxonomy): domain Bacteria; phylum Verrucomicrobiota; class Kiritimatiellia; order RFP12; family UBA1067; genus UBA1731. The sequence continues at coordinate 51,030 of JAZOAC010000071.1, read as the reverse complement.
GGCAAGAATTAACATGAAGACAACAATATCCTAAACCCTAGTCTTGCGCAATCCGGCGCAGACCTCATACGAATCGGGATTGACCCAATCATAGGGGAATGTCCTGCATTTCTCGGGCTTCACAGGATGGATACGGCAGCGATTGTCCTCCGTAAGCCAGACGCACGAATTGTCTGGCCGGCTCTTGAGGACGAGCCCGCTCCGATCCGGAGCGACATCCGTCTCGTTGGCGATGAACTCCTGCTCCGGCATCCCGAGGAAACCGGATATGCGCAATATCTCCTCTTCGGAAACGCGAACTATACCATTCGGTATGCGACAGCAGGCACCGCATCCAAGGCACTCAAACGACTTCAGATTATTCTCGGCGGACATATCAGTTTCAAATCACCTCACTACAACTCTCATCGGACGAGACTGGACCTCAAACGAGACGACCACATTGTCTATCGCCATCGCAGCGGCGGACACGACGGCCGTACGCCGCCAACGGATCATGAAATAGAAGTCCTTCGGAACGATCATCCCTACCACATCCGAGGATATCGCGGTCACCACAGGCAAATCCTCGCCGCTCTTCAATCCGGATTCGCTGTCCCTGGATGTACGGAACGTCAATTCGTCACATGAACGCCAGTCGCCTTCTACCGACAGCGCCACAAGTTCATTCGTCACAAGGCATTCGCACAAAAGCTCTTGCTGGGCGTTATTCTTGAAGCCAAACTGAACTCCATCATAGTTGACCGAGATCTTGCGAGCGCTAAAGGGCGTATCGTTCTTGAATGCAAGCCCATAAATAAGCTCCTCGGCCGTTCCGGTCATCATGACTCCAAGCGAATATGTCGACGCAAGTCCATTTGTCGCCCAGTATGCATACAGTCCCTTCTTTGTTCCCGCACCATTGTTACGTGTGATGCCTGTCACCGGAACCCCTCCGGCATACGCCTGCCAATGCGGTAGAGTCGTACCGTTCAGCCAGTCGGCGGTGTTATCTTTAGACGGGAACACATTGGTGAACGATCCAAAATCCTCTTGCCAGATGTGCATACCGCCCTTATGGGAGGATTCGGACAGCAGGACCGCATCCAAAACAGGTTGCGGCGGAGGATCAACCAAATCCACTTTGTTCGTCGAGGCCACCAATACCCGCCCCGATGCATCCACCGCCTCTACGGCAAATGTCCATACGGCAGACGGCATATCCAATGCAGAATAGAACGGCTGCGCTATCGCTTCTCCATTCACGGCGTAGTCCGGAACTGGCCTCCCCGCCAGGTATCCCTCAAGTATCTCCACTTCATCAAGGATTGTGCGGCACGACTCCTTTCCCGAAGCGGAGCGGAACACTAGGCGATCATCTGCATGCATCTCGGGAAGAGTCCATACACACTCCGTCAACTCCTCTCCAATTTCACATGCCTCGCCAAGCTCGGACAACTCCCCGTCCACAAGTTTCCTCACCGAAAATACCGCTCCGTCTTTTGACGTCTGCCGCCTTGCCCTGACGCGGAGCGTGCAGCCCTCAGATAATTGTCCGAATGCCACCGTCAACTCTCCGGGCTTTGTGGTGTTGCCCAGACGCACCGTCCCCGAATCGACGGATGGATATACATTGCTGACAATCACCCATCCTTCTTTGTCCGCATAGTTCTCATGGAATTTGGCGTCACCCGAAATCGCCGTCGTAGAAGAGGACGCCATTGCCTTGGAGAACGACTCCGACCATACGGTCCGTCCGGCGGAAGCCCCCTCCAGCGCATTGGTCCATACCGATATGCGATACGTCGCCGCGCCGGAAACGATCGGCCAGTCCAACCGAAACGAAGTGTGCGTTATCTCCGAGGCTACGGCGCCGGGCCAAACCACTTCAACATCGACATCCCCGTCGGCCGCCGTTACAACCTTGTGCACTCCAGACGGCTCGGAAGTTGTTTCGCCGGACACGGCCCGCACTGAAAAAGCGTATTCGCAGCCGGGAATAAGCCCCTCCACTTGGAATTCAGGGATCTCGGAATATTCAACCATCTCGCTTTCGAACACATAGTTCGTTTCAGGATGACCGGGCTCGAATCCTTCGACAAGAGAAACGGAATCTATCAGGACTCGCCTTTTCGCCCCTACCGAAAACGACTTGAACGCCAGTCTGTCCCCGGCCAGAACCTCCTGCAAATGACAATGGCAATCAACAAAGGAAGTCGTCAATTCAAAGGACCCGATCTCGTTCGTGGCACCGTTTCTGATCAAGAATACCGGCATGACATGATCTGGCTGATCGGCAACCGCCCTTGCCCGGACCACCATTTCGACCGAATCGGCCGCCGGCAGCTTAGGCGACACAAGCCACCCCACGCTTTCAGAAGCCTTGTTCACCTGAATCACTCCCTTGCTGGCTTCAGGTGCATACACAAAGTCTCCGCTCCAGCCGGCGTGGTCCGTGTACATGTCGAATATCTCCTCTGTCAGTCTCTTGGAGCTCCTTGTCTCGTTAGTGCAGCACTCAAAAGTCTCCGCCCATTTCACATCACCGGTCCATGGGGTCATTGATTCCCGCCAACAGTCGAAGAGGAAACATTCCACCGCCTCGTCAATCGTCCATGAAGCGATGAACGAATCGGCCTCCACCGAACCCGCCGACAGGCCAGACGGAACCGCCACCTCTCCGTCGGCGCGCCATTCCACCGCAAACGAACCGACGCGCATCGTCCCTTCCCCTTTGACAAACGAAAGCCGGAACTGCCGATAATTGTCGGCGCGTGGCAAAGCGAAGGTTTCGTTCGTGGCGGAGTTGTTGGCAAAGACCAACCTATGCACCTCCGTCCAATCTTCGGCTCCGGCAGGTCTCGCTTCAATCACCAAAGCAGAACCGTCGCCAATTGAAAACGTTTTCGCGGAAACGCTTGCCGACACCACGGCACCGCCGTACACAGGGCTTGTAATCGATTCGCCTCCATTCTGGAAATTCCTGCCGTAGCCGTCCTTCTCCGTCCCTGACAATTCCCACCGCTCTGCATTTGCATGAGCATCATCCACAAAATCTGTGGCCTCAATCGCGGCAAAAGCGGACATGCACGATACGCACACCAGCATCAGAACGCATTCCGGCAATCTATTGCAACTCATCGGGGACCTCCAATCGTAATGTCTCAAATGAACGTCGCGTACGGTTTTGCATATCCAGCACGAATCTGCGAAACCGCTACAGACGCACAAACCTTACCTTCATGGCGAAGTATACCATAAATTCCATTCCATTCCGCAATTCACCCAGAACTTTTTCTGTTCCGACCGGGAAGGTGTTTTCGGGGGTCTCCCTACGCGCGCACTTGTTCGGTGCGCCTGTCAACGTTCCGTCGGCGAAATTGGACTGGATTCCTACCACCTCCCTCGAAATCTCAAAGACGCAGTGCGTCCTCTTCTCTGGCAAAGACAGCGTACGCCCGAGGAGAAGCACGCGCATCCAGAGAAGAAGTCCGCCTGCAAGCCAGTCGACTGGCGAGCGGACCTTCCCTGCCGCACGAAGTGCGCCTACCGGTCAGTCACGCTCTTTCTTTGCCTTGATCACAGTGCCGGATTTCGCATCAATGTCGTAATCGTATTCGAAGCCGTCCTTCTTGAACTCGATCTCGTACACCATTACGCCATCCTCCCTGTCGAGTTCGCACTTGAGCCAGCGCACATCCGCTTCATTGAACTTCGCGTGCGCAAGCGCAGTCCTGATCGCGGCCTGTCTGCCGATGTATCCGTCATTCGGCGGATAGCCGACTGACTGGCCCAGCACAACCCTCTGATTTGCATTGAGTTTCAGGGCCTTTGCGCAGGCATCGTAGTCGATGTTCGCCCGTGCGACCGTTGCAAGCCCTTCTTTGGCGCAGAACAGATATACGTTCTGCATGACGGCACCTGCATGTATGCCGGCATAACGTTGGGTGTTCGCCTCATCCGCTTTCATGCCGCGCATACGGTCATGGACGTAGAACAGATTGACCGGTGCAGTATGCGTGAAAGGCTGTTTCCCCGCCGCAGTTCTGTGATCGCCAGGGTTGACCAGGGTCAGTACATTCGATCTGGCATCATGCCGGTACACCCCCGACGGAAGCATCACATACACATCGATATCCTGCACGTTCAAGCCGGTGGGCGCAGTGCGGCGTCCATCCGGACGGCTGATTCCGTTCGCAGCCCAGAGCAGCGATGAAAGCGTCTGGAGCGGGACATCATGCGCAGCGAAATCTCGCGTGGATTTGCGTTCAGACAACGCCTGCATAAGCGATTTGCCGCCACGCGTCACTGGCTGCGGAAGACTGATGTCTCCTGCGGAGACGGCTGCCGCCACTAGAATGAACGATATTGTTGTTACTCTCTTCATGACATCCTCCTTTCGGTCGCTGCATTGTCGCGGCAGCTCCGCCGTGCGGCAGACAACAACCATCGCGACGCCTGCATTGTATCATGTACACAAGGAAAAACAAAGTGATTTCCGCAACCAGTATACGGAATTCCGAAATGCATCGGTTGGCGTTCCAGTCCGGATGCCGGTCTACGCCCGCTTCAGAAGATCGTGCCGGTAGAGATATCTTACGGCGTCACAGTCCTGCGTGTGCCCCGCACGATAGGAGACGACCGTACCGACAAAGCGGTCTGGCCCGGTGAGGGAAAGCGCCGCCAACAGATCCAGCGTCGCACGATGCCATACCGGCTCCAGGAAACGATCGGTCCCCTCCAACGGGAAGCGTGGCTCGCCATACCAGCGTTTGCGGCCATGTATAAGAATGTTGTTCTTGTCGTAGCCGAGATTGCGGGTGTCGGCGAACAGCCAACCGACCGTCTTTGCGAGCTGATACTGACGATGCGTCGCATTCGTGCGCGCATACGCGCCATAGCGGAACGTCTCCGGCGTAACATCGAACACGATGCGCTGATCGCCTATGATCGTGCGCCAATTGATGGCGACGTCAAGTCGGAGCCTGCGAGAGCCGTCATCGGGGAGGAACATCAGGAAGTCTCCACGCGTACCGGAAAAGGCGAGAGGCTCCTTTACGGTCACATACGTCGCGCTCTGGCTGGTCTCGACGATTCCTGCATTTTCCACCGCCTTTACGAGCGGAAGTGAAGAATCGTCGAAAAGCGGCGGATCTCCGGAGTTCGTCTTGATTACGACATTGTCCAGACCCAATCCACCCTTGAGCGCAATTATGTGCTCGACCATGCGTAGGTAATTGTGCGGTGAACCGCTGCGGAGCACGAGATTCCGCGCACTCGTCCACAGATTTGCGATATCTACGGCTGTATCCAACTGCTCCGGCATATCCGTACGACGAATCCACCAGCCAGGCCTCTCCGACGGGGCGAACGTGATGGTGCGCCTTTCGCTTCCGCGGAACGTGCCGACGCCCGAGACACTTGCCTCGCCGGCCAGCGTCGTACGTCTTTCGGTCCATCCGGAAACATCGGACAGACGCAGATCATCAACCGGTTGCGCGTCAAACCGGCGGCGAGCGGCGGCGAATGCTGCCGCGTCACCGGACACAAGACGGCTGTCTGGATATTCGCAAAGGCTTTTCATGGACTTATTTCTTCTTCTTCTCCGGCGGAGGATTCTCTATGTACTTGACCATCGCCTTGGACATCTCAATGTCAATTCCGTACGCCTGCGCGGCGGACTGGAGATTCTGCAGATACTGTCCATAATACTCGGCATTTGGAGACGGAGGACGCGGCATGTCCACGACCTTGATCTTGAGTTCTTTGGCGTCAGGCGTCACCATACCGAACAAGGGAAGCCTGCGAACCTTGTCCGGTGGGCAAATCACATCAAGAAGGGCCCGCTCGTCGGCGGTGAGTCTGTCATAGAGCGGTTTCGGAGAACGTCCGTCGATATCCTTCTCCTTCTTGCTGAGGCCGACACGCATCGTGTACACGAAAAAGCCCTTTGCGGCAAGCTCCTTGAAGAATTTGTGCCTGGTGAGATCCTTGACGACTTCTTCGGCTGGAGATCCCTTTCCGACCGCCGCAACGAAGATCGGTGCGTCATACTTCTGCGCTTCTTTCGTGGCTGCCTTGAGGGATGTGAAATACCTGGGAGAAGACGGCATCTTCTTCTTGGGTCTCTCGGCATCCTGCGCAAACGCAGGGGCAACGACCATGGCGGCCGCCATCAAGCCAAACAATATCTTTCTCATCATCATTCCTTTCCTGCGAGGTTCCGCGCCATCACCGGCAACACGGGATCACGCGCACCTGCCGTTACAATTGCGCCGAACGCCGGCGCTTGCGCCTTCAGAAGCACAATTGCCTCATCTGGAGTTTCAACACAAACCGAATTCTCAATCCTCGCCGCAAGCGCATCCGAGTTCACGCTGCGATCCGCCGTGCCGCCCGCATCATACACCGGCAAAAGCAAAAGCCTGTCCTGCGGACGCAGCGTGTCGTTGAACATATCCGCCAGGGAATCCATCATCTTGCGCAGAGGCCCGTATCCATGCGGACGCCACAGCACCGCGACGCCTCTAATGCTGCGGTCCTGCAACGTCGTGAGCATGGCATGCAGTTTTTCGGGGTTGTGCGCATAGTCATCGTACACCTCAGCCCCGCAACAGCTCCCTATCCGCTGCATCCGGCGTTCAACGCCGGGGAAATCCATCAATGCGGCACGCGCCTTCGCCTCATCCGCGCCAAGAGCTACTGCCATGGCCAGGGCCAGTCCCGCATTCTGCCTGTTATGAGCCCCTGGAAGTGACGAATCCGCATCATGGCGGCCGGTTCGGCCGTCAATTACCGGTCCCTTCACATCTTTGATGAAATCATCAAAGACGCAATCCATCTCTTCCTTGGAATAGTGGTCGGAACTGGAGTTCGTAATCACCGCAGCGTATGGACGGAACGCCGTCAAAGACTTGTCAGACTCGTCCACCTCCGCAACGGCATATCGCCCTTCACCAGACAGGACCGAACCGTTCCATCCGACAACAGCCGCCCCGTTCACCGCAAACGGCTCCATCCCACAGGACTTGAGCACATGTGCGAGCATTGCAGTCACGGTGGATTTTCCACATGTACCGGCCACCGCCACAAGCCTGAACCGCGAAAGCGCGTCTGCAAGCGCTGTCGCCCGGTGAACAACGGGGATCCCCAGCTTCCGGGCCTTCACAAGTCCCGGATTGTCGTCCTCTATCGCTGTCGACACGATAATGCGTTCAACAGATCCATCAACGCCGCTTCCATCATCCGGGAACACCTTGACGCCCAATGCCTCCAGTCTCGCAATGCTTGGAGGCAACATTTTGCGGTCAACGGCTCCGACAAAACGGTCCGCGCCGGAAACGGCATGTCCGAGCGCGATGAGCGCCTCTGCGAGCGCACTCATCCCTACTCCGCCTATGCCGATCAGATGCGTCATCACTGTTGCTTCCCAAACCCCTTGAAGAGTTTCTTAACACCCTCTGTCGCCTTCTTGGCCGTATCATTGACCGCATCTACCGTGCCTTTTGTCGTGTCTCCAACAACGTCGATGGCATTCTTGGCGGTATCGCCAATGGCTCCTATAGTTTTCACTGCGGCATCCGACGTCCTAGAAACCACATTGCCGCCGGATTTTCCGGATTCGGAGACCTTCCTGTCCGACTTTGCCGGCTTTATCGCATCACCGAAACCGCCGACAATAAATGTCAGCTCTTCCATGCCCGCACTGAATTTACCGGAAGCGTCTTTCGCGCCGCTCCCGAGAATTCCGCCGAGAGCGCCAAAGCCGTCCCCTGCGTCAGACATGGATTTCATGACGCCATTCGCAATCTGCGCCCAGGCCTCTTCAAGGGTTGCCCCGCCGGACTTCTTGCCGATATCAGTCAATTCCAATGGCGGCACCATGAACGGAGGCATCAGATTCGACTTCATAAGCTTGACCTTCGTGCCGTTAATCCGCAGACGCTCTATGACAACCTTCTTCCCCGGAGTGTCTGACTCCGGCTCTTCAGTCCTAGGCGTCCGATCTTCATCCTTTGCCCCCTTGGCATTCTCGACGTTGGCAAGGATAACGTCAAAGTTGTTACTCCCGTCATGGGAATAATAACTTACGAAAGGATCCTCTATGACAATCTCCTTCACAAGAACCGTATCGGAGAAAAGTGAACCGACGGCAAGATCAACACTGAAACTGGACAGCGAAAAGGCCGCGGCCTCACCAAATCCCTGCGGGTTCGACAGTTTAACGCCATTAATGCGGACAGCGCCAGAATATGGATTGACGTAAAAGCCGTCAATCCGGAAATCGGTACCGGTATAGCCAGGCACCACGCGCCCGGCAACAGCGGTTGCCACAGGACTGATCCATAGCGGCAGTGTGGCCGCAAGCAGAAGCGCAAACGCAAGCAGCCCGATGGCTGAATACACCATGAACTTGACAAGCCTGCGAACAAAACCGCTTTTCCTCTTCTCTGCCATCTCCATTCTCCTTTGTTCTTTCTGCGGATATGATACCATATTTCGCGTCTGGTTTTCTCACCGCTCCATGAACGGATTGGATGCGACCTCACGTGCTATCGTCGTCGAAGGGCCATGTCCTGGAATGACATGCGTCTCTGGCGGCAGCTGCGCCAGCGCCGCCAGGGATCTGCGCATGTCGGCCATGCTTCCGCCGGGAAAATCGGTACGTCCGCATGAACCGGCGAAAAGCGTATCGCCGGAAAGGAGAAGATCTCCGGTCATTATGCACACGCTGCCTGGCGTATGTCCGGGAGTCTCAAGCACCTGAAACCCAAACGCCGGGAAATCCTTCGCCGCATCGCGTATGTCCCTGAGATCCGAGGGTCTGCCAACGCCCGGATAACCCGGAGGGTTGCGGTTCATGGGATGTCCGAACATGACCCAGTCCGAAGGATGCGCATACACGGGAACGCCAGGATACCGCGCAAGGATGCCGGGGATTCCGTTCACGTGGTCGAAATGCCCGTGCGTAAGCAGAACCGCGCGCAGGGCGAGATTGCGGTCTGATAGGAACGCCAGGATCAGGTCGGCGTCCTGTCCGGGATCGACGACAAGCGCTTCGGCGCCGTCCCAGAGGACGATGCAGTTCGCCTCGTAAGCGCCGACGGGGATTGTCTGATGTGAAACCATGGTTTTGCCCTCACTCGTAGAATGACATGGACGTCTTCTTGTACTCCTTTGCGGAAATGAGCATCACCGAATCCGACGGCGGCCGCTCAAGCGCCGCCAGGCGCGACTTCAACGTCTCAAACCCCGCCTCCGCCTCGTCCATGGACGCACAATGTATCATCGCATACAGGTTGTACGGGAACGCCTTGCATGCCGGACGCTCATAGCAGTGCGTGACGGAATCCAGCTCCGCAAGCGCGCGTCCGGCCTCCACGACATTTCCGCCAATGCGGAAGCAGCACATGCCATTTGCGGAATAACCCGCCTTCCTGTGATTAAGAAGAAGTCCAATGCGCTTGAGACGCCCCTGACGGCGCCACATCTCAAGAATTGCAAGAAGATCCCACTCCTTCACGCAGACCTTTTCCGCAATCGCTGAAAAGTAGTCGGAGCGCAACTCCGTCTCACCCTGAAGCGCACGGATAATCCTGCGCTCCGTCTCATCCGGAAACGGCAGACTGTCCACCGTAGACTCTTCGGTGGCACGCGTCGCCGCCCCAAACATCACATCGACCTTGTAGCGCCTTACGGCAGGAAGCACATGGAACGGAATATCCACTTTTGCAAGCGAAGCATCGAAACTTCCGGATGGAGCGCTCCACGTCCACCAGAGATTCGGGCATCCGGGCGCCTCACGCAGATAGCAGTGTGTAACCTCCTTGCATCCAACTATAGCCAAAGCCGCGGCATCAGGTTCGGCAACCGTCGCACAGCACAGCGCCGATGTGTAGCCCAGTCTGCGCGCATCAAAGACCGCTCCGAATCTGCGAGCCGTGCCGTCTTTCAGCATTCTGGCGGCAAAGGCGACTAGTTCAGACTCGCCGCATCCAAGCTCACGCGACAATTCCTCAAACGGACGTCGGGCAAGCGGTATTCCCCTCTGTAGCGCAGCAAGCATCTTACTTCTGCACACCCTCTACGGCGCCGGTGCGCGTCCCCCCGTTGAACGGAAGCGCGACCGCTTCATTCACAATTTGACGCGCTATGTCCGCCGCAATCCTGAACGCGGCGTTTTTCTGGCCGGTGAGTAGATCGTCTTGGGTGAGGTAGGTGGTCTCACCCTTGATTTCCTTGCACTCAAGAAGCACCTTGCCGTTCCTCTTGTCGACAAACGAAACGTCGGCGACAACAACATATCTGTATTCCGATGCACGCATTCCCTGCCCGCGATCATAGGCGACACCTTGGCGTGACATGCTGCGCAGAACACCCTGCACCTCTATGGCCGCATCTTCCGGACGCACAATGCTGAACGATCCCTCCCGCTGGAATTCACGCAGCGTATACTGGGTGACGATCGGACCTATCTCCGAAACGGCTGTCATATTCTCGAACACGGGCACCGAGACCTTGCGGTATTCTTCTGGGACTGTCGTGCCCCACTGATATCCGGCACAGCCCGAGAACAGCACTGTGGCAATCGATGCCACCGATAGCATCAGAGACTTCATTTCTGGTTTCCCTCGTTTCTTTCATCCTTGAGCTGCCCAATCCGCGCACTTGCCTCGTCCGCATGAGACGAATCGGGATACTCCTCAAGGAACTTCTCATATGACGCGATGGCGGCATGGCGCGTACGCTGCCTGGTATCATAGAACTTCGCCCGCGTCCAAGCATCTTCGGCAAGATAATCGCTCAATTCCGAAAGCCAAGAGCGCATCTCTTCGGCGTTAGGATGGCTGGGGTCGTTGCGCATGGCAAGCTTGAGATAGCTTTCCGTATCCTTGCAGCGAGGAAGATTGTACGCCAGACGGCGGACAAGCCACATCCGGGCCTTTGCCTCGCAATAGAGCGCGGTCCGCGCAGCAGCGGTTCCGGGATAGCGGCTGCGAAGCGTGGAATACACCTTGATCGCCTCCTCATGATCAGTATCCAACTCTCGCAACCCTGCGATCTTGAGCATTGCATCCGGAACATATGCGGCGCCGGGTGCACGGCGGACAATGCGCTCATAGTTCTGGCGAAGCTCCCGGTTTCCGGTGAAGCTCATTCCGAGAAACACGCGGCGCGTGTCGTGAAGCAGATTTACAAGCCTGTACTGAGCCTCGACAACTTTCGCGTAAGGGCAGTCCTTGGGATAGAAATCAAGAAGATAGGAATACTCCTCATAGGCATCGGCATACTCCTCCAGACGGGACTCCAGCAGACTGGCCAGGCGGAACTGGGCCGCAGGGGCCTCGACTGAAGCAGGCCACTCACGCACAAGCGCATCGTAGGCCTCTGCGGCATCTTTGTATTCGCCTTCGGCCTCAAGGCCTTCCGCTATCCTGAACTGCTCCAGGGAAGTGGCGCCGTCAGGTGCGCCTATGCCAAACCATTCCGCCAACCACCCTTTATCCTTCTTTTCAGGAACCGGAAGATTGTCCAGCCCGTCAAAACCTGGATACTGGTCGGTGGCCCAGTGCGAATAGCCTCCCATGCCCGAACCTGCAACACGCTGAGGCGCGGCACAGACCTGAAGCACAGTCGCCGCCGACATCACGCCCACAACGACTCTATAGACTGTCCTGTTCATTATTGTTCGGTATTGTACCATAATTCGCATTCATTGGGACAATGACGGCATTGCGTCAGGTTCCGCTATTTGCTGAAGAGGAACTCGACTACATCGCCATCCTTCATTTCGTACTCCTTGCCTTCGGGACGCAATGCCCCTGCGGCACGGGATCCGGCCACACCGCCGTTCTTCACATAGTCGTCATATGCGATGACCTCGGCGCGGATGAACCCCTTTTCGAAGTCCGTGTGGATTACGCCCGCGCACTGCGGAGCCTTCCAGCCGCGGCGGAAGGTCCACGCGCGAGCCTCTTTCGGCCCTGCCGTGAAATAGGACGCGAGACCGAGTGTGCTGTACGCAAGGTTGATCGTACGATCAAGGGAGGATTCCTCCAGCCCGTAACTCGCAAGGAACTCCTTTGATTCCTCTTCGGTAAGCCCGGCAAGATCCGCCTCCATCTGGGCGCACACCACAACCGTTTCGCACCCTTGCCTGGACGCGTATTCCTTGAGAGCCGTAACATGGGGATTGCCCTCGCCAGTGACGTTGTCATCGGAGACGTTTGCGCAGTATATGACCTTCTTGTCCGTGAGGAAGTGCAGATCCTTGAGAACTGGAAGGATTGCGTCGCCCTCTGAGCGAGGAAAACTCCTTACTGGGTTGCCGTCCTCAAGATGCTTGAGGAGCGCAGCGCACGCCTCAGCCTCAGGACGCATCGGCGGTTTCGCCTGCGCCTCCTTCTTCACGCGTTCATAGCGTTTGCGGAGCTGCTCCATGTCCGCAAGGATGAGCTCGGTCTCGATGACCTCGGCGTCATCCACCGGAGCAATGGGCGCGGACTTGTTGCCGCCCTCTTGGACATGGATGATGTCATCGTTCTCGAAACAGCGCACCACATGCAGAATCGCATCGCACTCGCGGATGTTGGCGAGGAACTTGTTTCCGAGTCCCTCACCGCGGGAAGCACCCTTGACAAGACCTGCGATATCCGTGAACTCCACGGTCGCGCGGATGATCTGCGCCGGATTCACGATCTTCGCAAGCTCCTCGAGACGCGCATCCTGCACCTCCACGATTGCGGAGTTCGGTTCAATCGTACAGAACGGATAGTTCTCGGCTGCGGCCTGCTGCTTTTTCGTGAGCGCATTGAACAGCGTGCTTTTGCCTACGTTCGGCAAACCTACGATTCCTACGGAAAGACTCATGTTATGTCAACCTTTCAAATTCTGAAGCGCGTATTATACCATACCGGGATGGGTATCCACATACGTCCATGGACAACTGCGCGGCAGAGCCGCCCGGATGGAAACCGCGGGAGTGAAGCCTGAACATGCCGTCAGGTCTTGGCGTTCTTTACGGCGGAAGTCACCTGACCTTCCGGCGGCAGATCGGCGCGGGAGAATCCGCATGCGGAAAGCACCTTGTCCGTAGTCTGGAAATGCGCCTTGCAGTGGTTCATGATCCATACAGGGCCGCTTCTCTTCACGCACGCCTCCGCAAGCTCCCGAATGCGCGGATCACTCGATCCCTTCGGAATCGCACCGATCGGATTCTCGACGGTTGCCGCCTCAAGGCCATACTCTGGAAGCGCCTTTATAAGGTCTCGCAGGAAAAGCTCGCGCGCAACCACAGAAGCCGCCGCGACAGCTATATCGCTTTCGGCCTTGTGGTGCTGATCGACAATGATCTTACGCCCACGCTCCTTCAATGCCCGCTTGACAACCGTCTCCGTAGGGGCGAACTGGTCAACCACCACCTTCGGACACGCCGTCTGCTTTTCAAGAAGAGCCTCGATGCATGTCCCGTGCGACCATGCGAGCAGACGGTTTATGTTCTTGATCTTGGCGTACAGGCGATTGTATGTCGCCGGACCTATCTTCACGACGGAATAGCGCTGTGGGCCAAGCAGTTGACGCACCTTCGCGCCAACTGTGAGAACCGCCTTGTCGGACATCTGCTTGCAGTCCTTCACTCCCGCCTCGCGCAGTGCAGCCGCAAGCCTTTCGTCCACGTAACAGCACGCCGTCACAAGCGGACCGAAATAGTCGCCCTTCCCCGATTCGTCACTGCCGCCGTGAGGCTTGTCCCGATCCGGATCAAGCACCTCCTCGTATCCAAGCGCCGCCGCTCCGAGCACCTGCGGCTCCAGCACGAACAGCACGAAATCCTCAGCCTTGCCCCCCTGTATGCAGCATTTGCGCTTGCCGTGCTTCTCTTTGGCGTAAAGCGTGCAGTTGAAGCCGTCGCCTTCTATCGACATCAGGGAGTACGGCACCGAACGCTTTCTGTAGTTGCCGCCCTCCATGACGAGAAGCAGCATGTTCTGCTGTTCATCATCAAGCTCGTATGTGTATGTACTCTGCGCCATCTATGCAACGAACCCTTCCCCAGAGACCTCAGTATCCGCAGTTGAGTATACGGTCCTCCAGACCAAACGTGGCGGCGATGAGCGCAGTGCGTATCCACATGCCGTTACGCATCTGCCGCCAATACATCGCGCGTGGATCGCGGTCGCAGCAGGTGGAGATCTCATCCCTGCGGGGAAGCGGATGCATGATGATGCCGTCCGGCCCAAGGCACGCCAACTCCTCGGCGCCAAACTTGAACCGCGAAGTGTCGATCCGGGCCGACTCGCCCGACGAACTATCCCATTCATCTTGTATGCGAGTCATGTAGATGGCGTCCGAAACTTCAGTGGCGGCACGCAAATCATCGGTGATCTCGAACGAAACGCCCTTCTTCTCAAGTATCGCCGTCACGTCGGACGGGACCTGAAGTTCCTTGGGAGCGACGAACATCTGCTTCACACCACTGAAATTCGTGAGCAGATAGCTGAGGGAACGAACCGTACGGCCGCGAAGAAGGTCTCCGCAGAAGGTCACCGTGCGACCGTCAAGGCCGCCCTTCGTCTCAAACGACCGGACAAGGGTGTAGATGTCAAGCAACGCCTGTGTCGGATGCTGGTCCTTCCCTGAACCGGCATTCAGTATCGGGATGGGGCGGTCGCTGTTGGACAACTCCCACGCCATCTTCTCCGCAAGCCCCTGCTCCGGGGAACGCATGATTATCATATCGAAATAGGAGCTGAAGGTGCGAATCGAATCCTCTCTGGACTCACCCTTGAACTCGGAGGATGTAGCCGCGTCGCGAACGGACCCAGTCGTCAAACCAAGGATCTGGCAGGCGGCAAGATGGGAAAGGAATGTACGAGAACTGGGTTGGGAAAAATAGAGCATGGCCCTCTTGTGCGGCAACGATGACTTGAGGAAGAGCGATCCTTCACGGGATTTCGCTATGAACCTGATGCGGTTCGAAAGAGTGACAAGCCTGTCCAGTAGAGGACGGTCAAACTGCTGTGCAAAAAGCGTATGATACGGCATGCTGTCGTCAACGGAACGCTCCAGATACGGACGCTTGTCCTCCAAGGCAAGAGCCTCGAACTTTTCCCACGCGATTTCAGTCAGTTTGGCCATACTCATTTCTCCTATCAAGGCCGTAATTATACCATAACTCAGCCGACGGAAGAAAGAATTCCGTCGCCCTGTCCACCTACCTCTGCGCTTGTACAACAGCTGATTGCATGAAACAGCGTGGTTTTGATGAGCGCAAGAATTGATCCGATGCGAATTCTCATTGCATTTTCATAGATGTAGTCGCGCACCATCTCGTATTCAATGTTGACATTTTTCAGAATGCCGGCAGCGGGATACATATTGAGAATATGGTTCGGACTAATTCTTGTCATCAGGTTCATTCATCATAGAATTCGCTTTACCGTCTTTTGAGAATATGCTTCGGACAAGGATCACATATTCAAAAAGAGATAGCGCAGAAAACGCTATCTCAAAAAAAAACACGGATTCTTCAAAATCAGCGGCAGAACAAAATCGACGAGATCAGGTCTCACAATCCTTGATCTGCCGCGTGTCTAGCATTTCAATCTTATCATTTGAGCGAGGCAAGGAGACCACCGGCAAGGATCAGCTGTTTCTCGCGACCGGAGAGCGACGTTGTTGCTGTGAACGTCCTGCCGCCAGTCTTGATCGTGACCTTGCCGTCGCCCTCGACGGCCTTTCTGACATCGACAAATTCCAACCTTTCCCCGGCCTTGATCGAATCATAATCCTTCGCGTTGTCAAATATGAACGGCACGATGCCGAAGTTTATGAGATTCGCGCGATGAATGCGTTCGATGGACTTCGCAAGCACTGCCTTGACGCCAAGATACATAGGGCAAAGGGCCGCGTGTTCGCGGCTGGAACCCTGTCCATAGCTCTCTCCGGCGACAATCACGTTCGCAAAACCCGCATTCACGTTCGCAAGACAGTTGTCATGGAACTTCGGGTCGCATGGCTCGAACACGAATTTCGCGTACTCGGGGATGTTCGACCGGAACTTGAGGCGCGCACCGGCAGGCATGATATGGTCTGTGGTGATCTTGTCCTCAACCTTGATCGCGCACATGGCCTTGAGCGACGCCGCGAGCGGAACACCCTTCGGGACAGGGGCGATGTTCGGACCACGCACAATCTCCGTACCCCTCACACCCTTGCGTGCCGTCTTACGGTAGAGGAACATTTCGTCGTCGATCGGGAACTTCTTCGGCGCAGGCACTGCCGCAACCGGCTTCATGCGCGGATCCTCGACCTTGCCGGTGAGAGCGCTCGCGGCGGCGGTCTCAGGTGATACGAGGTACACCTGAGCGCTTTTCGTGCCACTGCGACCCTCAAAATTGCGGTTGTTCGTGCGGAGCGAGACTGCGCCCGTGCGAGGACTCATGTGCGCACCGATGCAGAAGCCGCAGGCGTTCTCGAGTATGCGGCAGCCAGCCTTCACCAGAATCGCCAGCGATCCGTCCGCCGCCAGCATGTTCACCACCTGTCGCGAACCGCACGCGATGCCGACCTCGACATCATCCGCAACATGCTTGCCCTTCAGCGCGAGAGCGACGGTGCGGATGTCGCGGTATGAGGAGTTCGTGCAGGAGCCGATCATGATCTGGTTGACTTTCGTCCCCTTCATCTTCTTCACGGTGACGATGTTGCCCGGCGAGTGCGGAGCGGCCATGAGAGGCTCGATCTTTGAGAGATCGATCGTGACGGTGTCGTCGTACTTGGCGCCCTTGTCCGCAACAAGCTCCACCCAGTCCTTCGCACGCCCCTGTGCGGCGAGGAACTGCTTTGTGACCGCGTCGGACGGGAACACGCTCGTCGTGACGCCAAGTTCGGCGCCCATGTTGGTGATGGTAGCGCGGCTGGGGACGTCAAGCGTCTTCACGCCAGGTCCGAAATACTCGAAGATCCAACCGACATTGCCCTTCGTGCCGTAGATCGAAAGCACCTTGAGAATGACATCCTTTGCGCTCGTGCCCTTCGGGAGTTTGCCGACGAGCTTGATGCCGCGGACCTTCGGCGTGGGAATGTGGAACGCGCCGCCGGCCATCGCAACTGCGATATCGATGCCGCCCGCGCCGATTGCGATCATGCCGATGCCGCCGCCCGTGGGCGTATGGGAATCGCTGCCGAGAAGTGTCTTGCCCGGCTTTCCGAAACGCTCAAGGTGGAGCTGATGACAGATCCCATTTCCCGCCTTGGAATATATGATGCCGTACTTCTTGGCGACGGAGGCGAGAAAGTCATGATCGTCGGCGTTCTCGAATCCGATCTGCACGGTGTTATGGTCGACATACGAGACGGCGAGTTCGTTGCGCACGCGGGGAACGTCCATCGATTCGAACTGAAGATACGCCATCGTACCTGTCGCATCCTGAGTGAGAGTCTGATCAATGCGAATGCCCAATTCTGAATCCTTTACAGGGTCCCCCTCCTCGAGATGGGCGGCGATTATCTTGCGCGTGACATTCAGCGCTTCGGCTTTCTTCATGTTCTTTTTCATCATTGCTCCTTGCATAAAGGTCCGTATTGTATCAAAACATTCGGATCAGGACAGAATATGCTACTGGTTCTTTATGAGCGTCTGGATCGCGGTAGAGGACTTGTCGGCGACCTTTGCGACGACCTCCTGCTGGAACGCCAGATTGTGCACCTCATATTGAAGCTCGGCGAGCTCCGCCGCGCTCAGAGTGTGGCGTCCGCTCAGCTCCGTGAGCGCCTTTATGCGATGCACCATGCCCTGATGGTTGTCCATCGCGGAATGCCACGACGCCGAGACCTTGTCCGCGAACGGGACCGCCTCGACCTGCTCCGGCGCCATCGCCTGCGCGAACCGGGCAACGGTGCCGGGATCGGCGACAGGCGCGACCGCGCCCGTGGGTTCGACCATGCGCGGGGACACCTGCGCGGCACGAACGGCCTCCACTATCATCTGGTCTGTCATATGAGCAAATCCTTTGCCATTTTCGCCGCCGACGGATCGGCGGACTGTCCTGCGGCCTCCTCCAGCGGAGCGCGGGCCTCCTCTACGCGCCCCATCCTGAGAAGGGCCATCCCCTTGAACGCCTTGAGCATGGCCGCATCGGGGCTCTGCGGCAAGGCCTCACGGTCGATATAGTCGACCGCGCCCTGAAAATCGCCCATGCTTATGAACAGCATGGCGTTCGCCGCCGCAAGGGACGGATCCCCCGGGCGGAAACGCCCCAGCGCCACAAGTATCTTCGCGGCGGAGACGAAGCGGTTGCCGCCCGTCGCCATCATTGCGACGTTCAGCAGAAGCCGGGCCTCTTCAGGCGCAATGTCAAACATCAGCGGAAGTTGGACGCGATGGACTTGAGCGCGTCCGCCATGTTCTTCTGGATGTTCGTCATCGTCGTAAGCGCGAGATTCCAGCTCTGAAGGTCGTACTGCAGCTGCTGCAGATTCGCCTGCACGTCAGGGTGCTCTTCATAGTTCTTCAGGGAAGTCGCCAAACGCTCCTCCATGACCTTTGCCGCGTTGATAAGGGCATTGTACACGCGGTCGGTATGGATATTGGCATCCTTCTCGCCCCAATTGCGGAATCCAGCCGCCTGGATCTCATCTACAGGATTTGTGAATACTGGTAGCGCCATTTCATTCTCTCCTTTTTTGTTTTCCTGATACTTCCGTCAGGCTTTCACCGCCCGCCCCCGCGGGCGGAAAGCCTTAAAATCTTCCTTGCCACAAGATTCGCTTCGCGCAGCTGCTCCACTCGCGAGAAATCGTCCGGCGGCAATCCTTTGCGCATGGCCTCGGCGATGCGAGACTCCAGCCCCGCAAGCACGGCGTCATGCCGTGCAAGCGCGGCAGCGCTCTCCGCTCCGCCCAGTTCCCTCTCTATCTCAAGCAACTGCATCAGAACCTTTCCTCACGGCCTCCATTCAAACACGCCTTCCGGTCCCTTGATGCGGATCGTGTCGGCGCCGATCCTGTCGATTATGAAGCCTCCGAATTCCGCGCCTTCGGTCACGCGGGATCCGTCCTTCAGCACAATGCACGGATAGGGAACGGTCATCACTCCGACGACCGGCATTTTCGGCGCAGCGCTTTTGCGCCTGTCGCGACGGACGCGCGCCACCTTTACGCCCTTTACCGTAGGCCTGCCGGTGTCCGCAACCGACTGCCCGACCGCCGCCGCAATACCCGTCGACTCGGCAAGCACTACGCGCGTACAATCGACGTCCCTGACATGCGGGACATCCGCCCGGATCGCCTCGAGCGCGGTTTTGAGGCTGGCGGCACCGGGAGCGAATCCGGCAAGCGCAATGACCCTGTTCGTCGCGGAATGCACCGCGAGCTTTCCTTCCGTGACAAGCTCCAGCACCTCGGACGCGGCAGACCGCATGGACTCGTCGTCCGAAAGGTCAAGCATCACCCCGGGCCTGGCGGCATACGCCGCAGCCGTTGCCGCCAGCCTCTGCGCACGGGTGGAGAAATTGCCGGAGAGCATGCATGAACCGTTCGTCTCCGCGCACGAAAGACCGTACTCCGCCGCAATGTCCTTGATGCCTGGCGGCGGCGTGACGGCCCCGGCGTCCTCCCGACCCGAAAGGCATCCGCCAGCCAAATCGCACACCATGCCGGAAACGGCGAGGCCGGCATCATGCACCACGTAGGCGACAGGCCGCACATGTCCGGACGCAGGCCCCAGCAGCTTCGCCACTCCGGAACGGACCGGCCACAGCAGAAACACAAGCAGCGCAAACAGGGCCGGCGACAGCAGAAGCAATGCAACCATGCAGCCGCAGCCACAGCACTTTCTTTTCCCGGAAGAGGATTTTCCCGATGCCGGAGCCTCCGGCTTTTCGCCCGGCACTTCTTCCTCGCCGCCACCTTCGGCATCCGACGCCACCGCAACATTGCGGGACGGCCATACAAGTTCATCCCAGGCGCCCGTCTCGGGGCCAATCGCTATCGCAGTCGTCTCCCCGAGAAACTTTACGCGGAACGGCTCGAGGCGCTCCTCCACGCCTCCCGGCAGAAGCATGCGGACCCGCTCGTCGTTCACCTCAAGTTCGCACGCCAGATCGGCCAGAGACTGGTCGGCTAGAAGTATGTCGCACGAATCCCCCTTGCCGAGGCTTACGGTCATCCCTCCGGCAAGCACGATCTCCGCGCCCGCGTTCGGACCCTGCACTATCTTCAGAAGCACGTTCACAGCTTAAGCCTCCCCAACGGCTGGATGTTGATTTCCTGCGAAAGCTCCTGGAACGAGAGGACCGGCAGTTCGTAATAGTCCTTCTCTATCATCTTGCGGAAGTAGCGGCGGATATCGACAGAGACGATTATGACCGGCTTCTGCGGAATCTTCGAAAGGTCTCCGATCGTCTTCTTGACGACGGCGAGGATGGAGCGCACCGTCGTCGGATCCATGGCGAGATAGCTTCCGCCGGAAGTCTGGCGGACCGATTTGCGTATCTTCTCCTCAAGCGCAGGATCGAGCAGATAGGCGGCGATGATGTTCTGCCCGCCGGAGAACTTGTAGGAGATGTAGCGGCACAGAGCGCTTCGGACATACTCCACGAGCAGGACGGCGTCCTTTTCCTTCTGCCCCCATTCGATGAGCGTCTGCGTGATGCGCTTGAGATCGCGGATGCAGATCCCCTCCTGCACGAGACGCTGGAGCACGTCCGTGATCTTCTGGAGGGGGAGCACGCGCTGCACCTCGCGCACGAGTTCAGGAGCTTCGCGCTCCATGTGGTCGAAGAGCAGCCGCGTCTCCTGCAGGGAAAGGAACTCGTGCGCATAGCGGCGGAGAACGCCCGATAGATGGTAGGTGAGAACGCCGTTCAGGTCGAGCGAACGGATGCCGCCCTCCTCAAGCGCGTTCCTGTCCTCCTGCCTCACCCAGTTCGTCTCGTATCCGGCAAGGAACGCCTTGCCCTTCTCGAACGAGACGCCGGTGGCGGACAGATTGTCCGCAGATTCGAGCGCAAAGACGAATCCCTTCTTCAGCACGCCCTCCGAAACCGGGACCTCGTTCACGAGCAGACGGTACTTGCCGTCCTTCATCGCGGGATTGAGGGACAGGTTGATTCCAGGGAACGGAACGCCGAGATCATGGTAGAGGGCGCGGCGGATGGACATGATCTGCTCGTTCAGCTCGTCGTACGTGAGAGCCGTGCGGATGTCTGCGTCTATATCCACCGTCAGCGGCGTGACCATCGCGAAATCGTCGCCCGACTTCTTCTTAGGCCTTGGCTTCGTGCCTTCCGACGGAGCGGCGGCGGCAAGCGGATCCGCGGCCTTGGCGGCGTGTTCGGCAGCCTTGCGGGCGGAATACACCAGCGCATAGCCGAGTCCGCCGACAACAAGGGCCAGCGGGAATATCACGACCTTCGGGAAGCCGGGGATCAAGCCGATCCCCACAAGCATGACGCCGCCGAGAAGGATCGCCTTCGGCTGGGC
This sequence comes from Kiritimatiellia bacterium, assembly GCA_045595285.1. Lineage (GTDB taxonomy): Bacteria > Verrucomicrobiota > Kiritimatiellia > RFP12 > UBA1067 > UBA1731. Next base: position 29,565 of record JAZOAC010000071.1, on the reverse strand, counting down.
GAAGAACTGGTCCACGATATCCTGTCCGAGCGGCTTGTTCGCCTCGTCTCCGACGCGCGTCACAATCACGCCGGCCGTTATGGACACGAGAAGCGCCGGAATCTGGGACACAAGACCGTCGCCGATCGTGAGGATCGAATACGTCTGGACCGCCTTGCCGATCTCCCAGTCTTTCATGAACGCGCCGATGCAGATGCCGCCCACAATGTTGATGGCGGTCATGATGAGCCCTGCGATGGCGTCGCCCTTGACGAACTTCATCGCGCCGTCCATCGCGCCGTAGAGCTGCGATTCCTTGGCGAGCTCGTTGCGGCGGAACTTGGCCGTCTCCTGGTCGATCGCACCGGCGCGCATGTCGGCGTCGATGGACATCTGCTTGCCGGGCATGGCGTCGAGCGTGAAGCGCGCGCCGACCTCGGAGACGCGCTCTGCGCCCTTGGCGATCACCACGAACTGCACGATCGTGATGATGAGGAAGATCACGGCGCCAACGACGAAGTTGCCGCCGACGACGAAGTTGCCGAACGTGTAGATGATCTGTCCGGCATCGGCATGCAGCAGGATGAGTCGCGTAGTCGACACGTTCAGCGCAAGGCGGAACAGCGTGGTGAAGAGCAGCATCGACGGGAAGGTCGAGAACGCAAGCGCCCTCGGCAGATAGAGCGAGAGCATCAGCATCACCGTGGAGATCATCAGGTTCACGGAGATGAGGAAGTCCATCACAGGCGTCGGCAGCGGCACGATCAGCAGACCTATGATGAAAACCACAAGGAACGCAAGCACCAGGTCGCCGAAGCGGCTGAATGCGTTTGTGACTCTTATGAGTTTCCCGAGCATGTTCCGTCCAGCTCCCTCAGGTTTCCAGCAGCGCCGCGCGGTAGTGCTCGAACACTTCGGTGTCCGCAAGCAGGCTCTCGAGCTCACGCACCGCGCGCGCGGCGGCCGCGCCTTTCTTCGAACGCAGGGTCCTGAGCGCCGAACGCGCGGTCTGGCTGAACCCGGCAGGCGTCCTGAGATACGCGCTGTTCCCCGCGACCAGCGCGCTCATGATCTCACCGACGACGCTTTCCCCCTCCGGAAAGATGTTCGACAGGGCCTCGCTCACCGTGGTGGAGCCCGGCAGAAGCTGCTTCTGCCGTTCGCCGCCCGGAGCGCCGCCGTCGCCGGACGCGAACTCCGCCACCGAAATGCCGGTGTCGAAACGGATCGTCTCTGCCGTATGCGCCGTCTTCATGCGCCGAGCCTCCTTCTGAAGTTCTCCATCGCGCGCCAAAGTTCGGACATCGCCGAATCCAGATTGCCGAGCGTAACCTCCGCAGACTCCAGGCGCACCGCAAAGACTGCGCGCGGCGGCTTTCCGATGATTCCCGTCCTGAGCACAAACCTCCCGCGCCGCAGCGGATCCGCAGACGCAAGCAGGAGTTTCGCCGCCGCGACATCCGCAGGCGATTCCGCAGACATGGACAACGTGAGACGATCCATCGCATATTCAAGGCGGAACGCCACTCCGCTCTCAAAGCGAAGCGCCGCAGCGCCTTCAGAGCTGAGCGCGAAGTCCTTCAGCCCAAGACCGGCGGCAAATTCACGCACAATGTCATTGAGCCATGCAGGCACCATCGTCACGAAGCACCTCCCTCTTCCTGTCCGGTCTCGTCCTCGAGGGATACGAGCCCGTCCAGATGCTCCTGCGTGGCGTCGACAAGGCGCGCACGGTCCTCCTCGGACGAAAACAGCCGCGACGAAAGCTGACGGAACACACCCATCATCTCCCGGCAGAAATCCATCTGCGCCAACAGCTTCACGATTCCGCTTTCCGCCACGAATCCCGCGATGTCGCGCGCCGAGACGAACGGACGTTCCGTGAAATCCAGCACCTTGCCTGTCATGGCCTCTCCGCCGAAGCGGCACGTCTCGCCGAACTGCGCCGACATGCGCGACACCAATGCGGCAAGACTGTCGAACACCGTGCGCAGCACCTGCACGCACTGGAGATCGAGCATGATCCGGCGAAGCTCCTCCGGCATCTGCGAAGGCGACGGACTCTGCAGGTCCGCGCCGCAGCCTGCAAGCAGGAATTCAATTGCGGCGGAAAGTCCGGCGATTCCGCGGGACGCGACGAGCGAACGGTAGCAGTCCTGCGGCGTCGTGAAGCCGATTACCTCGCCGCGATAGAGATCGCGAAGCGACTGCATCTCCTCCGGAGTGGTCGCGCGGGCATTGACCTCGCGGGCAAGATTGATTCCGGCGGAGACCTCCGCCCCCTTCTCCTTGACCAGCTGTTCGCGCGCCGCACCGACAAGATCGCGCAGTGCCTCGTCCCCCTCGCCAAGCGCCGCCTCAAGGATGTCGAGCATCGCAAACTGGTGCGAAGGATCCTCCGACCCCTTCGCAAGCTCCTGAAGAAGGCGTCCGGCATCGGGCAGATCGCCACCGTTCTGCATCGCCTGGCGCAGGTTGCGGAGAGCCCTGTCCATGAACTCCCTGTCGGGCATGTCCGGAAGCGTCTTCTCCCATGCCTCCACCGCTTCAAGATACGCCGACGCTCGCGAACGCGTCTCGCCGAGCTTCCGTTCGCCAAGCTTCTTCGCGGCCTTCTCCTCGAAGTGCATGGAAAGCTCTTCCATCGCGTCCTGGAGTTCGGCGGCAGGATTCTGCTCAACGACGACCGCCATGCCCATCGCGCGGCCGACCTCGACGGGAGTCTGTGCGGCGGCAGGCGCCTCCGCGGAACGGAGCTGGTCGAACCGGTCCGGCGCAATCGCGTGCCTCAGGAGCTGTGCGGCGTCAAATGCCATGAGCCCCCTCCGCCCAGACGACTCCGGGACCGTAGAAATTCAGCCAAAGCGATTTTGCGCGGCGGCGCGGAATCAGGATGTCGCGCATCGCAAGTCTGGGGCAGTGACCTGTCGGACGCCTGGTCGTCCACGCCACTACCGACTCGAGCCGCACGCTCAGCACCTCGCCCTCCTCCAGCACAAACCTGTTCACGCGCGATGCCGTGGCGGTGACGGCCCAGCCCGGATTCCTGAACTCCGTGACGGCAAGCGCATGCCTGAAGCTCATCGGCACCACACGCACGAGCTGTGATCCGGTGCGCGACGCCGCCGGCGCCACAAGAATCCTCTCGGAGACGACGGAAAGCGTGTCGGCGCAGTCGATGCGGGCAAGGAACGGGCGTTTGGCGTCGGAGCACGACGCCGTTCCGGAAAGCTCCACGCTGCGCAGACGGCCGCGGTCCGGAACAATCCATCCGCCCATGCGGCGGTCGCGCAAGGCGCCGCGGTACGCCGCCGGCTGGGATACGCCGAGAAGCCACGTTCCGCCGGTCACATGCGCGAATCCGCTCTCTATGGTCGCCTCAGTCGGCATCGTCCTCTTTGTCCCTCACATTCTCGTGGCGACGCTTCTCTTCGTCGAACCACTTCTCCCAGTCCCTGCGGTCTCTCTCCATTTCGCCACGACGCTTTTCGCGTTCGAGACCGCGCATCGCCTCATTCCTGTCGTGGCGTTCCTCCGCCCGTTCCTGGCGCATCTCGCGTCGGAAGTCCATCTGCGCCTCACGCTCCCTGCGCTCGATTCCGTCCTTGTCGAACGCCTCGTCAAGGACCTCCTCGCGCTCAATGTCACGGTGGCGGTCAGCCTGCACCGCCACGACATCGTTCGTCGTCACGTCGATGACATACGGCGTAAGGATGAACATGCGCTGAACGGTCTCATTGCGGACGCTTGAACCTCCGAACAGCCATCCGATCCAAGGGATGTCGCGCAGATACGGAATGCCCCATCCGCCGGACTCCTTGATGTCCCTGAGATAGCCGGCGAGCATGATGGAATGGCCCTCGAGCACGGCGGCCTGCGTCTCAAGCGACGATGTGCGCGTCATCGGCATGGCGTCGACGGATATCGACTCGAATCCGCCGTCCTGAAGCTCCATCGAAAGCCACACGCGGTCGGGCGAGTTCGTCGAGGCGGACGGAACTATGCGCGGCTTCACCTGAAGCTTCGTCCCGGCGGACACCTCCTCCAGCGAAGCGACCTCGGTGCCGACGACTCGCGCATGGTAGCTCTGCGTATCGGTCATCTCGGCAGACATGTTGTTGAGCGTGAGAATCGAAGTGCGCGATATCGAACGGGCCTTGCCCTTCTCCCTCAGCGCCGTAAGCGACGCCGACACCGACACGTCGTCGCCAAGATACGTGAGGGCGCCGGCAAGCCCCTTGCCGCCGAGCGAAGCGGAATTGAAGAGATTGGCGGCGTTCTGCCCCGCCGCGCCCTCGACATCGTCCTTGGCGCCGGACACCTTGAGCGACATCTGCCAGTCAAGCGCATCCTCCTGCGACAGCTCCAGAACCGTGACGCCGATCTCCACAAGCTTCTGCGGCCTGTCGAGCTGCTCTATAAGATTCTCGTACATCGGGAAGCGCGTGACAGTGTCGCGGACGACGACGGCGTTGAGACGGTTCTCAGGGCGGATCACGGGACGGAATGCGGAATCCGTGTTGGCGCTGAGACGGTCCGTCTCGTTCGTGACGGCGCCTTCGCGCACGGGCGCCGCACCGGCCCCTGCGTTCATGATCTCCTCCAGCAGCTGGGCGATGCCGCGGATCGTTACCGTGGACTCCGGGCTCGTCACGCTGAAACTCACATTGTCCGCCCAGGTATGCTTTAGAGGGAATATGCGCGTCTCGACCGAAGTGAACGTACGCTGCTCGCGCAGCTTGTCCGCACGGGCGATCATTTCCGACACGAGCATCACGTACCGCGGCGGACCCGACACCATGATGAGTTCGCCGTTTGACGCGGTCTTGAGCGGGAAGCGCGAATCCTCGACGCCCAACTCCACCATCATCGCCAGGACTTCGCTTGCCTTCATGTAGCGGAGGTCTATGAGTGTGGACCCCATCTCGCCGACTGTGTAGATGTAGAGCGCCGTGCCGTCGTAGTACCATGTGAGATTGTGCACGGCCGAAATGCGATCGAGGAAATCATCCGGCCTGACACCCTTGAAGTCCCCCGACAGAACGCCCGTCACGCGATCGGAAAGCAGGATCGGGATTCCCTGCGCGACGCTGAAACTCTCCAACGCCGAGCGGATCGGCATCTGCCTTGCGATGAGAGTGTACTCCGGACTCTTCCAGGGGAGCCTCTTCACGGCGGATTTGTCCGCCGCAGATGCAGACGACGCGAAAATCAGCAGAATTGCAGCCAGCGTGAAAGTCCGTTTGATTGTCGGTAGGATAGTCATCTCTTCCTTTCGCAATAGTCAGGGACGGATTACCATCTCCGGAAACGATGAAGACTCTACCGGTTCCGCCGCCGTACGCGCCAACCACCAGTCGCAAGAGTCGGCAAACGTCTCGAAAAAGACTTTCAGCTCATGGGCGGTCGCCGATGCCGGAATCTCCTGCGCAAGGATCGCCGCGCCTATGCGTTCATCCCAGTAGAGAGTAGCGGCCTCACGGAGCATTCGCCCTGCGGAATATGAAGCCAGCCTCGGAAGATCATCCTCGTCGCGGGAGATTTCGCGCGTCAGCACAAGACGCTTTTCAAGGTCAATGGCGCGCACCTCTCCGTCATCCACCTTGAATGTAAACTCAAGCGCATCCGCAGGAACAGTCTGCGGATAGCCGACAGCCGACGCCAATCTGCCTAATGCATTCATCCAAGCGCGAATTATACCAAACTCTCCCCCAATAAAGTACAGGAAAGTTCTACAATGTCGCGAAGGAACATCAAGATTATAGTACCTGATACCGCTAATCGCTAATCCAGACGCCGGACGAGCCTTTCAACCGTCCCGGATTCAATCCCTCTTTCGCGGCAGATGTCCGAAAAAACCTTGATGACGGCATCCCGACGCCGTATCGCCCTTTCCGCAGTCAATACGCCGTCTTCCTGCAGATCCCTGATCCTTTTGAGATCCGAAACCGCACGGTTGAAAGTCGCCGCCAGACGCGGCGGCACCGGAGCGAAATCGAAAAGATCGCACGCCCGCCGCCGAGAGTCTTTCGAAAGTTTCGCGAGCGGCAGGGTGTTTGTCGCGCCATCCTCCGGAAAAACGAAGGTCGCGCCCGCATCGTCAACCGCGACAAGACGCGCCGAAAAGACGCGCCCCGCGCGATTCGTCCACATATCCGCCGCCGCGACCGCGGCGGATAAAAGACATGCGACGAACAAGGCCCTCTTCATCAGTTGCAGACCACACGGAAGAAGCCCGACACCCCCTCGACACTGCGCGGCGCATAGATTGTCAGCACACGCCCGGTGCCGTCGTATTTCTCGTAATCCCCCGCCGCATTCACGCTCTTCGACGTCGGAACCGGCGCCCAGACGGCATCCTCTCCGAGCGTTTCGCTGAATACGATGTGGTATTTGCGGCTTGAACGCGTCGTGAAGCGGATCTTCACCCGGTCAGTGCCGGCAACGGGTTCAAATGCGGTAATCGCAAACATTTCCGTTTCAAGGAAAGGATCCGTTCCCGCGAGAAATTCCGCCCGGTTGTTCATGCCGTCGCCGTCCGCATCCGCCTTTGGGTCAAATGCGGCGATTGCCGCCGCGTCGTACGCCTTTCCGGCACAGCGGAGCACCCATTCCTCCCACGCGTCCGGCAACCCGTCACCATCGGCGTCGCTGCCGATGGTGTAATCCCTGCGCTGCGCCGTACCCGCCTTCGGCGTCGCGAAAACGGAAGCCGGCGCGAGCGCCGCCTCCTCGCCGCCCACCGTGCAGAGAATCTTCATCTCCGTGCCGCTGAGGACGGCGTATGGCCGCGCGGGCCCTTCGCTGTCGATCTCAAGCGACAACCGGTAATTGACGCCCGGCAGCATCTGGTCCGTGACGGCACTGCGCGAATAGACCGTACCGCCCGGCACGGCGGCGCGCACAAGGCGCACCTCCGCTTCGGAAGCCGATTTGAGCGGCACGCCGTATTCATCCCGCACCAGGCCGTAGGTCACGACCGGCGACTGCGGAATCGACACGCCCCAGAGCGATGTCACGGCAACGGAAACAGCAGAAAACAGGATAAGTTTATTCATGACTCTTACCTCCATCAGTTACCCGAGAACGAGTATGTCTTCAAGTAAAGGTGAATGTCCTTCACATTGTCAAGGAAGGCGTTCTTGCCGGTATTCGAATCGGCATTGAGCGAGGCCGCCGGGATGAGCACCCACCATTCGCTGTTCCAGACGGAACGGCCGATCAGACGGGAGTTGTACACGAGCGTACTCGCCTCGTCGAAAGAGGCGCCCACATTGGCGCGGATCGCGGGATGACGCCTCTGCACGCACAACGCATTGGAGTATATGTCCTTGAGCGCGCTCCAGTCTGTCGCCTCCCAGTCGCTGTCGGCAAGCGCGTACGGGACGGGAAGCACCTGATCGACCACCTGCCATGCGCGCGTCGCGGATGACGCCGAGCCCGACGATATCGGCACGCGCATGTAATCGAGACCTGTCGGCACAAGGTACACCTCCGGACGCTTCGGCAGCGCCGAAAGCGCATTCTCGCCTTCGATCCAGACGCCCACGCCGCGCAGCTTCGTCGCGAAGTAGGTCGACGAATACGCCGTTGAGCCGCCCTCGAGATCGTTTCCGAAGAGGTCCTTGCGCGAGGCGATCACCGTGCGGAACGGAATCGCGAAACCTGGCTCCGTCGCCTTCATCGGATTGAACGGCTGGCAGAGTTGCTGGAAGGCAGGATGCGTCCTCAAGTCGTCCACCCAATAGTTCGCCAGCGCCGTCTTCCACGCCTCGTCGTCGTTGTTCACGATGCGGCAGAGGTCGCGGCGGAGCGAGAACGCGTCAAGATCGTTCTGCGCGTTGTTGAAGCCGAGACGGCTCCTCAGGACCGACCAGTTCTCCTCCATGCGGAAAAGAATGTCGGCAAGTCCCGGGTCGCCGGTCGATCCGCCGCCGAGAGGCTGGCCGTCAGACGTGAAGCGCCCGAGCGCACGCGCGCGCACGATCTGCTCCATGAACTCCGATCCCGCCGCGTTGGAGCTGTCGCTCTGAAGCATGCCGGTTTCGTAGTCATAGGCCTTCGCGGCGAGGAATGTGTACCTGGCGGCAAGCTCGAACGCCTCGTTGTAGCGCTGGAGTTCGTCGTTGCGCATGATCTGGTACATCATGTTGCGGTAGCGGCTCTGCGAGAGATCGGCGGCCCACTGGATGCGCAGACGCTCGCGCTCCGCCTGAAGCTCGTCGCCTTCCGCCACGATCTTCGCATATCGCATGCGCTTGTCGTTGGCGTTGTTGTAGGCGATTTCAAGCTCGCCGAGAGCGCTCTTCACGTTGGCGGTCTGCTCCTTGATGGCGGCGATCTTCTTCTTGCGCTCTTCATTGTCCATCCAGGCTTCGAACTGCTTGTTCATCGCGACTTCGATCTCGTTGATCGCCTCTTCGGCCTCCTTGATCTTCATATCCTGAAGATTGATTTCGCCGTGGATAAGATCGTTGACGCCGCTCTTAAGCGCCAAGAGCGCCGCACGTCCGATGCTCGTCAGGTCGAAGGAAAGTCCCGTGATCTTCGGGAACGCCTCCACGCCCGATTCGGTCAGCGTGTCCTTGAACTGCTTGATGGCCTCAAGGGTCGTCTTCACCGTCTCGGCGTTCTTCTTGCACGCCGCGATGTAGTTTTCGATCTCCTTCTTCGCCGCTTCCGTCACATACCCCATCTGCGTGGTGTAGTCGAGAGCGGACAGCTCGTCGATGAGGCCCTGCAGCTTCTCGTTCGCCGCGAGGAGCTTGTTGGCCTTCACGTCGATCTCGGCCAGGAGCGCCGCATAGCCGTTGAGCGCGATCTGCACCTCGCCCTCGGCCTTGCGCTGGCCGTGGAAGTCCTTGGGCTTCGGCGTAAAGCCGCTCTCGCCCACATAGTAGCTCGCGACCCACGGCGTGTTCGACCAGGCCGCGATGCTGAACTCGTAGGCGATCTTGCCGTCCAGCAGATCCCCGTCCGTATCGACGACCGCGACGGGAAGCGCGTAGTTGGTCGAGCACACGCCCGTGTACTTGCTCCACGGGTCGATGTAGGAGCCGACCTTTTCGAGCTGATCCTGATACCACGAGACGGCGCCGACGATGATGTTCCCGAAGAATCCGTTGTCCGCAAGCGACTCGTCGCGCTCGGCCTGGAAGGTACCGGTGACATTCGTCGTGATGAGCGAATAGTCGTCGACCGTCACGTCGATGTAGCGGCCGTACGAACCGTCTCCGGCCTGGACGCCGCGATATTCGCCGTTGATGCCGCCCGAACCGTCAAGGTCGTAGGTCTCCACGTAGTAGTAGTGGTAGATGTCGGGTCCGGAATACCCTTGCGGATACGTCTTGCCCGGGCCGATGTCGTCATCGTACGGATAGCCGTAGATTTCGATGAGGCGGCGCTCGATGGCGGCCTCTTCATCGGAGACCATATTCTCGAAGTCGCCGGACGCGTTCTGGTCCCGGAGACGGTTCGCCGCGCTCTTAACACGGTTGAAGACGTCCTTCGCCACCTTCGTCGCCCGGCGCGCACGGTCCATGATCTGCTCGAAGTGCGTCTTGCCGGCGTCGATTTCGCTCGGCGAGATGTCGAACGGAATCGCATTGTCGGAAAGCCCGAGCGGATTGAGCCCCGTATCGGCATAGTCGGCCGTGGACTGTATCTTGCGCGCGCTTGCGGCGATCGCGCCGATTTCGAACGTCGACTCGCGGTCGAGCATGCGGATGAGTCCGAGTTCGTCCGACGTGCGGCTCGGCAGGAGCGAGTTGGCCACTGCCCAATCGTAGTAGGCGCCGAGATGGGCGCGGGTCGCCCATTCGTCGGTACCCCATGCGCGTGTGCATGTCTCCCCGGCGTCGTCTTCCCATTCCGTCTCGTCCTCGGCGTCGAGCCATGCATCCTGCGCGCCAACGCGATAGTTCCAGCGGAACGTATCGGCCACGATCTTCTCGCCGGCGCGGGCCTTGGCCTCCGCCGCCTGCGCAAAGCGCTTTTCGTGGAGATTGCCGATGGTGATCTCGGTCTGTCCGGCAAGGATGCCCTCGATCTGCGGCTTCCAGCCGAAATTGGGATGCCTCAGCAGCGTGTAGTAGCCCTTCACGGCGGAAAGGTAGTGGCCCCATGCGTCGCCGTGGCCCTGCGGATAGAGCTTCTTCGCGTCGTAGACGTCGATGACGCCGTCCGGCTTCGAGGGGTCGGCGGCATCGGACGCGCCGCACTTGTCGCGGATGCCGTAGTTCTCCACGTAGGCGACCTGACCGCCCATGATGTCGGCCGTGAAGTTCCAGGCGAGACGGTTGTAGAACGGCGCCTCCCACGGGAGAATCGCGTTCTGCCAGCTCGTCTTGTACTTCGCGGACATGTCGCGTCCGCGCAGGAGGCAAAGTTCCTCTTCAAGGATGTTCTCGCACTGGTTCATGAACGGGAAGATGGAGCTGTCGGCCGAATCATCCACGCCGGAACCGGAGCCGAGATCGACCGTCGGGTTGAGCGCGTCGGCCATCGCCTCGTTTCCGAGCGCCGTGTACAGTTCGGCAATGCGGCCCGCCGCCATCTGTAGAGAGAGCGCGAGCGATTCCGTGGCTATCTTCTCGTCGTTGATCGAAAGCTTCTTCGCCTGATTGAGGACCGTTTCATAGATCGCGATCAGGCCGCTTTCGTTGAGCGCTTCGAGATTGAGCGGGATGTCGCCGTCATACGGCTCGCCCGCCTGCTCGAGGACCGAAAGTTTGGTGTCGATCTCGTTGTTGAGGAAATCGCGGATCTTCTGGTCGAACGGATTGATCGCCTTCAGAACGCGCTTGATCCAGCCTTCCGCCAGTTTCGGCGCCGACCAGTTCGACCACTCCGTGCCGACGAGCGCCTGCACGGCGGGATCGAGCGAACGGTAGCGGCAGCGCACGTAGTGATCGGAAAGGCCGAACACGCCCGCGTCGCCGACCGTGATCCAGTCGAGCATCGGAACGCCCGGCTTGCCGCAAGAACCGGCGAGCGAGAGCCAGCCGTTGTCGTCCAGCGCGGCCGAACCGTTGACCGGCTCGCAGTACTGCCATTCGAACTCCCAATCCTGCGGACGCCCGCCGAAGTCGGAGGTGTACTTCATGTTGAGCTGCTTGTCGAGCGGATTGTCGCTCTGCATCACATGGAGATAGCCGTTGTAAAGCTCCGGCACGACCTTGATGACGTACATGGAGATGACTTCGCCCGGCGAAACCATGGTGAGATTCGTCGAGTTGTTGAATACGAGCGTCACATAACCCGCGCCCCGGCCGGTCGTCGCCAGCGCCATCTGATCGAACGGCGTCAGATCGTCGGGAAGCACATACGCTTCGCCGCTCATCGATTCGATGCCCTTCACCCAATCCGGATGCTCCGCGCCCGGTAAGAGATCGGGGTCGAGCATGACGGCCTTCGAGCGTTCGTCCATCACGTTCAGGAGCGTGAACGCATAGTTGCCGTCCTTGATGTACTGTCCCGTCAGTTCGAGTTCGCGCGTGTCGTCGTTCGTGCGGTCGTAGAACGCCGTCGGGTTCCACTGGAAGCGGTCGCGCAGGAGCGGCGGCAGATCGGTAAACTTGCGCTTCGCCGTCTTCGGGTCGCGGTAGTTGCGGATGTCCGCGGGAATCTCGATGAGCCCGCCGCCGCGGCGCACCTCCGGATCGATGAGACGCACCGATTCGTTCGAGGAGAGCATCATCGACTGCTGATAGAGAACCTTCGCCGAGAGCTGTCCGCGGATTGCGGGAAGACCGTCCTTGGCGTCGTGGAGCGTGTCGTTCACGTAGAGCTTAGGGGCATTGAGCGGCCAGTCTACGATGTACGTGTAGTCGATGGCGGTGCCGACCGAATCCGACGCCGGACGCGCGGGGAAGCTCTTATAACACTCGCCCCAGGTCCATGACGGCCATGCGTAGGAAGACTCGCTGCGACGTTCGTAATTCGCCATCCACGGGATCACTTCGCCCGCCGCATGCGACGTTCCGTCCGGCCAGTCAAAAACGTCCTGATTCGGATACGAAAGTTCGAACACATAGTTCGTCGAACCGCCGTCGTTTCCAGCCTGATGCGCCCAGTACCACCCCTTGCGGTCCTTGAAGCATTCTTCCGTGTCGGCGTAGAGCGGTCCTGAGATAAACTTTTGAAGATTGGCGGGCTGAAGCCGCGCCAGGGGATCGGGGCTTTGGATCATCGTGCCCGCGTCCTTGTACTGACTGAACCGGTACATGTCGTTTTCGGGAACGACACGAAGCGCACTCATTTTCTTTTTGCCGACATTATCCGGATCATCGTAGGCGACAAGAACGTAAGGCAGCGACGTAAACGCCTTTTCCCCTTCCGCCTCGGGATCGATCCGGTTGAGATCGCACCTGAGGGCATAAGCCACGCCGCCAACAAGGAAAGCATGCTCTTCGTTCGGATTGTAGCCGTCCTTCTCGGGATCGTTCTGCCGGTATATCGTCGCATCCGCCGGGAATGTCTGTCCCAGTTCAGGAATGCGGATTTTCGCTTCGTCGTAACTGTATCCGTCGGAAGGATTCTGATTGCCGGCGATCATCCATGTCGTCGTGTCGACGGTATCATACTCGCTGAGGACGATCTCTCCGGCGGCATACCCCAGATACCCATGGGCATTGTGTCCGGAAGAGTCGGTGATGAGTCCGTTTTTCACCGGACCGCAGACCGCCTCTTCGTCGCCATAATTCTCAAACTCCTGCGACGGACCGTAGTACTGGAAGACGAGGCTTTCAGTCGGAGCGCACTGCATATACCGGTTCTGAGCGAGTTCCTTGGCGCTTCTCGCCTTGCTCCAAAGGCGAAGATAATGAATAGAGCCTCGATAGGCGACGCACTCGCTGTATCTTTCATACGACTCAAATAGGTTAACCGAGTCCTGTGAAACATTGATCGAACAGTCATCACTGTTCCCTTTCCAGGCCAGATGCCCGTTGAGATAGTAGCGCCACTCGCCCTCCTGCGTACGGACTAGCGCAATCGACATGCTGCCGCCTTCACTCAGGCGATCAGACTCCGATTCCGGCAGAAGCGTGTATTCGTCAAACCGGGCGGGGAAACACAAATCCTCGATATCATTTGTTCCGCTGCTCCAGGAGGTCTTGCGCACACCGTTCATGTAAAGGTTTCCGGCGTCGTCAAACGCGATCTTGAGATAGGCGGCAGGCGAAACTGATCCGTCCTCCTGACGGCCGTAAAATGAAGCCAGCGGAATCACATTGGGCGTAGTCCACTCGTCGACATAATAGATCGGTCGACGGCCGATACGCGCTTCGAAAGTGAAGTTCGACGTAACCCCCGTGGGATTGCCCATGCCGGCCAATGTCACGACAATACCCGTATAGGAATGCGAGGAATCGAGCCAGCTCGGAGAGAACCGGAGCGTATCGACCATTCCGTCATGATACGGAAGATGGTCGTTCAGCGCATAGCCGGCGCTGCCTTTGCCCGACGCGAGAACGATCTGCGGCGGCGGCGTTTTGTCGCGCGAAAACTTGTCGGTGTAAAATTCCGGCGTATGAATGGAGTAATCGATCGGAATCGCCGGGAAGTAGATCGGCGTCTGAAGCTTCTCGGTATTGCCGCCGTTCGGACGGACCTCGCTCATCAGTTTCGACGGCAGAGACCACCAGATTTCCAGTTCGCCGATATTCACAGGGAAAATCGGCGCGTACAATTCGTTCGTCGCGACATAGGCGGTCGGATATTTGTAGAGCTCGGGATTGTAGGGGTTCTTCACCGGACCGGCGTCATTTTCACGCTCCGTGCGGATCCACCCCGGATAGAAAAATCCGTCCTTGCCGGCGAACGGCGCACAAATTTCTTTCGCCAGGGGATATTCGTAAATAAACGCCTGCTGCTCTTCTTCTTCATCAAAAGTTCCCGTTCGGAAGGTCTCGTTCGTTCCCACGGCATAACTGCTGAGCCCGAGCTCATCCAGCAGATCATAGTTCTTCGCCGGCACGGAGCGGACGGTCTGAAACCAGACCGAATCTCCGCTTGCATACTTAAGAAGCGCGTATGTTCCATCGTCGGCCCAATCGGAATACATGACCCCGCCGGAGACGTGGAAGTGCTCTTTTTCGACGCTCTTGCCGGTAGCAGGATCGACCGAGACCTGATACGGCATGGCTTCCACGCCGAGCGACTCGGGATAGTAGACGACAGGCTCTTTCTTCGCTTCGCCGCCCTCTTCATTTTCCGTATCGCGCACATAAGTTTGCGCTCCTGCCTCGTCCCACGAAGCCGCGTAGATATCGACTTCGAAAGGCCAGACGACGTCTAGTTCCTCCTTCGCGCGCCAGAACACCTCGATCTTCCACGGATTCTCGCTGGAATCGCGGATCGCCCAGAGATAGTTCTTCTGCTTGCCGGAGCTGTGCTGATAGACGTAGATCTCGTCGTTCTCCGATTCGTCCGTCAAACCGCGCGTCACGCGCGGAAAGAGTTCGTTCGTGGCAAAGTCGCGCGTCTGGGGCTTCAATTGATCGCCGATTTTGACGTCGATCTTCGTCTGCTTGGGCTCAAGCACCTCTACAAGCTCGTAGGCGAGCATCGATCGCTTGTTCGTCGCCTCGTCAAGACGCGAATAGACGAGAAGGAATGTGCCGTAACTGCCCTCATACGCCTTCAGCTCCGTACCGTCCAGTTCGACATAGCCATACTGCTTATCCATATATGTTTCAACACCTGCGGGTGGCTCACCATCATACTTGTCATACGCATTCTTCTCATAAACATGAATGCGCGAGGTCGGATAAAGGTGCACCTTGTAGTTCTGGCTGAACGTGACGGTCGGCCCGCCGTTCTGCAGGATTTTTGAGACTTCGGCGCCGCCTTCCAAATACGGACGCTGATGCGTCCAATAGAGGCGAACCGGCCGCTTGTTGGGCGAAGCCGCCACCACGCTCTGCTCGACGCGCGTTCCGCCGTCTTTGAGCGGCCAGGAAATCCGGATGGGACCCGCTTCGCACGCGATCACCTCCTCGGCGAAATCAACCCATACCGCCTTGCCGCCCGTCTCTTCGTCGATAACGGGCTCCTCGCCGGTCCAGTCCTCAGGGGGAGTGATCTTCTCGCCCAGAAACTTGTTCGCCGTCATCGCCGCAATCGGCGCACCGACGGTCGAACGGATGTTCGGCGTCTGGAACACCCATTTCATTTTATCATCCAGATCCAGCTGGGTATCTAATGTAAACGATCCGATTCTTGTTCGAATGGCACGGTTCGTCGTGAAGAAATACCCGCTGCCGGCACCGAGCTGCACGGCAGGTTCCACACCGTACACGCCGTCATCGTGCGGATGGACATCATTGCGGTATTCCGTCCGCAGATTGTCGGTCGGGGCGGCTGTGGCGGCAAACGCCCCCGCCGCCACGGCGGCCCACACCGCCCTTTTAAGTTTAAGATATGACATACGCACACCTCCTCATATCGTGTTCGTACTCGTGTCAATCACGGGGTATAGGTGTAGCTGGCCATCTTCTTGTTGATGCCAAGAACCAGAACCTTGAACTTGCTGCTCGCCGTCGGCGCGCTGTCGAGTGTCACGCGGAGCGTCCATCCGCCGGAAGCGTTTTTGAACGCCCGCATCTCTAAAATCGTTCGGCCAGAGAGCACAGTGGCATTGTATCCGGCAACCGTCCAATAATAGTCATCCGTCGAATCAATCACAACGGTCGTCGACTTCTGCGAGGACGAAATGGTTACATCGACATCTTTGATCTGGAACGGGCTGGCCGTCAAGCCGTTCGACGCTTTCTTCCAGCTGAGGTCTCCATTTCCGTAAATTTTTCCGTTGTACAGTTCCAGCTGATCTCCGGCCGTATCCGTCAGACGGATAGAGGAACCGTTGACGGTGAAATAGCCGTTGACGGCCGTCGATCCGTTGATGGCGATGCTGCCGCCGCTGATCGTCGTCGCCCCCGTGCCGCCGATTGTGTTGACGGGAACGTCCGAAATAAAATCTCCTGCCCCGGTCACCTTCATGTCATAGCCCGACGGAACGGTGAAATTGATATTGCCGGCGGTCGGCTTGAAGTTCATCGCATAGTAGGAGTAGAAATACAGATACTGTCCCACATTGTAAATGGAGGACGGCAAAGAAGCGCGGTTTGACGAGGTTGCCGACGTATAGCCGTTGCCGAGATTGACGCTTGACGAAGACGCCCGGATCGGACCGATGCTCTGCGTACCGGTCGAAGCGTTGATCGTACCGGAGAACGTCGTCGTGCCGTTCACGGTGAGGTTGCCGCCCACCGTGAAATTCTCCTTCGCTTCGCTCGCGTACTGCGCACTCTGGGCACGGAAAGCGAACGGAGCGGTCAGGAGTTCCTGCCGAGGCATGATTTCAGTCGGGGAGGAGATGACCGCATGATTGGCGTCCTGCAGTGGCGTCACGCCGAGGAAGCGCTTGCAGTCGGTCGAATTCGCGCCCCAGAGAGCCTTCCAGAGATTCGCCGCCCCCGTGTAGGTGATGCCCGACATATCGTCGAGGTTCTGCGTGGCGTTTTCATCTCCCAGCATGATGTTGAAGTAGCCGTCCTTCACATAAGCCGAGTAGCGCCCGCCCCAAAGAGGGGTTCCGCCCATGTCGTTGCTGTAGATGCGGCAGTCAAGCGTATAGATGCCGTCGACATAGGCGTCGCCGGTCGAAGGATCGCGCAGATAGCCCTGATAGTTCATCTTTCCGGGCACATTCTGTGTTGCGGTTGAAGGCACTGCCGCATGGATGACGGTCAAGGCGACCGTCGGCAGGATCGAGGCCAGAACGACTTTTGCTATTGCGTTTTTCATGATGTTTCTCCTTCTGTTGTTAAGTTTCGTTGAAGTTGTTTGTTAGTCTTTGATAGTGTTACGGCACGACGCCTCCCGAACAGAGGTTCGGCGTATCGAGCGTCTTGTTGAGGCGGAACGCCCCTTCGACGATGATGGGCGTCTTGTTGAGCCCCGTGATCTCCTCGCGGTAGATGCCGCCGCAGACGGTGCGGTTCCAGTCTTCGTCCGCCGCGCCCGTCGGATCGCCGCCCTGGAACTTCAGCGTCACGGTGCGCGTTACGCTCCACGTTTCATAGTCGCCCGTTCCGTCGGCGCCGTCCTCCTTCCAGATGGGCTTGCCGTTGTTGAAGAGGAGCGAGTCGTGGTTGGGATGGAACTGATGGTAGAACGGATTGTCCTTGGCCGTCCCCTTCTGCGTAAAGGTGGCCGTCATCACGCCGCCGTCCTTCATGAAGTTGAGCGAATCGGTAAAGAGCTGCGGCTCCATGAACGGGAAGTTCGCGGACGACGTGCGGCGGATGACCGCGTTCGGATAGACGCCGCGATAGGCGCGCGCCGTCTCCTTGTCGGTCATGACCGTCGCGGTCATGTCGTCCTTCATCACCGAACCGACGAACGCCTGCTTCAGGAGCTTAACCTCGCCGTCGTCGGCGGCATGGAGAATGAGCCTGAACTGGAACGGCTGCGTCGCGTCCTGCACGTCTTCGGCGTTCCATTCCGACGCGGCGCTCTTGAGCATCTGCGCGCGGTTGACGCCCGTAAGCGCCACCTGACCGACCCAGAGTCCGGCGGGCGAGCGGAGCGCATCGAGGTTTCCGGCGGCGGAAAGCCCGACGCGGATCGCCGCCGCGCCCGGCGGATCCTCTTCGTTGAGCGCCGTCGAAATCTTGAGAATGCCGAGATAGAACGACCCTTCGGCCGCCGTCGGCATCGCGTCGAGGTTCGGACGGACGCGTAGCTGCCACGTCGCGCCGGCGGCGATGTTCGTCGTGAACGAGGTCGGCATCGGATCGTAGAGGCGGCGCGCGTAACCGGCGCTGAAGTCGACGCGCTCGCGCTTGAGCGCGATCTTTCCGGCCATCGTGCCCTGTCCTTCCGGCGGAGAAAGCGAATCGAGAAGATCGATCTTCACTTCGATCTCTTCGTCCGTGACGTTTTTCAGGGTCAGCGTGCGCACGGCCGTCGTCTTCGCCCAGCTGAGGATCTTGTCCGTCGAATCGGACGACACTTGCACGGGGCCCATATAGGTCGCGATGCCGCTGCCGGCCGTCTGAAGCCAGATCGCCTGACTCGGATCGGCGGACTTGTCGTCGCCCTGATGGAGGGCGTTGCTGTCGGGCGGATCGACCGTCTGATACGGGGAGGCGGCCAGATTCTTCGAGAACGCTCGGAAGTACTCGCTGTAGAACACGTCGTTCTCAAGCCACATGCCCACGAGGTTCGCCGCGCCGAGATAGATCCGGCCCGATGGGATGACAGGAGTACCGAGAACTCTCAGAGTCGTCGCTTCGGACGCCTTCACGAGATACGTGCTGTCGCCCAGCGCCTGGGCGAACGTGCAGGATGCCTCGTTCGTCGGATTCCAGTAGTACGTGTCGGTACGCGACGCGCCCGTGCCGTCCCACGTGGGATCGGGACGCCACCAGGCGACACTTTCGATCTTGTCGCCCGACCCCGCGCCGAACACGTTCGCGCACGCATTGTCGTACGGATTGACCTTCAGATGGATGGCGTTCCACCCTTGCACCAGCTTGATGGACTGCTCCATCCATGCCGGAAAGCACGCCAGCGGCAAAACGCCGCCAAGCATGACAATCAACGGTTTTATTGACTTCATTATGCGAACCTCCACTTGACCGAAAGCACATGCATTCTGCTTTACGGCGCAAATTATACTGAAATCGTTTTTTTTTTCAATATATTTTTCGACAGACGATTTCGGGCACCATATGCAGTGGCAGTTCCGCCATATCACGTCAAACGAATGAAGGTTCCTTTATTTTCCCCGAAAGGTAGGCCTCATAACTGTCGCAGACGCCCTTCACATCATCTGTGAAAACGATCTGCCGCCCTTTGTGAAGCCACAGAACCTTATTGCACATTTCACGCACCTGACTGATGGAGTGGGATACGAGGATTGTAGTCGCTCCGCCTTTGATGATCTCCCGCATCTTGTCTTCACTTTTCTTGCGGAAGGCGCCGTCGCCGACAGAGAGGACCTCGTCCAGGATCAAGATATCCGGATTCACAAGCGAAGCGATCGCAAAGGCCAGACGCGACTTCATGCCCGAGGAAAGCTGACGGAACGGCCGATCCTCGAATTCCTTGAGTTCGGCGAATGCGATGATATGCTCATAGGTTTCATCCATGAACTCCCGAGTGTAGCCCAGCATCGCACCGCGCAGATAGGCATTCTCCTTCACGGTAAGGTCGCCATCGAATCCACTCGCAAGCTCCAGCAAGGCTATGACATTGCCCCTGCGCGTTATCGTTCCCTTCGTTGGCTCCATAATCCCGGACACCGCCTTTAGCAGCGTCGACTTGCCGGCCCCGTTCGTACCTATGATACCGAGCATGTCCCCCCTTTTGAGGAGGAATCCAATGTCTCTGTCCGCCCAGAAATCCGTTACCTGCCGTCTTCCGGTAAGTTTCTGCATCAGAACTTCCTTCAGGCCGACATTCCGCACATCTCCGATACGATACCGGATTGAAACGTTCTGGCACTCCAGCATTGTGGACGCTTCCTCAGACATAATACAGGAACTCCGTATTGTAACGCCGATACATCCATCCGCCAACCGCCAATGACAGCAGGGCGAAAACCGCCAAAGCCAAATGATGCGTCAGCGACGGCACCGCACCATTCAAGACAACCTCACGAAAGTAAAGAATATGCTGATATACCGGATTGAGATCAAATGCGATCTTGAAATCGGGAGAAACATTGTCAACCGAATAGAAAATGGCCGAACCGTACATCATCAGCTGAAGCGCGACACGCCAAAGGTATTGCATGTCGCTGAAGAATACGTAAAGGGCCGACAGGACCAGCCCAATGCCGATATTGAAGAAGGTCAATGTCACTATCGGATACGCAAGAAGGAGAAACCGCCACGAAAAATCAACTCCGTCCAGGATGCAGAACGCAAAAAACACAGCGAGAGTCAGCGCGAAGTTCAGAAGCGTCTGAACATTCTTGGACAGCAGGAATATGTACTTGGGCACATTGACCTTCGTGAATATCGCCGCATTGTGCCGAAGGCAAGCCATCCCTTCGTTGGTGGATTCGCTGAAATACATGAAAAGGAGATTCCCGCAGAAGAGGTATGTCGTGTAATGCTCTATGGCGGCCCCGAAAAACTGCGAAAAGACCACCTTCATCACTAAAAGCATCAACAGCGGCGACAGCAGGCTCCACCCCACGCCCAGCATGGTGCGCTTGTACTTCTTCTTGAAGTCACGCTTTACGAGTTCCTCAAAGAGAAACTGATATTGCTTCAGTTTTACAATCATTGGCTCCATCCAACGCTTTGTGGGGTCCGGTGACTTTATTTCGATTGAGGAGTGCCTCCCGATCGAAAGCAATACAAGTGCCTCCACGGGTTATCGCCCCCTTAAAGTCATATAAGTCTGTCGCTATCGGTTTCATGTCGAAAGGATTATATCACAACCGCGGAATCAGTGGGCGCCTCGCATAAGAAGGACGCAGGATACCGTGCGCGTGATCACCCATAAGTCCATCCACGGATTCCAGTTCAGGACATAGTAGCAGTCCAACGAAACGCGACGGTCGTATCCGGTGTCGCTTCTGCCGCTGACTTGCCACAATCCGGTGATCCCAGGCTTCACTCTGGAGAAAAGTTCGTATCTGCCGCCATAATACTTGACCTCATCTTCCACGATCGGCCGCGGACCCACAATAGCCATCTCGCCAAGAAAGACATTGAAGAGCTGGGGAATCTCATCCAATGACGTCTTGCGCAGGAAACGGCCGAATGGCGTTATCCGGGGGTCGTTCTTCAGCTTGAAGTTCTCCTCCCATTCGGCTCTTGCCGCGGGATCGTTCTCGAGAATCGTCGCAAGACGCTCCTCCGCATCCATGTACATCGAACGGAATTTCCATATTTTGATCGGACGGCCATCTTTACCAAGACGATGGTGACGATAGAACACAGGACCTCTGCTTGTCAGTTTTATCAATACGGGAATCAGAATGAAAAGCGGCAGGCAGACAAAGATGGCCGCAACAGAGAGAAGAAAATCCATGGCAACCTTCTCCCACCGAAGCGCTTTCATGCACGACTGATTCACAAGTTCAATTCCGCCGAAACCACCGACCGCAACCAATCTTGACCCGATGACCGGGAATGCCCTTCGGGTAGGGAAGTAGTCTATGAACTGAAAATGCCTGACGAGGGTGGTCAATTGCTCCTTCAGCAGTCGTTCGTCATAGCATGCCAGAAGCCGTTTTACATCCATCGCCCGACCCATGCGCACCACATCACGCAATCCACCCAGCCGCTCGACTCCGGGAATCGATTTCCCTCCATCATCAAACGAACCGACAACCCTGCAACCCAAGAAGGCGGAGTTCTCGCACTCCTGCACAATCTGCCGCGCAAGATCGCCTGAACCGACGATGAAACAGGGAATGGAGCCAATGCCGAATCTTTTCATCGCCCAGCGTGCGACATCCCTGAACGGCTGCGACAAACCCGCCAAAAGCAAGCCGCTCGCAATCAGCACAAATCTTGACACCTCCTCCTGCTGGCGCGAAAACCCCAGGAATGCCATGACTATCAGATGCACTGTGACCGAACTTGCCACCAACCGCCGGAACTCTTCCACTGGCCCCAGCGGCAGAGACGGATACACGACATTCCCGTGATACAGGCGAACGAGCATGTTGAAAACGACAAACAGCAATGCGACAGGCCAGAACCTGACATATTCCGCCGGGTCATAATCTCCGAAGCCCAGACACCAATACGCCACCACCGTTGCTGCCCACGCGAAGAATACACAGAGCATGTCGGTAATGACAAGAGAGGCTACCCTTACGCGTCCTTGCATCAGTCCGCCTTTCATTTCGCAGAGACCCTGTATAGGCGGAAACGCCTGTCCTTGAACGAGAAAACACTCACCAACCTGGCATCCTTCGGCGACGCCCCATCCCCTTCCACCAGCCAGTAGTCGCCTTTGTTGGCACCGCCAACCTCCGGAAAGTAGATGCGGCCGCCGGTAAGATACGCTATGCTGCGGTATGAAGAGGCGCAGTTGATCACAGGGCGCGCGCGCGTATTGTACTCACGTGGAGACCAAAGCAGCCTGTCGTCCTGACGAGGACCGTCCCAATCCTTCCTTATCTCATTTGCCGCCCAGGCGGACACAAGAGTCTTACGGCTGCGATTGCCCATTCCAAAATGGTGCTTGACCACACGAAAGGCATTTACGCCAAACGCCGCCGCAAAAGCCACGAGCAATACATAATCCAACCTGCGGCAACGCCTCCACAATTCGGCGACCGGCCATATGCACACTCCCCACAGAAGCACGAACGCCGGACTCAGGTAGCGCAAGTCCACCTTGAATCGCCAGTTCTCGACATACAGCTGCAGCTGAACCAAGACCACATTGACCAGAAAAAGCCCCCAAAGAACAGCTTCGCCCTTCGTAAACATCTTTCGGCGAATTCTGTATGCGGAGACGGCGGTTGCCAAAAGAAATGTCCAGATCACAGCCACCTCCCGAGGTACTTGATGTACTGAATCGCCGGAACCCAATGCCCCGTGTAGTGATGAACCATTGTCACAACCGCCGCGGTTCCCGCCATCCACGACATTATCGGCAAAAGAAGCGTACGCCACTCCCTTTTGGCAATCTCGCGAAGAATCCATATCCCGACCAGAACCGTACCGATAAGATAACTGTCGATGCGCAGCGTAAGCAGAATAAAGGCTCCCGTCGCCAACCATATCGACCGTCTGTCAATGAACCCATATGCACAGAGAAGCATTGCCAGCAGCCGGCCGTCGTCGCGAAGACCGTCCAGAGCCAACCCGAACGGGCGCGGAGCAATCAGCAGAAATGCGGCACAAAGCAGCGCCGTTCTGTGTCCGAACACTTTTTTTGATACAGCCCACAGGGGAATGATCGAATACGCCCAGAACGCGGCCGCGACACATTGACAGGACTGGAGACCGTCAAAAGCGGTGACCTTGCGGACAATCCCCGTCAACACCTGGAAAAGGACTCCAAAGCGAGGATGAAAGGCCATTTCCCAGTCGCCGGCGGCAAATGCGTCCGCCATAGGCCCGTACCGCACCACCACGTCTGGCATCCATACGGGATAGCACATCGTGAACAAAGCCGTCGCCGAAAGCCAGAACAAGGTTGCGGCAATCCATATGGTCAGAGCCGGCCTATACATCGCAAACGCCCGCAAAGCGGACTTGAGCGCTACATCCCTCAGGAGAACCTTACGTTCCCGCACCAGTCTCCAGAACTCGGCAAGTGCAAGAGACTGCAATTCAGGAAGCGATGCACGGGAATGCCAAACCTTGTTCAGCATCATCTTCGCCGCGATTCCACACCGGCGCAGAACAGCACGCGGAACGGCTCCTTGGCTTGCGTAGAATCCGTTCACGCTCTCTATTCCGGCCACATATCCTTTCACCTTCGCCACTGAAAACCCGCTGCGGGTAATGGACCCGGCCGACATCACATAACCATACAACGGATCTTTTACCAAAACGAACCGGCGTATCATGCCAAAGAGTTTTGTGACGAACGGCCAATCCTCGAAACATATCCCCTTCTGAAACCTCAGATCGCCAATGGCGGCACGGCGATACAGCTTATTGCAGACGCTTGAAAAAGCGTATCGATAACGCAATATGTCTTCTATCGGTTTTTGATGGCAAGTCATCCCAGAAGCTCTGGCGGAAGCATTCAACCGCTGCATCACGCCAGCGACAGTGGAAGCCTTTGCAAAACTCCGGGAAACAGAGACATCCGCCTCCGCCTCCACGGCAGCGTCATGCAAAACCTCCAAGGCATCTTCGCGAAGAATGTCGCCTGCATCGACAAATGCGACCCAATCGCCTTTTGCCGCATCCAACCCTGAATTGCGGGCAACACTCAAACCACCGTTCGCCTGAGAAAGCACACGCACTCTGCCATCGGTTTCGGCCCAACGGGCCAGTTCCCTGCCCGACCCATCAGTAGAGCCGTCATCCACGCATATGACCTCTATGTCGCGATAGGTCTGAGACAGAATGCTACGCATCGTGTCTTCCAGATGCGGAGCATTGTACACAGGAACGATGACGCTAATCATTTCCATCTCTCCCCATCACGATGTACGGAACCGCAGTCGTACATCCATAACGCCGTACAACCATGGCTACACCTGTTCGCGCATGCGGTTCATCCCCGGATGCATGCGTTCGAACGAAACCTCCTGCGCGGTAACAGGCCTATCAGTTCGATGCAAGGCACAACCTTCCACCGTAATGGCCGGCATGGGTCTGGACGGACACAGGTTCTCGCACGCTCCGCAGCCGATGCATTTCACGGCATCCACAACCGGAACGCCCTTCACCAGAACTATCGCCTTCACCGGGCAATGACGTTCGCACGAGGTGCAGACCGCACCCGTCTTGGCTGCGATGCAGCGTTCCCTGTGCCATACAGCCCTGCCCACATGCGTATGCAGCTTCTCCTCACGGGAAATCTTCGCTATGGCTCCCGCAGGACACACCTCTGCGCAACGCGAACAGGCCGGGCGGCAATACCCGTGTTCGAACCCCATCTCCGGAAGAAGGAACCGTTTCGGATCACGCGAAGGACGCAGCACCTTTTCGGGGCACGACTTAACGCACAGCTGACACCCTACGCATCTCGCGCGAAACGCGGCGAGACCCACCGCCCCCGCCGGAACGATCGGTGTGGATCTTTGCGGAACCCCGGGATTTGAGACTGGGGCGAACCCTCCGTCAACAAGCTTGCCGGCTGCAACCGTCGCCGCACCGGCCTCGAGAAAGTTCCTTCTGGTCATTTTCCGATGCATTTGCGGCACTCCTCACAATGGTCACACTTGTCGAACCTGTCCTTGAAGACCGAAAATCTGGACACAGCCTGGAGCAGCGTTCCGACCGGACATATCCAGTTGCACCAGAACCGCCCCCTGCCGACAAGCGCAAGCGCCAGCACGACAAAGAAAACGCCGCCGGTCAAGGCGACACCGCGTCCGAATATTCCATACGGATCAAGCCACATGAATGAAAAGCCGGCAAGGCCGACCGCCATGAAGAGAACAAACACCGTCCACTTCACGATGACTTGGCGCTTCGTCTCAGGCAATCTGGAGCAGACCCTGCGCACCTTCTTCCGCGCGATCCAGCGCAGAAGATCCTGCACGATGCCAAGCGGACACACCACCTCGCAGTAGAGCCGTCCCCAAAGCGCCGCCATGACGGCGAACAGAGCCATGGCCAATACCCCGCATCCCAGCACCGCCGGAACGATCTGGAGTCTGGCGGCGACCGCGCATTCCCTGACCCCGCAGAACGACGCCGCAAGCGCGGCAAGCATGGCGGCGGCGAAAATAATCTTCACCGCACGACGGACAGAACCCCTTATCACAATGCGCTTCATGAAGACAGCTCCTTTACCTTGAGCGACTCGATCAGTTCATCGATCCTGCGCATTTCCCTGGGAATGTCGACGGACTGCGGACAGTGCGACAGGCACACCCCGCACCCGGTGCAGTGGTTCGCACGGCGGAGATACGGAATGGTCCTCTCGTATTCGCGGAGAAACGCCTGCTCATCAGGAACCTTCTTCGACATCGCGGCGTTGTAGAGCGAGAATATGCCTGGGATGTCCAGTCCATACGGACACGGCATGCAGTAGTTGCATGTGTTGCACGCAACGCTGCTGTCGGAGATGAAAGCCTTCGCCGCCTCCTCCAGCACGGCAAGCTCCCTTTCGGACAGAGGCTTGAACGGCGAATATATTGCGCAGTTCTCCTCAAGGTGTTCGCGGTACGTCATTCCGGAGAGTACCGTCATCACCTTGGGGAAGTGTCCGGCGAAACGGAGAGCCCATTTGGCGAGCGAGGCCTCGGGATCCAGCGGAACGAGCTTCTCGGCAAGGGAATAGTTGAATCTGGCAAGCCTGCCGCCAAGCAAAGGCTCCATCACAACGACAGGTATGTTCCGCTTTGCGCATTCGGCGTAGAGGAACTCCGCGTCCTGGTTGCGCTCGTTTGTCTCAAACGCATGTTTCCAGTCCACATAGTTCAGCTGGATCTGGACGAAGTCCCAATGATACCTGTCATGCCTGTCCATCAGCCATTCCCAGGCGCGCCTGTCGCCGTGGAACGAGAAACCGAGATTCCTTATCCGTCCTGCATCGCGCTCCTTGAGACAATAGTCGATGGCGCCATTCTCCACATGGCGCTTCATGAACGTCTCAAAGCCCCCCATGCCGATGGCGTGCAGGAGGTAATAGTCTATGAACTCGGTCCGTAGCAGTTTCAGCGACTTCTCGAACATCTCCCGGCACTTCTCTATCGGATACTGGGACGGAGAGAAGTTCGAAAGTTTGGTCGCAATCTTGTAGCGTTCGCGCGGATGGCGGGCGAGCGCATCGCCAGTCACTCCTTCGGATTCACCTCGGCAGTACGCCGGCGACGTGTCGAAATAGTTCACGCCATGCTCAATCGCGTAATCGACCTGGGCATACACCTCATCCCGGTTTATCGCAGCCTTCGAGCCGCCGCTGTAGGAGTTTGCGTGATGTCCGTCAACGGTCGGAAGACGCATCATTCCAAACCCAAGCAGCGACACGTCATCGCCGTGCGCATCCTTGCGCATGGTCATGGGGCCTGTAGCTTCAGGCTTCGCCAGACGCCTGAAGAAATCGCGACGGCCACCTGCATTCACGGAAGATCTCATCATCCCTCCCCGCTGTCCGAAAGAAACCCTTCCACCGCCGCCAGAAGCAGCAGAAACTGCGTGAGCACGGCGGGCGAACGGAAAACGCAATCTCCAAATGCATGGATCAGATTCGCCACGGCGGCGATCAGCACACCGACGACGACCGCCGGAACGCAGAACAGCGCCGTCGGACGCGGTAGATCCTTGTTTTTGGTAAAGTGGGCGATCTTAATGGCTCGCCCCCAATGTCCGAACAACGGAAGAAAAAGCATGAACACCACGGCAAAAAGCAGCGATCCGCCCACAATGCCGTGTTCGCACAGTATCTGAAGGTAGTCGTTGTGCACATTCACGCCTCCAACCTTCTGCAACTGCCTGCGTTCCACATCCGTCATGTACTCGAGGCAGAAATGCTTGTATCCCCATCCGCCTACGCCAAAGAGTGGATAGTCCTTGAATATCTCAGTCGCGACACGCGTGTGGTACTGTGCCTTGCCTGTCATGCGGTCTGCGACGGATGCGGGGGAAAGAGTAGTCACCTCGGCGGCAAACTCCTTGGGCGCGAAAACGGACACGAGAACCACCGTAAACACGACTCCGACGATCATCCACAGATGTAGTTTGACACGTTTTATGTTCTTATGGCGCGTAAACATCGAAAGGCACAGATATAGAAACCAGAAGCCAAGCACCGAAAACGCGAGCATGATCGCTGCGCGCGAAAGCGTGGCAAGGGCGGCAAAGAACGTAAGCCCCACGGGAATGAGCATGTAATGGGTCTTTATCCACTGCGGACACAGCCGCTCGGCAGGAGTGGACTCCACCTCCACCGTCTTTCTTTCGTGCACAGTCCTGAAATAACGCCGCACATTGTCCTGCCACAGGCCTGCCGACACTGCGAACAGGGCCACAAAGAAGGCTCCCGCCATGTTCGGATAGCCGAATGACGAGAAGAAATGCACCGGATCCGGGATGTCCAGCCAGAACGGAGCCTTGGCTCCAGTCGCCTGCTGGAGGAAACCGAGAGATGCAAGCACCGCACCGTTCCACACTAGAAGATGTACGAGCACACGTCGCCCAGACCGCACCAGCGAATGGCGTGCCGCCAACATGGCAGTCAATGCCGGTATGAACCAGATCATCACTCCCAAATGCTCTCGTACGTTGACGCAGAATGGAGAGTACGGAATGGGCGGAGCCGGGTCAATACCGGAAAGAATCATGGGATAGTCGCATACAGGGCACAGTCCCCGATTGAAAATCGGCATTGTCAGCACAAGCATAAATGCAATGGCCGTGTAGGCCATGGGATCTCGGGACATCGCCTTCCACACTCTCGCGCGTGCATCCGAAATGCTCTCATGCATATGCCGTTGCGGAAAGAACAGAAGGGTTTCAAGCGCAAGCGCCCAAAGCCACGGCATGACCGGAATAAGGTGCGGACCGCTTGCGCCACCGAATATCCATGAGAATCCTGCGACCGTCAGGAAAATCAGGGCGACCGGAAGATTTTCGCAGAACCGCTTCATTTCGCCGCCTCCGCCGATTCCGCGGTCTTGGACGCACGATGCAGCCTCCAGGACCTTAGAGAATCGCGATACACCAGAAACAGCATTGCCGCAATCAGCAGATACATGAAAAGCCTCGTGATGAGATTCAGGAATTTTCCGCTGAGCTTGCGCCTTGTCACCAGCTCTATGAACGAGAACAGGATTATGCTTCCGTCAAGCACCGGAATCGGAAGCAGATTCAGAATCGCCAGATTAATGCAGAGGAACCGCAGAAATCCGAATGCATCCCAGATGTCCTTTCGGACCTGGGTGTAAAGCCCCTGCGCAATCATCACCGGGCCGCCAAGTGCCTGGGCCGCAGCCTTGGACTCCTTCGGCGTGACAAGCGCCTTGAGCACACGCGCAATGCTCATCGTGTCCCACTGAAGCTGCTTGAGGGGATTGCGCGCCGGCATCCAGGCCGCCGCCTTGACCTGATTTGTGGTGGAAAGCGCATAGATGAAATATGCGCCGCTCGCCTCGTGGCGTTTGGGGACAACGGTAAGGGTCATCGAAGAGACCTTCCCACTTTCTCCACGCTCCACAACGAACTCTGTCGGCTTGCCGCCGGATATCTGCACCTCTGTCTGCATCTCAGTCCATGTGCGCACAGGAACGCCTCCGACGGAAATCACCCTGTCACCCGCCTTCATACCGGCATCGTGCGCAGGACCCTCCGTGGGCACTTCCCCGATGACAGTTGTAATCTCGCCGAACCTGACGCCCGGAACAACCGCCAGAATCAGGGCAAGGACCACAGCAAGAACTACATTCCCCAACGGACCCGCCACTGCAACAATAATCGAGTCCAGCGGTGTTGCCGTCTTCCCGGAGGATACGTCAGGCTTCCCGTTCGACCCCTGAACCTTCGCCGTGCCTTCCGGATCGACATCGGGAATAGCCACATATCCACCGAAAGGTATTGCACTTATTCGCCATTCTACTCCATTGATGGTTTTTTTCCACAAAACCGGACCGAAGCCGATGGAAAAAGCATCTACCCTCAATCCTCTCCACCGAGCGGCAAGAAAATGGCCAAATTCATGAATGAAGATAGCAACCGAAAACAGCAGCACACATGCCACTATCGCCAAAACAGTATATAATGTCTCCATAAGCGAGGTATTATATCATAAAAACGCACCGCTCCCGTGCTTTCCTTATTCTGCACAGCCGCAACCGGAATGTCTTGTCAAAGGGATCTGGAGTTTACCCATTTTTCTATTCTTCCTTTCCACTCGTATTCAGTGCCTGCCCCGAATCTGTGGGCACTACCGACCCAACCATACTCCCGGCACGAA
>JAZOAC010000070.1:0-3766 GCA_045595285.1 Kiritimatiellia bacterium | reverse complement strand
CCTCGGCGTAGCCGAGCTTCTGCGCATCCTTGAGGATTTCGTCGAAGGGCTTGCCCTCGTTCTCCATGCGGGTGAGAATGTAGTTGCAGGTGCCGTTGAGGATGCCGTGGATCGTGTTTATCTCGTTTCCGGCGAGACCTTCGCGGAGAACGCGGATGATCGGAATGCCGCCGCCGACGGACGCACCGAAATAGATGTCCACGCCATTCGCCGACGCCGCATCGAAAATCTCCCTCCCGTGCTCGGCGAGGAGCTTCTTGTTCGCCGTGACCACGCACTTCTTGGCCGCAATGGCGTCTAGCACAAGCTTCTTCGCGATGCCGGTTCCGCCGATCGTCTCCACCACGATTCCGATGCCATCGTCTGAGACCACGGATGCGGCGTCTGTCGTGAGCGTCCCCTCAGGCACAGACACTCCACGGTCGGTTGTGATGTCGAGATCCGCGATTTTCCTGAGCACGATATCTACGCCGAGACGCTCGGCCATGACCGCGCGATGCTCAAGAAGGCCCTGCGCCACACCGGCGCCGACCGTGCCGAATCCAAGGATTCCAACTCCGACTTCTTTCATTTTCTCTATTCTCCTCATTGCAAAAATTTCCGCGTATGATACCACGATTTACTTCCTGCGGCAAATCGTCCGAAAAGCGGCGCTTCTCCGCAACATCAGCGTCTTCCGGGCTTGACCAGATCGTTGACAATGCGCTTCATAAGATTTGCGCGTTCCGGTGTGATCCCTTCCGGGACATAGGCGCAAGGCATTACATCAACATTGAAAAGGTATCCCGTCCAGAGCAACGCCTGAAAATACTCGCCCTCGTCACTCAAGTGGTATTTGTCCGTGCCGATCACGTCACCTTCCGTTCCTTTCACGGGAAGACGTCTGCGCCACTCCTGGACGGCGGTTCCCATCGGTATCCGACGGAAACCGTACACCGCCGCAAAATCGCGGTAGGCGCCGTGGAGCCTCTCGTACATCTCATCCTGCGAAATGCCCCATTTCTTCAGACGCCTCTCGCCGACCGCATAGCTCCACGTCTCCTGCACGACAATCTCGGCACCCGGGGCCAGTCTGCGGACCGTATCCACGACCAGATCGCCGCACGGACGATATGTCTCGGGCTTCCAGCTCGATCCGCTTGCCTGCTGAATGGTGACGACATCCCAATCACCGGCCTTGAGCATCTGCGGGATGTTGCTCCGTGTCAGATTCTCGAAACCGGTGCCGTACAGAGACCTGTCGGTGTTGTCTATGCACTCCTTGAAATAATCCTTTCCGCACCAGTTGCGGGATATCCTGTAGGGCCGGAAATCCAGTTCCTTGGAGACAATGTTGTTCGCATGCCGCTGAAGCGAACATCCTCCGATGTACATCGAGGTTATGTCTAGTCTGAGCCCGAGCGCCTTCGCCACATTCGGCATATGCCTCATGCAGGATATCGAGAAACTGTTCCCGATCATGAGCACTCGCAGCGGCTTCCGCTCCTGAACAGTCCCGCACCCCGCAAAAGCGGCTGTTACGGCCAATACCGCGACGCGCACCAATCTACCTGATTTCATACTCTAGCCTTTCCGAGTTCAATCTTTCTGGAGAAGCGACGTTACCGAAACATTCCAAACGCGTTCCTTTACTCCTCCAACGCGCGAATTATACCACACCTAACGCTCTCTCCGTAAACCGGATGAGCGCTTCGAGTGTGGTCGCCGGATGCGGAGGGCAGCCGGGGATGAACAGTGCGGGTACGGCTGGCAGACGCCCCTGCGCATACAATCCGCCGGAGATTGCGCACGATCCCGCAACGATCAGGAACTTCGGATCAGGCGTAGCGGCATAGGTCTTGTCCAACGCAGACTGCATATTCCCGGAAACGGGTCCGGTAAGATAGATAGCGTCTGCATGTCGAGGCGAGGCGACGAATCGAATCCCAAAACGCGACATGTCCCAGGCCGGCGTGCCAAGCACGTTCGCGTCAAGCTCGCATGCGGCACATCCGCCGACGGAGACCTCGCGCAGATGAAGCGAACCCTTCAGCGCAATCGCCTCGGGATCGGTCTGGACGGGCGGAACGTATTCCCCCTCCCCTGCACGGACAACCAGATCTTCGCGCCGGAACACGCCAAGGCGGTACTCCTTGGTGAAACGTACCTTTTTGCAGACCTCCGCACAGCGTCCGCAGAAGATGCAGCGCCCCATGTCGAGACATGCCTTCCCGTCGCTGCAGAAAAGCGCGTCCGCGACCGGACACACGGACTTCATCGCCTCAACATCATCCGCCGTCGTATCGGCGCCAATCTCGGGTCGACCTCTGAAATCGGGCGGCAGATTTGGCGCGGCAGGCGGAAATGCCCCCGTTCTGCAACCTTCCTTGATTCTTGCCGCAAGCGCTCTAAACATACTCCACCTTTCCTATCTGTCCGTTCCGCAGTACGAGAGGTTGAACGACTTGTTGCAGATCGGGAAATTCGATATCTGTTCGCCGCGGAGAGCCCATGCCAGCCCCGGCCAATTGTGGGCCGACGGATCGACTATCTTGTAGCGGAGCATTTCGCCGTCCGGAGAAAACGCGGCGGCATGCACAAGCGGTCCGCGCCATGCAGGAACGGTTGCCGCAGCCACGGCAAATCCGCCGTTGAAGAAATCGACGCTGGCAGCATCGCCTCCGGACGGTATCTCGCCGTCAAGGATGCGCGCAATCTTCGCGTGGGCCTCATTGATCTCAACGCGACGCACGAGAGCACGGGCCATCACATCTCCGTTGAAATCTTCAGATGCCCGTCTGGCGACCCCGACGAGACCTATCTCCCTGGCGATCCTCTTCGGCACCCTCCCCGTGCCGTCAAAACGGTCGCAGACGGAATGTTCATGGAACATGAGCCTGAGCGCACGGTCAAGTTCAGGCTTGACGCGGTCGATCCACTCCTTCAGTTCAGCACATGCCGTATCGGAAAGCGACACGCGCACACCTCCGGGGACGACGGCATTGCGCCCGAATCGGTTTCCGCAGACCCGTGCCGTCATGTTGAGATACTCACCGCGGATACGACCGCAGAATGACGCCGTCTGAAGAAACGCCACGTCACCGGCGAGCGCACCGAGATCCCCGACATGATTGGCGATACGCTCCAGCTCAATCAAGAGCGCACGGACACGAAGCGCATCACCTCCCGCACGCGGAAAGCGCGACGGAAACATTCCCTCCATCAACTCTGCAAATGCAGTCGCCGCCGCGGCGGAAGTGTCGCCGGCACAGGTTTCGGCAAGCGCGATCTGGCGCGGGACACTGCCGTTCGCCGCCACTATGGCGTCCTCGACTCCGCGATGCTGATAACCAAGGAAAATCTGGAGATTGAACACGTCCTCTCCCATGCACTGGAACCGAAAATGTCCTGGTTCGATCACGCCTGCATGAACGGGACCGACGGCAACCTCATGCGCGGCAGCCCCTTTGAGAGGAACTACCTTGCCGGGATTCACATATCCGCCAAGCGAATCGAGTTTTGCGCAGACTTCATCTGCGACACCATTGCAATCTATCTTGCCTTCAACCATATAGACGATGAATTCTACAAAAAAACCGGTTCAAAATCAAGCGTCTAGGGTTCGAATGCCGCCAAGATGAAAATGGGTCGCCGGACAAAGTAAATGCAACTATGGGCAGGTTAAATGCAAGGTAGGTTATTGATTTGCATTTAGTTTGCCTTGTTGCATTTAACTTATGCCAAAAATCCGTTGATTTGCGGTCCATTGCATTTGGGTTGCCTTGTA
>JAZOAC010000069.1:0-6273 GCA_045595285.1 Kiritimatiellia bacterium | reverse complement strand
TACAAGGCAACCCAAATGCAATGGACCGCAAATCAACGGATTTTTGGCATAAGTTAAATGCAACAAGGCAAACTAAATGCAAATCAATAACCTACCTTGCATTTAACCTGCCCATAGTTGCATTTACTTTGTCCGGCGACCTGTCCCGTATGGACTAAGGCGATTCGATTTGATAAACTCACGAGCAAAAATGAATACAGTATTTCTAGCCATCCTCGCTCTGCAGATATGTCTCGACCGGCGAGGCTTTTCACCTAACTCCATGGACGGACAGGCGGGCGGCAAAACGCGTGCCGCTCTCGCCGCGTATTGCGCCGCAAACAATCTTCCCCCGCCCAAAACCGGCGAAGAGGAATTTGCCTTCAAGCAGTATTTCCCTGACGAACCGGATCTTTTCACCACCATGGAGGTCACGAGGGAAGACATCGACTCCCTTACCAAAATCCCAGACACGCCGGCCGCCAAATCCAGACTGACAAGGATGGGGTATGAATCGATCAATGAAATGTTCGCCGAACGCGGCCATGTCACTCCTAACACACTCAGACGACTGAACCCGCATATAGACTGGGGGAAAATAACCGTAGGAACCAGAATCAGGGTTCCGGAGGTCTCACCTGTCGCGGTCGGGGACAAGGCCGCTTTTGTCCGGATTTCCCTTTCAAGGTTCACGATAACGGCATATGACATAAACGGCAAGCCCATAGCCCTGTTCCCGTGCTCCATTGCGAAGAACCGAACCAAACGTCCGCCGCCGGGAGAAATCAAGATAATCACTCAGATTGCCAACCCCAACTATACCTACACACCCGACCACACCCAAAAAGGGAAACGGCCGGAAAGACACATTTTCCCGCCAGGGCCAAACAACCCTGTAGGCGTGGCGTGGCTTGGACTTTCAATTCCTGGATACGGGATCCACGGAACACCCCTTCCCGAACGTATCGGGCGCGCGGAATCGCACGGCTGTTTTCGGCTCGCAAACTGGAACGCAGAAAAACTCTACGAACTTGTCCGCGCCGGAACCCGCGTGATTATCGAGCAGTAAATCCCCGAATGCATTTTTCCACTTCAGAAAGGGCCCGTCCGCGATGGGATATGGCATTTTTCTCTTCGGCCGACAGTTCGGCGAACGATCTTGCGTATCCGTCCGGAATGAACAGCGGATCATAGCCGAAACCGCCAGCGCCGGCGGACGACTCCGCAATCTGTCCGTAACAGCGCCCGACAAGGACATGTTCAGCGCCATCTGGATCGATGAGCGCCACACAGCAGGTGAAGTTTGCCCGTCGATCAGACCCCCCTTCAAGATTCTTAAGAAGAAGAGCGTTGTTCGCGGGCGTGCTTGAAGGTTCACCGGCATAGCGCGCACTGCGCACGCCAGGTTCACCGCCAAGGGCGGCAACCTCCAGCCCAGAGTCGTCCGCCATCACCCAGCACCCCTTGTGCGCGGCGGCAATGGCGCGGGCCTTGATCAGGGCGTTGCCGGCGAAATCGGGGGCTGTCTCCTCTACATCAGGATCTTCCGGGCGTATCGTGAAGTCGGGAAGCATCTCGCCGATTTCTCTGAGCTTGTGCCCATTGTGCGTGGCCACGTACAGATCCATGTCAAACCGCCAATCCCGTATCCTCGGCTACACCGAGAACTATGTTCATGTTCTGAATGGCAGCACCCGACGCGCCCTTGCCGAGATTGTCGAAACGAGACACAAGCAGGATGCGTTCGTCATTTCCGTAGACCGACACCTCAAGGGTATCCTTGCCGCCGAGCTTTGCAGAAGAAAGGAATCCTCCCTCGTCAGCGTTCTCGACAAAGCGCACAAGGCCAGTCGCATATGCATCCCTGTACAGGCTCTTGACGTCCTCGACGCCACCCTTCAGGTCCTTCGCAAAAATCGGGATGGAAACCTCCATACCGGAATAGTGCGGAACCACGACCGGACAGAACGCCGGCGCGACGGAGAGCCTGCAAAGCTTGACGATTTCAGGCAGATGTTTGTGACTCTGTCCGAGTGCATACTGTCGTCCGCCGACCATCAGACCCGAAACCGGAGCTCCACCATTCTCGTATTCGGCGATCATCTTCTTGCCGCCTCCGGAATAGCCGGTGAGCGAAAACGCCGAAAGCGAAATGTCGTTGGAGACAAGCCCATTGCGGACAAGAGGTTCGATCAGCGCAATGAATCCAGTCGCATGGCAACCCGGGTTCGCAATGCGCTTCGCCACCGCAATCTCCGCCCGGCGTCCTGCAAGCTCCGGAAAGCCATAGGCCCATCCGTCCGCCGTTCGGTGCGCAGTGGAGGTGTCAATGATGACTGTGTCAGGATTATCGATGAGCGATACAGCCTCGACAGCCGCCACATCCGGCAGGCACAGAAACGCCACGTCCGCCGAGTTTAACGCAGCGCGGCGGGACTCGACATCCTTGCGGACATCATCCGCAAGCACAATGACATCAATGTCCCTGCGCTCTGCGAGCCGTTCCCTTATCCGCAAACCCGTAGTCCCGGACGAACCGTCAATGAAAACCTTTTTCTTCATATTATCCTTTCGCCACCTTCCAGAGTGTGGCAATGGCGACGTATTATACCATTCTTTCTTCCATACTCATGAAACTGCACCATCATCATTCCCGTGATGGCTCCTTGGGACGTCTACCCTTTGCGGTACGTATATGCCGAAGAGTTATCTTTATCTCGGATGAATCGGGAAGATGTTTGAGCGCCAGAAGCGCATTGGCTTCCGCCTCATCGAAACGACCGAGACGAAGCAGCACGATCGCAAGATTGTTGAGCACGGCCGGCTCGTTCGGGGCCCGGACAAGACATTTCCTGAGATGCATCTCGGCACGCCCGTACTGCTTCTCGGTGAAATACCCCATTCCCAATGCGAAATTCGCCTGCACGTCATCGGCATCGGAGACAATGACCTTTCTCGCGTAGGAGCGCGCCAGCCTGAAATCCGCCCGTTCAAGACCAAGCTTCAGCCCTTCCCGTGGCGTAAGCCGCATGCCTTCCTGCTTGCCTATCCAATCCATTCTCTCCTGCACCTTCTGCCATTCGGGGTTGAAGCGGTCGAGACGATCCGCCAGCGAATGTTCCATCTCGGAGGCTTTTGCGTCCTTCCGTCCATCAGCCTCATTCGCCCGCATGCGGCACATGCGGGAAAGACGCCACTGCCCGAACAGGAAAAGGCTGTTCAGTTCGGGATACCCTGCATCCATCGGATCTCCGTTCGCATAAAGACGCAGGATGCGCTCTGCGATGGAACGGGCGGATTCGGCATAGGGCTCAGCCTTTCCACCGGGAAAGCCTGCCGTACGCGAAACAAGCCCCCCTGCCTCGGGCATCGGCAGATTGTTGCGCCGCCATAGTTCAAGGCCAACCTGAAGCGCAATGTTCGAAACGCAAGGATTCTTCGTTTTCACCCACGTGCGGAGTGCATCCGCCGCCCCGACTGAAAGCAGGACACGGTTTTCTTCATTCGTCTCACCCCGCAAACGCACAGCCACATCATACTTGCCAGACCTGGACATCATCGAAAGCGCCTTGAGATTACTTCCCCGCAACTTCGCCGCGACCTCCTCCGCCGCGTCAAGCGACCCGTCCGTGAAAAGCATGTTTGCACCATCGCATTCGGCGGCGGTCTGGCGGACAATGTCATTCACTACGGAAGCCATCTCGCGCACAGTGCCGTCAAACCGGAACGGAACCACAAGCGCAATCGCCACAAACGGTTCAATGCGCATCAACGGGCGCAACACCTTCACAGACAGCCGGAACGATCTCATCGCGCGCCATACGAGCGGATCGTCATCATCCGCCGCTTCGGGAAACATTTCGCGCAACAGCCGTCCATAATTGCGGAAATAGACATCTACGGCAAACACGCACAGCACAAGCAGCACGGCAAGAGAAGTGCCAAGCATGCACAGGCAAAGCAAATACTGCGACGGCACCGCATTATGCGTCCAACGCCAGAAATGGCAGCTCGAAAATCCCGTAGATTGAGAATACGCCACAACCCCGGCAATGGAGAGGAAACAGGCATACGGAATCGGCAGGAATTTCTCGACATTGGTAAGAACCCTCACCCTTGCCGCAGCTATCGTCAGGGGCAGAACCACCATTGCGGCAATCAGAAAGAATCCGAATGGCGAGGCTGCGCCTCTTACCGCATTCGCATAGTTGAGGAGATACCTGACCGTCGCAATGAAAATCTTGGCGTCAGTTTCGCCGCCACCGCAGTTTGCGGTGAAGAAAGAAACATTGCCCGCTACCGCTATGGCGAAAAAAAGGATGAAGCACCATGCCATCCTGCGTACGGCCACCGTACACAATATCGGATTTGCAAGCGGAGGCAAATCCGAATTAGCCGGATCCCAGGTCTTCATCCGGAGATAGAGCCAGCAACACAACGGCGGCAGAACCGCCAACGGAGTTTCCGCCGCCATAAGGCCTGAAAGTCCTCCCAACACAACCAATGATGCGACGCCTGCCCCCCGAATAGACTTCTGGGCAAGTTCAAGAACAAGCATTGAGAACAGAAGCGACAGCATTTCCGGAGAAAGGACGCGCCCCGCAAGCCAAACCGGTTCGGAGCAGACAAGCATCACCGTGCATTGGACCAGTATCGTCCGGACGATCCATCTTCCCCAGGCGGAATAGCACATGTTCGTTCGCATAACCACAGGAAGGCACCCTTCCAAAAAGCGGAAGGCCAAGACCGAGAGAATCCCCATCGATATCGGGCCTGCCAACTTTATGCCGGCTATGACCGATGAAACACCGAACCATTTGATTAAAGGCGAAAGCCATCGCTGCCAAAAAAGCGGAAACTCATGCGCCGGCGGACGCAATTTTGCCGCAACTGCGATTTCATCCCAAAGTTCAGGAGGCAGTTCGAGACTGTTCCCCGTAAACCACGCCAACGCCGCCACGCCTGCACCGAGCAGCCATGGAAGCACCCGGTCGAACCAAGTATGGCGGATTGCACTGTCCATCACTAGATCCTACTGCGTCGTCTACGCAACATCAGGAATGCTCCGCCGACAAGGAGCATGATGCCGCTGGTCGGTTCCGGCACCACCTGAAACTGAGTGGGCGTCCAGGGTTTGGCATAGGACGGCGTAAGGTCATTCCACTTCGTGATATGCTGATTCTGAACAAGCGCACCGTACGCCTCCGGCCTTGATTCCATCGAAGTACTCACCCATTGTCCATTCGACCAATTGCCCAGTTCAAGCACAAAACTGTAGGAGGCACCGGAGATTCCGCTCAGACTCCCGAAATACTCGGCGGGGAGTTCAACTCCGTTAATTCCGTTGTATTCCACCAGATTGTCGTTATCGTCAAGCCCGAACAATGGAAGATAGCCGCCGACCGCATCCCCATTTTGATAACGTATGCGCGCACCGTTCACCCCAAGCTCACCCGCAGTCATCGTGGTCCCTTGGACCGTCTCGCCCGTGATGTTCTGATAATCCGTATCGATCAGCCACCACAGAACCTCGCCACCCTCCGCCGCCTCGCAGGATGCCGCCGCGCCGACTATCATCGCCGCAAAAACAAAAACCGTCTCGATTGCCTTTTTCATCTTTCTATTGTCCGTCTAAAATATCATTCCGACGCCGGAGCCGAATCAGGGAGCTCAACCTCAAAGGCTGCTCCGCACCTCATGTACCAGAATCCCGTACCGGCAGGCACTTCTGTATCCGTCTTCCATTTGCCGCTCGCAATGCGCCCCCACGCCCCGTTTTTCCACCGCAGCACAAGTGCGGACTTCTTTTCATTGGGGATTCGGATCATGTCGCCTTCCATCGGATTGCCGTTCCATTTGTAATCGTTGACCTTAACAGACTTCAGGCTGGGATTCGGCACAAGAGTACACACCGCATTGTCGGTCGTACCCGCTTCAATCGTCAACGTCTGCTTCGTATCAGAATACTGCCCTATCAGGAAGAACGGTTTTGCCACCGGGTCGTTGCGTGTCACCCAAACCGCAGAATTCCGCTGAAGATTCTGTTCCGAGGCTTCAGACGCAGGAACGACCGCATTACGCGTGACGGAGATCGCACCATCCCATTTCTTGCCGCCCTTGTTCCATTCCCATCTCCTGTAGATATGTCCCCTGTCCGCGACCTGAACGGAGTCATTCTGTCCAAGATGCGGCGTGTGCACATAGTTCGACACAGTAACCGGGCGGACCTCCGCCTTGGACGGATCTTCGCCAAGAGCAACCCACGGAACGGCGGTCAGCGTGTTGGTGAGCGTA
>JAZOAC010000068.1:0-9080 GCA_045595285.1 Kiritimatiellia bacterium | reverse complement strand
GGAAGCCGCATCGACATGCACCGCAGCGATTGAGACCGAAGGTCGAAATAGCCCGAGCATCGCGCAGGGCCTACCTTCGCTTCGGAGGGTATCTTGCCGAAGGCAACCCGAAGGGCGCACAAGCGGGTGCGCAACGTCGAGGCGTGGGTCTCTACTCTACAAGATGAAAGTAATTCTTCTGTCCGCACTAGCGACTTCGCTTGCGTTCGGAGCAAATGAGACAAGCATTACCATAGACAGCGTTGAACAACGCTGGCCGTGGAACAACAAGTTTGATATCACCTACACTGTCGTCAACGGGCAGGATGTTGCCCACAATGTGTTCTGCCGGTTGGTGTTCAAGGCGAACATCGACGGCAAGGAATATGTCATTGACGGTGTGCACGACGTCGGTGCGAGCGCAAATTCCGGTACTCATACTGTTACATGGACTCCGCCGGATACGCTCCGCGTAAAGTCGACGAAATGCACTATGACGGCCCAGCTGCTTTCGGCGGAAAATCCGAGCGGCGACGATTATATGATCGTGGATCTCGATACCGGCGCAGTCACTTATGAAGGACTGCTCGCTTCGCAGGATGCGTCCAACGCCAGGTACAATATCGCAACATACAAGACGGATAAAATGGTGTTCCGCAAGATTCCCAAATGGGCGGATCGTGATTCGCTTCCGAATTCGGCGTCTTTACCGTCTGCCGGATATCCGACAGGTGATAACAAAAACAGCAAGACGCGGAACCGTGAAACGAACTGGAAGACAAAATATGATTACTACATCGGTGTGTTCCCTGTTACACAGAGCCAGTATGCGAAGATTGGTTCCGATACGCTTGCCACGCATTATTCACATAAGACGACACCGATAGAAGGAAATGAGGTCGGCCATCGTCCGGCCGAGTATATGTCCTGGAATGATCTGCGGGTTGAAGGAACGGCGCCGACATCATCGATTCCCGTTGTTGCTACGGCGGATACAGGTACGTTCTTTCAGCGGCTTAACTATAAGACCGGAAACAAATTCGGTTTCGATCTGCCGACGTGGCTGATGTTTGAGATCGCTGCGCGCGGCGGTGTATCAGCCATGTATCCTTGGGGAGATACATCTTATATCGAGGCGAATGTGCTGAAATATGTCGTCTGTAAAAAAACTCCGGAAACGGCGAATGGTTCCAGTACGGTGGCGGTTGGAACTCTTCTTCCGAATGACTGGGGGCTGTATGATACAATCGGAAATGTAGGGGAGTGGTGTCTTGATGACAACAGTAGAACAAATCAGGCGGATGCTCCTGATCCTTTTACGCCGGCCTGCGGAGATGCCGGTGCGGGCGGGACTGACAAGAGATGGGACAGCATCGGAAACTTCTCCAATGCCCCGGATTACAACGGATTCCATGTATCAGTCAACAATGCATATGCCCCAACTTATTGCTATTTTCAGCCAGGTTTCCGCGTTGCTTTTATCATGAAGTGAGGGCTTGAACAATGAAGCGATATGCAATTTCTGCGGCGGTGGCAATCATCGTATTCGCACATTTGTCAGTTGCGTCGGATGGCGATCTTATCGCCGAGACCGCAAGCGCGACACCATTTCGGGCATATGTGTCGGACGGCTCCGCATACGTTCTCGCAAGCGATGAAGATATAGCGACGTGGCCGGTAACCTGGCGTACGGGCGAGTCTGTGAACGCTACGGCGATGGATGGAACGCAGTACGCGCTGTCGAGCGCCGGTGAAGATGCGACATGTGAGGTTCTTCCGGGGAAAGGCGGAGCCTGGACGCTTGTGAATTCCGAACAGGGAAATGCGTGCGTATGCATTCCGTGGTCGGTTTATCAAGGGTACGATGTGACGATCGCGTCCGGTTCGACTGCGGAAGGATATGCGGCGGATACCGTGCAGGATGGTCCGAACCGCAAGAGTAAGGACCGTATGTTTCCTTCAATCGCCTATTCGGGAGATGATTGGCGTGAGCGGAGTGAAACAGCGCAATCCGAACTGACTATTGTTTCGCCG
This sequence comes from Kiritimatiellia bacterium, assembly GCA_045595285.1. Taxonomy (GTDB): domain Bacteria; phylum Verrucomicrobiota; class Kiritimatiellia; order RFP12; family UBA1067; genus UBA1731. The sequence goes on along the minus strand of JAZOAC010000068.1, from coordinate 7,067 downwards.
TCTGGCGATACCGTGTTCTCTGAGTCTCTGACGGGTACGGGTGTTCTGCCGTTTTCGTTTGATAAAACGGGCAAGTGGCTGTTGTCTCTCAGAACGGCGGAGGGAACCATGCTTACGGCTACGATAAATCTTCCCAGAGGCTTTCTGTTTACGGTTCAATAGCCGGGGTGCGCATGAAGACGGGTCTTGATTTTCTGGTTGCGGTCATTGCTGTGGTGTCGGCGCTTTCGGTTCCGGCAGGCGTGAGACCGTATGAAATGGAATGGGCGGGACGTACGCGTGACGACCGCCCTGTGTTGACGCCGCTTGTTTCTGCGGACGGATGGAGCTGTTGCGTCTCGAACGCCGAGGCGCAGGTATCCACGGAGCAGGAGCGTATTCTTTTCGGTGATGGTGTAATCCATCTTGAATATCGATTGGATGCCGAGGGAGGGCGTGTCTGCATTTCGCCGCCAGAACCGGTTCGCGTTCCAGCCGGGTTTGATACGGTAAGCGTGTGGCTTTACGGTAATCATACCGGTTTTTACAGGAGGGCGTCGGCAAGACCTGTCATTTCAGCGGAATTCAAGGATGCCGCCGGGCGGCCGTTTTCACTTGATCTCCATGTGTTCAACCACAGCGAATGGTTCCTTGCGCAGAAACGACTGCCGAAGGATGTCGTTCCTCGTTTTGCCGGGGGAGGGACGTTTCACGGTTTTGCGCTGAGGGGAAAAGAGGATGCCGTCAAGCGTTGGATTGAACTGACGAGTTTCGCGGTATACAAAGAGGAGTTGAAGCCCCTGTCTTTCAAGCCGAGGGCAAAGCGCCGGGCGCGGGTTTTCCCGAATGCTCCCCGAGGGTTGAACACCGGAAAGGGGTATCTGCCGTTTCCGACGGTTGATACGACCATTGTGCCGATCGTGCCGAAAAATCATGATATAGAGTTTCGCATTCCCCACAACCCGCTAGACTGGGAAAATCTTGCGGTACGGTATCGTAAAGGGGACTGGATTTGTTTTGCGAAGGGCGGAGGACTGTTTCCTCGTCTGGCGGCGAAGGGCGCAAAGGTGAAATTCCATCGGATCGCCAATTCTCTCGTCGCGGACATCGAAGCTCCGGCCGGCGTGGAGGATGTGAAGTTCGGACGCCCCGAATCTGTGAAGGGAATGTGTTTTACGCCGCTTCCGTACTATACATATGGAGGGCAGGGTGAGGGTATATACCGTCGTCCTTGCGTAGTGACGCTTGGCGAGGGTAAAGGCAGGTTCTTTCTTCTTGCTTCCGTGGACTGGACCCAGTCCAATGCTTCTTGGGTGGTTGCCCCGAATTGGCCTCCGTACCGTCCTCCGGTTGCGTCTAACGGAGGTACTCGTTACTATCCCAAAACCGACGGTGCGCGCAATCCGGTTTTTGAACGTTTCGTGTGGTCGTTCTCCGACAAGTTTGAGGATGTTATGCCTGTCATCCCGAATCCGAGGTCGCCTTATCGCGCGGTTACGGCGGATCGTCAGTGGACAGTGATGTATGCGGGGGATCGTGATAAAGATAAGGCGATGTGGCGGAGGCGTTACCGCCGCGGTTTAAGATATCTGATCGTGAACGACCACGAGGTGTGCATGAGGGACGGTAATGAGAGTTTCACGTTCCGCACCCGGCCTGCGCCGAAGAAGGGCGGAGACGAGGGAATGCGCGATTTTACGCGTTTCATGATCGATGAACTTGGATATCTCTATGGCCCGTACAATAATTACACCGATTTTGCGCCCGTGAACGGATGGTGGGATACGGATAGGGTGGGGCGTGCCCGTGACGGTAATCTCCAGCATGCGTGGAACCGGTGCTACGCTCCAAAACCCGCATGGATCAACGAGGCCTGCGAGACCGTCTGGACGGAGCTCCAGCGCAAGTTCTCCTTCAATACGGCATATTGCGACGTCCACACCTGTCCGGCTCCGTGGCAGCGTACGGACTATGACGCGCGAGTGCCCGGCGCAGGCACTTTTGCCGCCACGTTTTATTCATACGGGGAACTGCTTGATTTCGAGCGGCGCATCGTGAGAGGTCCGGTATATTCGGAAGGGCAGAACCATTACATGTACTGCGGACTGCTTGACGGCAACTATGGTCAGGACGGTTTTGCGCGCCTTGACGAGAATCCGTGGCTTGTCGATTTCGATTTGCGCCGCATTCATCCGCTCTGCAATAATTTCGGCATGGGCAATCCGGCAATGTTCTATTCGTCCAAGCGTCCGCCAAAGGCTCACGTCGAATGGAGGGACCGTTTTCTTGCGGCGACGGTTGCATTTGGACATCAGGGGTTTTTCATGGCAGACAGGAAGGGTGTCAAAACAGAGGATGAAGAGCATGGATATTTCATGCTTCTCGGCACAGCCCGCTATTATTGCAGGGCGGATGTGAAGGATATACGATATGCCGATGCCGAAGGCAGTTTGCACAATACATCGGATGCAGTTGCATCGGGAATCTATCGCCGTTCGCAGGTGATGGCGCATTATGCGGACGGAACGGTGACGGCGGCGAATGGTTCTACTAACGGGCAGATGAATGTCATGGCAGGGGGTGTCGGAATCGTTCTTCGTCCGAACGGATATTTTGTGCTGTCGGGCGACGGAATGGCATGTGTCGTATCCGGTGCGCAGTGTCCGGGAGGCGGCCGGTTCGATATTTCCGTGGCGCCGGACTACGTCTATCTCAACGCGTACGGGAGGTGCGGCGATTCGCCGTTCGGAGGTACTGACGGCAGAATGTACCGTCTTATCGGCAATGACGGAACGGACGAGGTTTTCCTGTGCGCGGGGACGGTGTTCACGCTTCCGTATGCGGCGGTTTCTGTGATTGCGCTTGACGAAGGCGGGAAGGAGATGGGCCCCGCTCCGTTCTCGGTTAAGAACGGGATAACCAGACTTGCGCCGGTTAGGAATGCCGTTTCGTACAGGGTTGTGAAGCCTGGGGCATGGCAAGAGCCCGCCGCCAAAAACGCCGTTGATTACTGCGGTTTGCGCAATTTGCAAAGAATGAAAAACTAAAGGGATATGAAATGAAGATAACAGTGAAAGAACTGACAGCCGTTTTCGGAGTGTTTCTTGCGACGGTCGCGTTCGCGGGAAACGATGCGAATCCGGATGCGATTGAGCTTGCTCCGCTTCCGATGCCGGTTGAATTCAGCGGTGACATTGACAGGCCGGTGCCGTTTGACGCTGCCACAACCGTGACCGTGGAGTGTCCAGATGAATCTGCCGTCGATTGGCTCGCATCTCATTTCGCCGAGTGGTACGGAAAGGATGCGCCAAAGGTCATGAAGGGGAATTCGCAGCTTGCTCTCAAGAAGGGTGACGAGGCGTATGCGGTAAAAGCGGAGGCGTCCGGTGTGAAAATCGCGGCACGTACGCTTGCCGGAGTCCGGTGGGCGGCTTATTCCATCCGTCAGATTGCGATTGCCAAGCGCGGAACGTTAAAGACGGAAGGTCGCATACTGCCGACTCTCTCGATCTCCGACGCTCCGCATCTGGCATTCCGCTGCGTTCATCTGTGCTGGTTTCCCGAAATACGCAAAGAGCACATAGAGCGGGCGATTCGTCTCGCTGCTCTGTTCAAGTTCAATTATGCGATCATCGAACCTTGGGGAATGTACGGGAGCGAGAAGCACCCGTGGTGGAGCTGGCCGAACCCGAAAATGACGAAGTCCGAGGTTCGGCGTCTTGTCGCGATAGGAAAGGACCTCGGCATCACGCTTCTTCCGCAGATCGCCGCGTTCGGTCATGCCGGACAGGGGCGGAGCATCACCTCCAAGCATTCGGCGCTTGATCTGAGGCCGGAGTACGAACCGCTGTTCGAGCCGGGAGGCTGGAACTGGTGTCTGACGAATCCGGAAACGCAGCGTGTTCTCCGCGAAATCGCCGTGGAACTTCTCGAGAACTTCGGCAATCCGCCGTACATCCATCTCGGATGCGACGAGGCTCAGCCTCCGACGTGTCCGGACTGCCGCAAACGTCCTTACGGGGAGATCGTGTGTGGACATCTTACGGAACTGGCCGCGTTTGCCAAGGAGAAAGGCGCCCGTGCGATGATATGGCACGACATGCTTCTTGACAGGAATGACGAACGTTGGAAAGGCTATGTGAAGTGCGGCTCGAAGATCACCGCGACGCTTGCCGACACTCTGCCGAAAGACGTCATAATCTGCGATTGGCAGTATTCCTACGGAAACATGACGGAGACGCGCAAGGAATGGCCTACGATGGCGTACTTCAAGGGGAAAGGCTTCCCTGTCGCGGGATGCCCTTGGAAGAATTACAACGCGATGAAGCCGATGGCTGATTTTCTTGCGGAAATCGGTGGATTCGGCTACATCCAGACGACATGGCACAATCTGCGCTGGCGCGACTGGGTGAAGATGTACCGTTACGGATCTTCGGCGGCGTGGGGCACTCCCGTTCGCGCAAGCAGGGGAGGATATGGTCCTACGCCGCAGTATGATACGGAATTCTCGATCCCGTTGCGCATGGTCGGGCACGACATGAAATTGACCGGCTACCGCGATACGGGACATGTCGATTATCAGATTCCGCCGTCCTGGTGGATCGACAACTGATACTTGACGTCTTCCAGTTGTGGCGAAAAGGGACCCTACAAAATGCATCGCGCAAGCTGCGCGTTGTACGGTTGGGTTACGGTAAATGGATGGGATAGTATTTCATCCGCTCCGTAATCGTGAGAAAAGCTTTTCAAATGACATTTTTTGCCGTTGCCGCGGCGATGGCTGGAGTTGTGACGTGTTTGTCAGACGTGTTACCAAAGCATACCTAAGTATGGAACGGTAATTACCAAAACAGAATATAGTATGGTTTGGTATTGTTTTTGTTTGACGTATTTGCTATAATTTGAGGCATGAAAGCCATATCGAGAATATATGAGAGTGTTGTCAAACGCCATTTGGAGAATGAGCGCCAGATGGTATTTTTGTCAGGTCCGCGCCAGGTGGGAAAAACAACTTTGTGCGAATGCTTCCAAACGCGCTATTTGAATTGGGATAAGGGCGCAGATAGAGATATAATATTGTCTGGAGAAGAAGAGGTGGCAAGAGTCTCCGGATTAGAACAGGCATGCAAAGTTCAACCTATATTGACATTTGATGAGCTTCACCATTATAAGGAACATCTGGGGTTGGACCTTTGGAAATGTGTAATTTCTTAAATGATTAGCGTGTCTTTTGTTGCTTATCTGCTAAAAAATAAATTTTTGTGAAGATTCGCTTGCATTATTCAGATGAAATAATTGGGGTGGGCCCCTGAAAAGAGTGGTAATTTCGCTTGTGATTCTGGTGATTTTCAAAATAGCGTTTTTTTATTTCCCTCGTCATCCGCTGTCAAAGCCTTAGCCTTCAATCCTTTTAACTAAGTCATTCGCCCATTCTATCGCTTCGTCAACAGTTGGAAGCAAACCTTTTACGGAGACAGTTCCTTCTTGATAAATATCATCCCATCTTTCACCTTTAACGATGCGCGATGGCCATTGTTGCCTCTTCCTATTGGCAAAAAGTCGCTTGCAAATAGCGCGAATTTTCTTCAGATCAAGCGTCTCATTCTTTGCCATAAGCTGAAGGTCAATCAAGTCTTGCACTCGAGTACTACCTTCTTCAGTTAGCCCATGCAGCTTTTGAGCTATTTGAAATGAAATAGTCATCAACGGGACTGACGATGGGACTGGCAATTCAAGAGCGGCAAACGCATCAAGTATTTCTTGAGGTATTGGAGGCGTGTCCATTTCGTCGGCATCACCTATTTCGTCATACGAAACTTCAAAACGCACCGTACACCAAGGATGCCCTCTATATTGCAATTTTACATCAAATGGCTGCATAACATATTCCGGAGGAACTGCTTTTGGATGATTTTTACCTGCTTCAACAAGTCTTCCTGTAAAAGGCCCCCATCCTTTCTCAAGACGCTTGGACATAGTCGAAACAAAATCATCCAGTGCAATGCGACGTGCCACATCAAAGTCCATCGTAAATCGAGTAGTGGAATTGCCATACCGAAGCTTCATTGACGTTCCTCCTCGAGCAACAGCATTCTCAAGGAATTGACCGACTATAACATTCGACATCATGACGCGAAGTTGGTATGCGCCGACATTTGAGTTGGCAAGCTTACGTATCGCACGTTCAAGAAAACTCACATTTTGAGGCATCATGGTTTTTGAAGTCCTTTCTTTATGGATGACACTTCATCCTTCCGAATATATCCTTGTTTTACAGCAGTTTTTAGAGCCCGCTCAAGCCTGTCCCTTCGGATTATATTTCTACAATCTACTATCGCATCTGCAACGCGCTGCGATCGAACACCATCATATGATACCGGCGAATAATTCCCCTTTACGGGAAATACCCTCACCCCATCCATCAGCGATTTTCTCTTGCGCATTGGCGTAGCGACATTTATCCATGTAGGATTCGTCGGCACAAGATTAAGTATTGCAAGCACCGACTCGCCGTAGAGATACGCCTCCGCACCCACTGACTCCACCGCCGTAGCAAACACATCAAAAGGCGACGAAGGGAAAAGTGACACTCTAAAAAGCCCCCTACAAGGTTTTTCCAGGCGCCCCATTTTAACCCAACGACTCATCTCCCTGGTTGATGCACCAAGTTCATTAGCCTGAGCAGCAGTAATAAGACCAAAATTACCAGCTGCCAGTTCGTATATTTTCTCGTATGAATTCATGTCATTTCAGGGACACTTTTGTCCCTATTTTGCCAACGCGCTAAATTATACCAAACGCAGAAAAATTTAACAAGTAGACAAAAAAGCGGACGGCTTTAAGAAAAGCCTTCGACACCGAAAGGAAGGAATCTGTGGGGCCTTCAAAAGGGAGCGAAAACATCCAGTTAATCGACTGATTGATGCTTGTTTTAGAACATCAGGGGTTGGACTTTTGGAATAATTGGGGTGGGACCCCTGAAAAGAGCGGTAATTTCGCTCGTGAATCGGGTTGTTTTATGAAATAGCGTTTTTTGAGAGGTTTATAGTATTTCGTCCGCTCCGTAATCTTGAGAATCAGTCCAAACC
>JAZOAC010000067.1:0-69297 GCA_045595285.1 Kiritimatiellia bacterium | reverse complement strand
GGAGACCCTGCGACGCCGTGAAGGTCGTCGTAAGAGAACCCGTCGTGAGCGCGCCATGGACCGCACCGGCCGCGCCGCCCTCGGACTCCATCTCAACCACGCTCGGAATCGAGCCCCATATGTTCTTCTTTGCGTGAGCAGCGAGCTCATCGCAGGTTTCCGCCATCGGTGAGGACGGGGTGATCGGATAGATCGCCGCCACTTCGGAACACGCGAAAGCGATTTGGGCTGCGGCGGTATTGCCGTCAACCATGATCTTCTTTGCCATTATTATGTACTCCCTTTTTGTTTGAAAGCGAAATTTCTGCAATCAGCGGGGTATTATCCCATATCAGCCATCAATTAGGCAAGCAAAACTTTATTCTTTTCACGGTCCCCTGAATATGAAGAACACCGCCGCGAAGATGCAACATGCCGCCGCCGCATAGTTCCACGAAACCTGCTCCTTCATGACGAGGAGCGAAAACGGAACAAACGTCAGGAGCGAGACCGCCTCCTGGACGATTTTCAGCTGCTCGAGCGACATGGTCCTCGCCCCCATCCTGTTCGCCGGCACCATGAGGCAGTACTCGCCAAGAGCAATTAGCCACGAGACGAGAATCACCGCCCAAACCGGAGCATTCGACAGACTCCTCAAATGACCGTACCACGCGTACAGCATCACAAGATTCGAAAGGACCAGAAGCCCCACCGTTGTCCAATTTATGTTCGCCATGGCGGCGTATTATACCACGTTATGCTGTGCTGCCGTCGATACATGGCAGAAACCAAACAAAAAACAAAAAAATCAGTGACAACTAAAGTCCCTCAATACAAACCGTACAATCCCCACCCCCGTCAGAATCGAACCTTGTCGGCCTACCGTCGCCCCTGTTCCCTTATTTCTGCAATCGACACAATTATTTATCAGTAATCGACTGTTCAGATAAAATCACATCCTACAGTGAGTGCCTGCAAACTGGGCGACCTGCAATCTCCATGACTTTCCCCCGCCCTTGAAGTAGGGCACGACCATCGAACCTTCAAGCACAGCAATGTAATGGGCAAGAGCGGGCAAGCGGCAGGGTGAAAATGGGCATGACAGGAATGGCCGAGATAAGGGTGTCCCCTCAATTCGGCATTACCGCACCACTATTGTCATGCCGCAGAAAGTCTTTAATATTCCCGCTCCGGCAAAATGCTTGGCATAGGCCTTGTTCGCAGAATTCGGTGCTCCTGCACCCCCGTAGACTCCACCCGGAACACGAACACCGTCAATATGCAGTTCACGAACAACCTGCATAACACCTTCCGGAATTTCGACGACTCCGTCCTCCGACAACTTCATGACCGTATGTTCGCGGTTGAACTGATTCGCGGCGGAAGTCTTCAATTTGCCGGTGCCGCGCACGACAATGTTCGTGCCGTTGCGCCAGGCCCCGGTCGAATCTATTGTGATACCGTCTTTCTTATAGGTTATGCCAAGATTCAGAGTCCCTTTCCGGACCTCAAGATCGCCGGTGGATTTACTGTCGGAATAAATGCTGAATGTATTGGCCGTAGCCTGCACTAAACTTACATTCCCTTCAATGCCGCCATACATATATGAAGTGTCTTCAGTGCCGGAACCGTCAGAGACTATCAACTTTGCAGGCCCTTCGCCGCCCCAAATCTTAGAGCCGGAAGTCGCTCTGAACGTTGTACAATGCTGTACCGTCCCGTTCATATATATCTGCGGATAATCGGTATCGAATTCCAGATACCGGTTGGTGACGGCATAATCGACCAGAAATTCCGCCTTGCGCACGCTGCGTCCGCGAAGCGTTATCTGATTACCCTTCGTCTCAAGGCGTATCGAACCCTTCCTCAAATAGAGACCATTGCCAGTTACCGCAGTCACTTTACCACCTTTCACAATCAAGGTGCCGTTGCAGAAATTGACCGTACTTGAGAAATCGCCCCCCTTTTCAAACACCAGCGCGGAATCGCTGTCAAGGTTGAGATATCCAACATTGGTGTAGAATACGGCATCCTCTTTAAACACGTTGGTAGAGGCGACACCGAACTGCAGCCAGTTTACGGTTTTGTCATCTACATCTCCGCGACCTGCCATCCAGACGGGCTTATAGAAAGTAACGCCGTCAAGAATCGTTGTCAAACCCTCAATATTGCCCGGAACAGTAATGGTGCTTACACCGAATTTGGTCGCGGTGCCTTGGCTTACGCCCACTGGAGCGCCGATATCTCCGGCGAAGCGCAGTGTCCCTTCGTTATGAACGAGCGATCCGGCGATGACACTGTTGCCGGATATCGAAAATTCACCGGCTCCCTTCTTGTCGATCCGACCTCCGGAAACATCTTTGAATCCGGCATCGGCCTTGACGACAGTTCCGGCTGCGATATCAAGCACCTGCTTGTTCTCCGTAATCAGCGGAACTTTGAACGTGTAGACCGCCGAGGAATCAGCAGACGGGGGCGTCGTGGCAAGTCCACCCTCGCCGATTGACACCGACGCGCTGTCGGAAGCCTTTGAAAACGTAAAACCGCCGACCGCCGAAAGCCTGATTCCGTAAAATGAAACCGCACGATCCACTGAAGCTTCATTTCCTCCTGTCGCAAATTCAGCAAAAGTCATCATGTCATCAAGTGCCGGAAGCGAGGGATCTGTGCTCCAGTTTGCAACGGATGCAATGAAGGTATCGCCTCCGTTTCCAGTCCAGACGGCACTCACAACCTCAGAGCTTCCGTCATCAACAACTATGGTGCCTCCTTTCAGCTGTTCAAGAGCCTCTCCGTTCACGCCCCATTTTGTCTTGTTGGCGACCTTCACTCCTGCAACTGTCAGCGATTTGACTCTCATCACCATCGTAGGCGGCAACGTCAATGCGGCGTTCCCACCGAGCGTAAGATCGATGACTTCATCCGTAAACGGATTTGAAATGTTTGCGCCCAAAGTCATATTTCCGTCCACCACCATGTTGGTGATGCCGAGGAACATACCCGAAAGCACCGAAGAGGCGTCCGCCGTCAAGGTTCCGTTTTCGCCGATATGGATTTCACCGACATTCTTGAACGTCGCACCGAGCGTTACGGCGAGCGTTCCGTTGGAGACCGACAAGGTTCCGCTCGTCGTATGTGCGCGATTGGCGAATGTCTGAGTAAAGTCTGGATAATCGGCGGCATCGACCACCAGCGAAACCTTTCCTGAAAGCGTCTGATAGCTTGTACGCGACGTTCCCTCTCCGATCAAGCGCAGAAACGCCGGATCCGATGAAAGAATATAGACTGATTTATCGCTGTAATAGTTTTTTGCACTGCCGCTGTCATACTGAAGCGAAGCGAGTGTCTGGTTTTTACCGCTAAGATTGAGCGCCGAATACGACTGGCTTGAAAATCCTCTTGAAACCGAAAATACCGTTCCTGAAATAACAGAATCATCGGCGGCAACAATATTTGCGCGATTGAGCGAAATGTTAGTTATCTTGTTTTCTTTGGAAGCAAGTATGATATCCCCTCCCAATGCACTGTTGTAACCGACCGTCATCGACCCCAGAACAACAGGTCCGTCGAAACGGACATCTCCGTACGCATTCACGCGAAGCGTCTTCCCCGGCCATGACACCCCTTTGGTGAAATGGAGCAATGCGGAAGACGGCGCTGATGTACCGCTTGAAAAATTGGCGTTGCATCCTACCGTATACTGTTTCAACGCACTCAGATCAATCTCGCCGGAGAGAACAGTCTTGACATCGGTTCTTATGAATGCCTGCAAATATGAATAACTGCTGGCTCCGTCATACCCTTCAATCCGAATCTTGTTGTTGAAGGTGGCGCCGTCGGCATTGAAGAAAATCTGCCGCCGGAAACCATAGGTTCTGTTCTTGCTGTCCTTCGCTGTAAGCGTTCCGTCAAGGAATATCTCACCGGTACCCAACGCCCCTGCCGTATCGGCACGAATTACACCTTGCGAAATCTGCACACCTTCCGTAAATGCATTATCTCCACCAGCAGGATTCAACACCAGCATTCCGTCGCCGGTTTTGCGCAAAGGCCCCGTGCCGGATATTTCGCCGGTATAGGTTACGGTAACGCCGGAGGCAACATCAATTATGTATTCGCCGTCAAGCGCCAGCGCGTCGGCGACGGTCGCGTTTTCCGTGTATGCGACGTTAGGATCCGCCGTCAAAGCGAAGGCTCCTAACGCGGCAATTATTGCAACGAGAAGTTTCGAGATGTTCATCATTTTTTTCCTTTCGTTGAAGGATCTTCAATAAGCGCTTTGCGCTGATACAGAAAGAGGCTCTTTCCGCATTTGCCGAAGGAATTGCGCGGCGTCACCCGGAAGCGGAACGGCGGCGGCGGCAGTTCGCCGATGCCGAAAATGCAGCTTTGCGTCGGCGTCACGTGTCGCGGGTTACGCGTAAAGCCGGTCTGATAGACGCGCTTCATGCGCCAGGGAAGGACTACATCGGCGGAATAAAGTTCCGCCGAGACTTCGTAATCCATGACCCGCGAAAGATCGTCCGGCGAGACTGCGGTCGGAAACGTCAGAATAATCTGATCTTCCGGCTCTTTCTTCGGGTTGCGTCCCTTGTGGAGTTTGTGCGAAAGCTCCGCCCTCTCGGGAAATTCCGGCGCCGACGATTTTTCGGCGCGGCTCGCGAAGGAATAAGTCCTCGGATCGTTCTTGCCGCGCAGAACCGGAACTTCCCAGTCGTCGCCGAGCTTTTCCTGGCGGGAAAAATCCCAACGCTCGAAAACCATGTAATCGTCATAGACATTCATGAGCATTCCCTGCGCCCCGCCGTAATCGCTGGCGACATCCGACATCCGATGCCCGATACTCTTGAAGCCCTTGCCGTTTTCTCGTCCCGAAGGCAGCGAAAGCCACCTGAGCGATGCCGTGCCGAGCGAAGTGAACGCGCCCTGCCAGACGCTGCGCTGGTCGGTGATCGAATAATGGGTATGACCGGAAAACGCGACGGCGTTGGGCCAGTCGGCGAGCACTTTGTGGGTCGGGCCGCCGTCGGCCTGATGCCACGTCCACGTCCCGTAGCACGTATTCTGCGGATGGGCGTGCTGGGCGAAAAAGAACGGTTTGCCGCCGGCGAGTTTCGCGCGGTTGGCGTCGAGAAAAGCCCGGAACGCCTTTTCATTACGCCATGCCGCCCAGTGCGCGCCGACGAACGAATATCCCTTCACTTCCTTGATGAAGAAAGGCGACCACGGCTCGCCGAAGATTTCCTGCCAGACCTTGGGCGCATCCTTGGCATAATTGTGCTCATGGTTGCCGGTCACGAAAACCTTGACGGGACCGGCATCTATCGACCCGAAGACCTCCTTCCAGCAGTCGGCCGTCTTCTGCAATTCCGCCGCGCGTCCGCCGTTGGTCAGGTCGCCGGCGATCATTATCGCATCGACTTTTTGGTCGCGGAAAAAGGTGATGACGCGCTTGAACATATTGATCGCGCCCTGACTGTTGTGGACCTCCGGCGGACTTAAATGCGTGTCACTTACGATTCCCACCTTAAGCCGACAGTCGCCGAGCGGAGCCGAAAACGCCGGCATGGCGGCAGTCGCCGCGAAAGCCGAAAGAAAAGAGCGTCTCGTGGTCATTTACTTCTTCTCCTTTACGGGCTTGTCTTTGATCTCCCCGGGATCGGCCTTCGCCGGTTTTTCTTCGCGGAAAAGCCGATACACCCGCAGATTTTCGAATACGGTCTTTCTGCCTGCCGGATTCCTGGCGCTGAAAACAATCGTACCGCGCGCTCCGCCTTCCGGAATACGCACGACTCCGCGGCCGTCGCGGGGATAGATCATGTTGATGGAAGGCTGCACATACTTTCCCTTCGCGTCGCGGACAAACACGTTGACGCGGGCGCTCGCGTCCGGCGCGACATCGAAGGCGATGCCGTAGTATTCGCCGCCCTTCACATTTTTGAGCGAAACGGTCTTATAGCCGTTGGAGACCGACACCGAATCCGTCTCGGCAAGATTCACAAGCTGCCCCTTCGCCGAGAGCTCCGCAACCTTGCGGTCATAGAAAGCGACGGGATTTTTGACCCACTCCATAACTTCAAAGAGTCCCGGCAGCGCCTCCGGCAAGGTCGTATCAAGGATACGCGGATCGCCGCGTTTCCAGTTTTTAGCGCGCTTGACCCAAGGGTGGGTCTCGGTCCAGAACCATACATAGCCGCCGGAAACGTCGCTCGCCTGAATAAGGTCGCGCCTGAGCGTCTCAAGCCGTGATCCTTCCGTCGGAGGCTTGTACCAGTTTGAACCTTCCCTGCTCGTATACATCGCGGTGTAGATGGGCGGAGCGTAGCGCACCTGCCGGCGGTACTTATCCAGATTCTCCGGCGCGACCAGCTGCGGATAGAGCGAATGGAACATATACGCGCCGTTGCGGAAACCGTTCTTCGCCGCCGTATGATGATAGCCGTCCTCGTCGCCGTCGGTTATGACCGCGCCGGGGGGAAGAACATCGAGAATGCCGTTCAGAAACGCCGGCCAGAGATTCTCGTCGGCGCGGCACATGGCCGTTACATCGGCGCGGTCGTATTTCGTGTAATGCTCAAGATGCGAGAAGAACCAGAAGAAATGGAGCGTAATATCCGGATATTCCTCGAAGACCGGCGCGAAAAGCTCGCGTCCGCGGCGGCGGACGATTTCGCAAAGCTCATCGTACGGCGCTTCACCGGCGCGGCGGGAGAACTGCTTGAGTTTGCGGTAATCCTCGGGGTCGATCTTCATGCCTTTAAGTCCGCTCTCTTTGGCGACCCACGCGACCGTGCGCATCGATTCGGCAAGCCGCGCCCACTCGGCGTCGTCCGTCCAGTCGATACGGCGTTCGTACGGCGCGGTGAGCGAACTCAAAAACGAATGGCGCATGGAACGATGCTTGGCAAGCTCCCTAAGATGCGGAATCTGTTTCGCGAACGCCTCCTTGGGCCACGCCGGATCGTGCATGAAGTTGTAGTAGTTAAGGCGCACTCGCTTGCCGTCAATGACGGCGCTCGATCTGAGGTTGATGCCAACGCCGTCAAGCGGAGTCTTGTCGAATGCGTCGGCGTAACGCAGCAAAACTTCGGGACTGTCGCTGTTGAACTCCCATGCGAAAGCTATGTATTTCGCACAGGACTTTTCAGCACCTTGAATACACAAGGCGCAAGCGACCAAGAACAGCACCAGACTTTTCATAAACCACCGCACTACCATCCCATGAACGGAACGGAATCCTTTCTTTGATTGGTAGCCATGGTATCAAAAACATTTTTTTTTTCAACCACAAAAAAGAAATCTTGTTTCGCGTCGCGCAATCGCCACAAAGGCAGTTGCACCTCCATATATTCTGCATGTGCTATTTGAATACCAACGTCGCCGCAGAACTGTAATCGCGATGGGCATTGATTGGCCAACCGCAAGACTTGAATCCGGAAAGCTTGTCGGCGTTGCGGATAATCATCAGCTTCCAGCGTTCCCCTTTCACCGGCATGCGTCCAAGCCCCTTGTACGGTATTGTCATGTCCAGCTGCCATTGATCCCCATTGATTGACGGACGCACCGACACACCAGCATTCCATGCCACATTCCCATTTTTTGCATCCCAAACCCCTCCTGCCGGAGTGATGGCAAATTGCATACTACTTCCGTCCCCAACGTCAAGAAACATCTCGATCGTAGGGGACTCCCAATTGTGCGTGTCGTTCTTTGCGGTCCCTCGATCCAATTTGGCAATGTCAGCCTCAGTGCATTCCGCAAGTATACGCAGAGCCTTTTCTGTCCTGTACAGCTTGAAGCGCGTCGGCTGCGCCTTGCCGACCCTCGCTCGGGATTCCAGCCAGCCGACAGTGTTGAACGCATCGTCTCCAGACCGGAAATCCAGATTATGAACCATGACGCCCTTCCTTGCCTCTTCCGCCGCGACCGACCAGACCTTGAAGCATTCCGAATCAAGGGCAATCTCCGAAAGGGCGCGAGCATCCCCCTTTGCCGCCTTTGCCGCGAGAGAAAGACATTCTCCCATCCTCTTTTCCAGATCTTTGGACATAAACCTGTCGGCAAAGTTGCGTGGAGCATTGAAGAAATACGTCACGTGCTTGGGAGAAGCCCCCCATGCATCGGCCCAAAGCCTGTGGTAGCGAGCCATGTGTCGGCCACCCTTGCCATACACATTGCGGCAGAAATCATCCACAATGGATTCGGGCGCAATATCCGGGTCGAAAGCAAGTGTTGCCCACGCATAGGCTGAAAGACGCGACGCATACTGCAGAATGCCGGATTTCGGCAAAGGGTCCTTTTTGCTCATAAGCCTGTGCATATTGACCGGATACTCGGTCTTGACCCGTTTAAGTCCCATCTTGCGATAGACCTTCATCTCATCCGCAAACACGTTCCACAAAGGAAGGTACATGGGCTGTTTGAACACGTCAAACTCATATCCATAGAAACTCAAGGGTGCCTTCTCGCCCCATTTCCTGAACTCTTTCATGGAGTTGACGTTCATCTCGCATGCGCCATTATCCAACGGATGGAAATAGCAGCGGTTGTAGTGGCAATATTCCACGAAATCCACATCCTCCACCGAAACTCCAGGCACAGAACGGTATTCCTGATATGCCAATCCTGCAAAACGCACATTCGGAATGCGTTTCCTTACGGACTTGATGATGCGCGCATAGTAATTCCACCAACGTACCGATTTGTCCGGATTACGCGTACATTGCTCACACTCGCAACGCGGAATGATGTCCGCCGTACAGTAATATGCGATACTGGCTTTATTCTTGGTAATATCTGCGCACAGCTTGTCCACCACATAATTGAAGTATCCCTCGTTGCTCCAGCATCCGGCGATCCCCTTTATGTCGCGCTTCCCGTTGATCATCGAGAACCATTCAGGATGGTTGGAGAAAAGCGATTCCCTCAATTTCATGTTTTCCGGCAAGGATACGCTGTGTCCATGGGCTCGAACAACGAGTCCTATTTCTTCCCTCAGTTTAGGGGTGTTCAACCCGCAATTGAGAAAAACCTTTGGGAACCACCGCTCGGTATCCTCATGGCGATGCCCGGGAATTCCGCAAATGGACATCTCCCTGTATCCAAAAAACGGCCGATATTCTTTATGCCACTTTTCCACATCCCAGACCGAAAGGCGCGGCAGAAACTCTCCATCCTTTCCTGGCCAATACCAACGCGCCCCAAGCCGATCCCGCAGAAATGCATAAACGGCAAAAAGAACGGCGCGAGGCGATGACCCCTTGAGCTCAATCTTGCCCGGAGCGGTGTCCACGGAAAACGAATCCGCCAAACTGTTCCCGTCCTGAACCAGCCGGATGACGTTCGTTTTCGGTGCCTCCTTGACTGAAATGGTCTTCAATTCAGCACCCGATATCCGATGCACCACATCCGCAAGCTCACTTGCCGCATACAGTACAGGCCTGGGTGCACCGTCCGGCACGGCGATATACCAGCACGAACCACCGTTCTCGAACAGCGGACGGGGAGGTCGTGGCGGCGGTTTGATCTTGAATATCCCGATATCCTCAAATGACGCCTTTGATCCCGGCGTCATCCGCTCTGCATTGATCCTGAACATCAACCCGTCCACGCCAACAGGCACATGGAGTATCCTGGTGCATCTGCGACGGCCATCCTTACATTGCTCGGACACGGGAATCGGGAACCTTCCCAACTTCCAGTTGAACGGAGCCTTACCCGTTCGCCAAATGACCTCGGCGTATCCATCGCATTCGCCTTGAATCCACAAATCAACCACGTATGCATCCCCTTCACGCACAGAATCCATCGGCACATGCCAAGCGCCGTTTTCAACCCCTGTTGCTTCAACGGTCGAAAGGCTTGAATCTCGCCCCGCCACCGCCGTGAAGGTTCCGCCGCTTTTCTTCTTGTCGAACCATGTCCATTTCTTGCGGACATTTACAGGATAAAGATTTTCACACCCGTCAGACCTCAACTGCTTGGCTTTCGCCACCGCCGCACCTATTGGATCACGCAGCTCCGCAAGCACATCCGAAAGGCCCGGCAATGCCGACTCCCATGTCTTTTTGCGGCTATAGCGACGACGGATCTTCACGCTGGAATCATCCTTCCATTCAACCCAGGAAAGTTTTTCGCCGTATATCCAAACATATTCCGCCGTATGCGCAGCATCCGAAAGATTGCGGCGGAAGTGCTCCAGGCGGGAACCGCCTTCCGGACCGAAATACCAGGAACTTCCCGGTTTCTTGTCGTTCACGTACATGTCGATGTACTGACCGAAGCCGACACGCATCCTGGCACGAAACTTATCGCGATTCTCCGGGGCGACCAGCGGGATGGATCGCATCACCTGCTTTATCGCACCGTCGTTAAAAGCGATTCGGGAATCATACTTGTAAGCGCACTCATCGCCATCAACCAAGGTCGCAGACATAGGCATCGCGTCAAGCATTCCATTTATGAAATGAGGCCAGAGCTGACCGGCTTCACTCACGGCTGCAGCAGGGTCATCCATTCCGAGAGCACTGCGGCAGGCGGAGAAAAACCAGAACGAAAGGACAACCGCATCTGGAAACTCCTCGAACACGGCGGAAAACACCTCACGCCCGCGCTGACGCGCCAGACGGGCACATTCAGCATATGTCGGTTCGTGAGGGAGACGGTAAAATTGACGTTCCTTGGAATAGTCTTCCGCATCTATGAACAAACCCTTCTGTCCGCAACGCTTCGCCAGACGCGCAAACATGCGCATGTTTCCGGCAAAACGCCGCCATTGGGCATCATCCCGCCAATCAAGCCGGTTGCCGTGATTGTAAAGCCACAAACAGTTCAGGAACGACTCCTTTATGGCTGGGTGCGCAGCAATCTTCTTCAGCGAAGACTCGTATCGCTCAAGACTTTCATACAGCCACGGAGGATCTTGCATTATGGATCGGTAATGTATGGTGGTGCCATCCTTCTGTACTGTAGGCGGCACATGAAGCGTTATTCCATCGACAGGCAATCCTGCAAACTTGTCGATATTGGCGGCGACCACATCAGGCGGAGTATCCGAAAGATCCCAGCCGTGAAGAATGAATTTGGATGCCGAGAAGGAAGTTGTAGACAAGGCGACAGAGATTCCCCCAAGAACAAACAATCTGCAAAACATTTTCAACATTCCCTTTTTACCTGATTATGATACGTGAACCTGTCTTCACGAGATCGGCCTTGAGTGTAGCGACGCTGTCATCGCCAATCGTCTGCGCAGACACAGAAAGCTCCACTCTCCAACCGCAGGGAGCGGATATGACGACAGATTCAACGAACGCCTCCGCAGACGCCGAATCGGCGAATGTTGCAAGCGGCACCGAAACGGATCTTGTAGAAATTACATCATCCGCTTCAAGACGCACGGCCAACTTTTCATCGGCATGCGACATGCGCACAGTGCGCATATCGACACCATAAGCGGATCTTGAATCGTCTTCGGCCAACGGGAAGTCCATCGCAAGCACAGTTCCTTTCGCAAATGCGATTTCCATAGGGCCAAAGGCATTGAAGCCCTGAGGTTTAACGGCACCGCCTTTCACCGACAGCTTTGTTCCTTCAGACACTGTCGATCCTGCCAGTCCCCATGCAAAAGTGCCTGAATTTGTCTTCACAAGCTCACCGGACTCGAACACGACCGGAGTTTTTACGGTGAAGTCATACGCCAGATCGAGGATAGGCCCTGTCCTGACCGTGCTCTCTACATTCGTCGATGCGGCAAACGTAACACCCCGATTTCCGTCATCAATGGTCACTTCTGCCGATGGCATGAATATGCACCCGTATCCAAGGCGGAACGCATCAGACGAAAAGACGTGCGGATTACCGCCCAGATTGCCTTCCTCCGCTATTTTGAAGGCGATGGTGTTGGTCACGACATCGACACTGTTGTACGCATGGAAATATCCACGGTATTCAGGATTGACGCTCATCACCTGAACCGTACATTGCGGCGTATAAAGTCTGGACTCCGACCGCGCATGGATCGTTCCCGTTCCTGTAATGCACGCGCTCACGTTGATCTGAGAACGCTTTGCCGAAAGCGTAAACTTGTTCCCTGGCGTAGTCTGCACTTCAACATGTCCCGCCAACTCGTGCGGCTGTCCTTTGTTAGGCGTATTGCCGGTATAATAACTGAATGCTTCCACAATAGATCTGTCCAGCGCCAGAAGATGTGGACATATTGTCTTCTTATGCCTTAGGTTGAATGAAAAGCCCTCTTTTGTGGGATTGTACAGTATGAGAGACGACCCGGGGACTGTAAACTCTTCACCTTCTCCATTGTGCATGATATGCGTATTCCACGTAAGATAATTGTTCCCGTCCCCGACCGCCGGATCAATGCTCTTATCACCCCATGCCCATGCCGCAAAATGCCCGGGATTGGAGTTCCCGTCTGACACACAGGTCTTGACGCAAGGAATCAATGTGACATACACAATCTGATCCCCTGTCTCCGCATCACGCACAACCTTCACTCCGGACGCATTCGGCAACTGTGCGCCAGTAACTCCGTATGGATTGAAATCGTCTGAATCAAAGACTCTTTCAACCGAAGAGTCTATTGCGATGACCGGAACATCAATTCTCTCGGAAACCAACGGCACCTGAGTAAACCCTATTGAAGTCACGCCCGAAAGATTCACATTCCCGGCAAGGCGCAGCAGTGCGCAGGACTTGCCGTCTGCCGAAACCGGAAGCTTGATCATTGCATTTGCCGCATCAATATTGTGCACAGTTACGCGGTCCGTATCCTTCTCCAGCGAGAACATCCCGCCATCACGGAGAAGTAGGCCGCCTGCAGCAGTTATCGAAGCGCCGTCGCAGAGCGTCAGCTTTGTCAGCCCCTCTTCCACACACAACTGCACACCGCATGATGCCCGCAAATTGAAAGTTCCATTCCCTGTAATTTTCAATGCTCCTTTTCCGGCAATCGGCCATCCAAAGTCATGCTTGAATCCATTCACGAGACGATAGGTGGCAAAGCCCCCTTCCGCGTCCACCGTAAGCCCGCGATTGTCGCTGGCGGCGAATTTACGGGGATTGCCAAGCTCATAACGTAGCATAGAACCCTTTTCCATGACCAGAGCCGCAGGATTGAAATCCTCAAGCGGCTTGCCGAACTGCATTGCCGAAGTCTCGTTTCCGCCAAAGTCTAAACTTTTGAAAGCGTATATGTAGACATTTGTCCCTATGATCCAAGAGCCGGAATATGTTTCTGACTGATCGGCCTGCAGATATATCGGCTTTTTATTGGAATGCTCTGCTATCCAATCAATCCTTACCGCAGAATTCCTGTCTCCGTGAAATCGGAAATTCAACTTGTTTTCGAACTGCTCTTTGAATCTGAACACAAAAGGATCCGAGGCGGGAGAATAGACAGTGGCATCTCCCTTGAGTCCCATCCAATTATTATTGTGCTGCTCCCATGATCCTTTGTAAAGGCGCACGTCGGAAAACGAAATGTATCGCCTGTCGCCTTTCTGCTTGAATATGCCGCCTGACGAACGGTCTGCCGCACCCACCGAAAGAGATCTGCCGCCGAACACATACTCAACGGTAGTCTCGTGCGGCACTAGCCTTATATTGTCGCAGACCACAAAATCCGTGTCAGCGCCATCAGGATTCTGGGTTCCATCCTGCTTGTTTGGAGCGACGGCAGGATCCCAACTTGACGCGGTATAGAACGAATCGCCGCGGTTGTCGGCAGCAGGAAGCAATGTCGCGGTACCCGCATTCACCAATAGCGGAACGCATCCCATGGTAGACATGAGAAGCAACGCACTCGCGGATGTCGGCAAGTTTGTGCAGATTATCTTCATTGTATTCCTCCTGTTGTATGGCTGAAACGTTTCACAGATCCACTCCCATTTCGGCAAATTGAGCGGCGGCGTTCAAGAAATGCGCCGTCAGCCAGAACACCGTCCATCGTTCGGCATATCCTCCGCGCAGCTTCCGCACGTCGCTCATGTCGCCCTGCTGAGCGAAATTCGTCTGCTGGATCTGTTCTCCCAGAGAGCCTGACGAATCCGTAAGCTGAAAGCAGCTGCGGTACATGACGCTCGCAAGTTTCTTCAGTCGATCATCCTTCAGGTAATCGCCCATCCACCATATCTCAGGAGTCGTCAACACGCCAAAAGCGTCAAGATGCTGGTTCTGGGCGGAGACAACCGTCCATCCCGTGGACTTGAACGCATGGTCGCTAAGACGTCCCGGCGGATAGGTTGCGTCCCACACCATGGTGTAGGTGAGCATCATGTTCATCGCGTGACGGGCAAGGCGGGAGTACCTGAGCTCGGCGGCGGCATCCTTTACCTTGACGGCGTGGCGGAGCAGTTCGACATATCCCTGAAACGCCGCGTATGCGCCTTCCTTATCCTCGCATGAGGCGTCAAGCGTTCCGCCCCAATAAACCTCATCGTATCCGAAATAGCGGCGTTCGAACACGGCTGCAAGTTTCTTTGCCGCCGCAAGATACCGTTTTTTCCCGAATATCTCAAATGCGACCGTGAGCGGCGCAACCATGAATCCAGGCCCTGTGGACAGCGGTTCCTTCCAATCTTTGCGGAGTATGTCAGAAGCCATTGCATCCGCCGCCTTCTCAACAAACCTGCGCCATTTTGTAGTGTTCAGCCGCCCTTGACCTTCCGGCTTCTCCGCAAACCGTATCGCCTTGAGGATGGAATAAATTGCCTGTCCGCAGGAAACGGGATCCCCCCTTCTTTTGTCGTACGCCGCCGCGTCAGCACCGTAGGTCTCCCCTGTCTTCATGTCGAACGTGACACGGAACAGACCGTTCGTCTCCACCGTATCCGTGAAAACGTCGCACAGAAAATCCAACGAACGCTGCGCCTTTACCCAATCGTCCGGATCGAGATTAAGAACCGGCAAAGCATAGCCGCATGTCGCGGCGCATCCGCACCACCCGAGCGTGAGATGCCTCCACTCGAAACGAAGGTCGTACATGTCAAATCCGCAGGCACCATGGGCGGGGCCTTCAATCCAGCGCGACAGAGCAAACTTTCTCTTCGACCGCACAATCTCATCCATCGATGCATATCTCGTGGCGTCATAAGGCTTGAAGATGTCCAAGGATGCTCTAAGCGCCTTTTCGAAGCCAAATGCATTTTCCGCAGACCGCCCGGTCTGGATCCAGAAAGTCTTCTCAACAACCTGTCCCGGATATAGAGTGATGTAGGCATTGTCATAGACCATGGCCTTGCGCTGGCGCGCCTTCACAACCGAACGCCGTCGGTTGTAGCCTACAGGTCCAGACAGCATTACGATATCGGTGCCGCCATCGACAACCTCGACACCCAGGCTCCACCACAGATCCTCGCGCTCTTCTCCCCGAATCGGAGACGGAAGCACATGAATTGCCGAGAACTCCCTGGTTGAAGAATCCTCAAGCAATGCAAACGGCATCGGCAGACGGTGCTCTTCGAAAATCGCAAACTCGCCCTTTTCGCCGGCAAACACCGGAACACGGCCATCGGCACGGCCTTTGTTTGATGGATTGCCATAGAGAAGTATGCCAGGCATAAACGGCTTCAGACGACGAGAATTCCCCGATATGCGATACTTTACGCCAAGAGTCACCTGCTTCAGCGGAACTGTCCCTTCCCATGTCCATCGCCGCACTACACGGGTCAATCCATCAGAAAGTTCTTTGCTGGAATCACAGACCTTGAGTCCTGGCACTTCCCTGTGCCATTCCCGGACCCAGCCGTTCGTCCAGCCCAACCCAATCTCCGGCGGCAGCAATTCCGCCACCACCTGAAATGATGCCGCAAACACCAACGACAGAAACAACAACCCTCTGACCGATAAGATTTTATCGGCAGACACTTTTCTACCACTTCGGCAACTATCGAGATACTCCATGGGCTAAACTCTGGTACACCCTAATGAAAATTTCAAACGCATTTTCATTGCTATCCCATAGGCGGGATAGAATCCTTTCTTTGATTGGTAGCCATGGTATCAAAAACTTTTTTTTTCAACCACAAAAAAGAAATCTTGGCGCTACAATAAATCATCCCTGATTTTTACAATTTTATCGCAACTTGAAACAAGCAAGGACCCAGGCATATCCGATCCGCATGTCTCCCCTTTTGGGATTTTCAGCGGACGCAGGAAAGGGGTAGCTCCAAACCATTGGCTTCGAGAAGCCCACGGTTGCCAAGGACATCAGAAGGCGTACCCGCCGCAACAATCCTTCCCTCTGACATCATCAGCACACGAGAACATGTATCAAGAACAAAATCTAGATCATGTGTAGCGATGAGTTTTGCGCACGGCAACTCACGCAGTGCATGAATCACCATACGGCGGTTGCGCGGATCAAGGGCGAGCGTCGGTTCGTCCAGAAGCAGAACCTCGGGACGCAGCGAAAGCACTGTCGCTATGGACGCAAGCCGCTTCTGTCCACCGCTCAACCTATAGACGTGCTCAGTGGAGAGATGCGAAATGCCGACAGACGCCAATGCATCGTCCGTCCGACGACGCACCTCAGATTCGTCTACTCCTTCGTTCCTCGGGCCGAATGCGACATCCTCCCAGACGTTCGACAGGAAGAGCTGACTTTCCGCATCCTGGAACACATATCCGGCGACACGTCGCACGGCGGCAAGATTGGCGCGCTCCACTGGCATGCCGCACACCTTTACGGTCCCGGACCGAGGGGAAACAAGCCCGACAAAAAGCTTGAGCAACGTGGATTTCCCTGCGCCGTTTGCACCTATCAACGCGACCTGCTCCCCCCGCGCGACGGAGATCGATACGTCTTTCAGGACCTCACACTCCGGTCTATAGGAAAAAGAGACCCCTTCCAGGGAGATTACATCGACAGAATTATTCAAGTCGTCTATCGCCTCCATGCCTTCAGAATATTTCGCAATGCGGAATATCTCCGACAATCGGCTTCACGTAATCGATGAATGCCTTTGTGACATCATGCCCGTTCTTCGCGATATACCTGTCGGGCATCGAACGCGTGAACTTTGCCGCCGCCTGCGCCGGAAGCGCCGTGAACTCTGGCCTATACTTCTTGCCCTTGGCGCGCCCGATGCCAATAGTCCCCTTCACGGGCACGCCGTCAATGCCCTTCGCCGCCAAAAGCGCGGCCTGTACAGCGGCATAGCCCGCCATTCCGGCCTCTTCAACATCCACATCGCTCGCGACTCCGGGGAAGCTACGCTGAAGATACCCAAATGTATCGGCGCGGACACGCTTAATCTCCGTATTCTCCTTCAAGTACTTGGCGAGATAGTCGCCGAGCGCACCGGTTCCGGACATCTGGACATTCCCGTGGGAATCCGTTTCGCCGCCGGCGAAACGGGCTCCGATGGATTCGCCGCTTTCATCGCGAATGCCTTCAGAGACGGCCACGACGCAGCGTCCGTATTTCTTCACCGCGCCCTGAACATCCTTCACGAACCCGTCAAGCGAGAACGGGCGTTCCGGAAGATAGATGAGATGGGGGCCGTCGCCCTTGTTCTCGCGGGCCAGCGCAGAGGCCGCGGTGAGGAAGCCGGCGTCGCGCCCCATGATGACATCGATCTTCACGCCGCCAAGTGCGCGATTGTCGAGATCGTCGCCCTTGAGGGCACACGCCACAAACCGTGCGGCGGAGGCGAAACCAGGCGTATGGTCGCAGCTGCGCAGGTCATTGTCTATTGTCTTCGGAATATGGTACACAACGAGCGGATAGCCGTCCTTCTCGGCCTCCTCACCGATAATGCGGGCCGCATCTGCGGAATCGTTTCCGCCAATGTAGAAGAAGAAGCCGACATCCAGACGCTTAAACTCCTCAAATATACTGCGGCAGTCCTCGGCCTTTGGCTTCATGCGGCAGCTGCCGAGAGCGGAGGATGGCGTGAGCGCAATCGCCTCAAGCTTCTTTGCAGACGGTTTGCGCAGATCAATATAGTCCCTGCCGAGAATCCCCTGTATGCCATGGCGCGCACCGAGAATCTTGCCTATTCTGGCTCCGGCCTTCTTGGCGGCGATCACCGCTCCGACGAGCGAGGCATTGATCACCATGGAAGGACCTCCGGACTGTGCGATCACCATATTGCTGGATTTCTTATTCGTTGCCATTTCCTTTTCCTCCATTTCTTTGTCCATGAATTATATCACACACGCCAAGCGGCATTTTCTTCCGGACGGTCAAGACACCGGCAATACAGGGGACCGCAGTGGACCCGCTGCCATTCTCCGCGGCATGCACCCGTGAGTTGCGGTAGCACGCCATCGGCAACCAATCGCCCAAATCCGGCCTCGACTAAAGAAATGGCGGATGCACAAAATCCTCCGCGGCTGAAAAACGGTCGAAGGCACAGTCAAGCGTATCTGCCGAATGGGAATCAGAGTTGAGAACGAATCCCACTCCAAACCCTCGCAGCATGGCACGGAACGTCGCCGATGGATATGCGTCGTCCAGCCACCCCCGAGAGATTGCACCGGTATTCAGCTCAACCAGTTTTCCCGATTCGGCAATAGCCTTCGCCGTAAGCCTCAACTCGGCAAGATACCATTCCGCGTTCTCATCGAAATATTGATGCTTGGCGTTGAACTTCCGGCACAGGTCGGGATGACCGACCATATCGAAGTCGAAGAGGCGCACCATATCCCGTTCCTGCGCAAAATAAGTCCGCAGAAACGCCCGCACGTCGCCATCGAAATGAGCGGCTATGCCTTCAGCCAGAAGTTCAGGAGTATGATCAACCGGCACACGTTCACCGTCCGGCGCAATCACATAATGAATTGAGCCTATGATGTAGTCTGGGGCAAATTCCGCATACCTGGAGCGATCGGGATCTGTCGTCCCCGGGATGTAGTCCGCCTCCACCCCGCACAGAACACGTATGCGATCCGAATATCTGGCAGCCAACTCCCGGACCTCCGAGAAATATCCCGGAAGTTTTTCGACAGGCACAGTACACGCGTTATCATCCGGATATGTCGAGTGTGAGGAGAATCCGATTACGTCAAAACCCTTGTCAATGGCGGAGAGAATGACCTCCTCCACCTTGTTCTTTCCGTCGCACCAGACGGTATGTGTATGATAGTTCGTCTTCATAACTCAAGATTCGTTGCATCTCCATATCCTTTGGAGCCGCCGCAGAAATCACACGTCAATGTCAATCGCCGTGGCGCGAGGCAGGAACTCGGCATCCACCTTCAGCGCTTTCCTGACAGCGCGGGCAAGCGCCTTCACGCCGAATGTCTCGGTTGCGTAGTGTCCCGCGCATACCATCTCCATGCCGCAGTTCTCGGCGGCGATCACGTCGCCCCAGGATGCTTCACCTGTGATGAAGAGTCCACATCCAAGGTTCTTGGCCGTCTCGGCGAAATCCCCTGCGCCACCGCTGCAAACCCCAACCTTGACGCCCTGCGGATTGACGCCCGTCACGCCAATGACGTTACCGTGGTACGAAAAGGCGGGTTTGAGCCTCTTCAGACCGAGAAAACGGGCCAGTTCGTAGTTGTTGCCGTACTTCCTGCTGGCGTCCAGCGGGAGATGGTACGCCGCCACCGCAAGGCCACCCTCGATCGCCGCCTTAACGACATTATACACGCCACCCTCAAGACGTCTGATTCCGCCGCCCCAGGATATTCCGTGATGAACCACCAGCAACTGTGCGCCCGAGGCTACGGCCGCCTTCACCGATTCGAGCGAAGCGTCAACAGCAAACGCGACCTTTTCGACATCCTCCGGCCCTTCGATCTGCAGACCATTGTTCGACACGTCGTCAAACTTGCCGATCTCCAGTTCACGCTCCAGCCAATCCAGCACCTGCCTGAGTTTCATCCGCCACACTCCTTTCGTTCACAGGCCCAACATGCGCGATCACCGTCTGCGCGCAAAACGCGTCTCAAGCGCAAGCGTCTCGGCGAGCGGCTTCGCACCGGATACGGAATCCGGAACGGAAAGGTTCATCGCGGCGGTGCAGGACGCAAGACGCATACCCTCCTCCGCCGACATCCCCTTCAAGAACGCGTACAGCATGCCCGCGCAGAACGCATCGCCCGCGCCGACCGAACCCTTGATCCATCCGGACGGCAGCTCGAGCGAGGGCACGGCGGCAAAATGACCGGCACGGTCAAGCGACACGCTCAGATCCGGACAGTGCACCACAACCTGTTCCCCAACGCCCAAATCGAAAAGTGACTCGCAGATGCGGCGGAGATTCGCCTCCGAAGGCTTGCCGTCCCCATCAAGAGCCGAGATGCCCGTTGCAAGGCCACCCTCGACCTCGTTGATCACAACATAGTCGCAGTGCTTGAGGGCAGGACGCACAATGCGCGCAAATCGGTCGGACTGTTCGCTGACGATGTCCAGCGAGGTCTTGATTCCGGCGGCACGGACCTTCGCAAGGAGCCTGGCCGCCTTTGTCCCATACTCTTCATCCTCTGCGTCCATTCCGTCCAGCAGGAGCAGATATCCAAGATGGAAGATGTCGCAGCCAAGCTTCGCCGAATCCACATCCTCAGGAACGAACGCGGAGTCCGCGCCATGCATGTTGAAGAACGTGCGCTCGCCGGTGGACTCGACAGTCATCACGTCCGTGAATGTCGTGGGCACGCCTTCTACGCTCTGCACGCCGGAGACGTCCAGCCCATGCTCGCTCATGAACGCACGCACGAAATCGCCCGCGTCGTCCGCTCCGACCTTGCCGACGGCGGCAACCTCGATGGACGGGTCCAGCGTCTTGAGGTCGATGCCGCTGTTCGGGACGGCCCCGCCGGGCGCGCGCTTCACTGCGGTAATCGGCACCAGCATGCCTTTGTCCGGCCATGCCGTTATCGTCTTTACGTTGTCGACGATGATGTTTCCTGCAAGTGTTATCTTCTGTGCCATGGGACTAACCTTCTTTCTTTGCTTTAAACGATGTGCATTCCACTAACTAAACGAGATCGCGCGGTTCAAAGACCTTGGGCTGCCGTCATCTGCGGCGCACTGATGCGTTCGCGGAACGAGGCATAGTGGTCTCGGCGGGCGGCGAGGAGTCTGCGCATGCGCTCCGCGGCGTCACCGGCAAGCAAAGGCCGTTCCTGAGACGCCGCCACGCGTTCCAGAAGCACGTTTTCCGGGCACTCCATGAACACGACGCGCCCGGTGCTTTCCGCAATCCGGCGGCATTCGGGATCTAGCAGAGCACCGCCGCCAAGCGCGACGATCTGGCCTTTGGATGCCGACACCCTTTCAAGCGCCGCCTTCTCCTTTGCGCGGAACGCCGCCTCGCCATCCTGCGCAAATATCTCGGATATGCGCCTTCCGTCGCAACGCTCTATCTCCGCATCGAGATCGACAAGCGGCATGGACTTTTCGGCGGCAAGCCGCTTCGCATACGTCGACTTCCCCGAACCCGGCGCACCGTAGAGATAGAGATTGGCGTTCATGTACGCACTTGCGAGACGCGCCTGCTCCTCCAGCATCGGCATGCCGTCGATATTCGGAATTCCGCGGCTCTCCGCCTCTGCGAGAAGCTTGGTGGGGGACGGATTGTATATGAGATCCACGACCGCCTCGCACTTCGGAAACGAGGCGAGCGAAACCGGCTGCGCATCGACATCCGGGAACATCCCCACCGGCGTCGCGTTCACTATCAGCGACGCATCGGAATGTCTTTCGAGATTCGAATAGTTGTCCTCGCCGGAACGGGATATGTGCACGACGGCTCCGGCGCCAAGTCCGCGCAACGCCGCCGCCGCGGTCATAGCCGCGCCGCCGGTGCCGAGCACGACGCACTTTTTGCCGCGCACGTCCGCACCGACAAGTCCGACAAGCCTTGTGAAGCCGGCAGCGTCCGTATTGTCTCCGAAAAGCGTGCCGTCCATCCTCTTGACCACGACATTCACATTGCCGAGTTCGGAAGCGATCGGCGTGACGTCTCTGCACAGGGCGAATGCGACCTTCTTGTACGGGATCGTAACGTTGATCGCATCGTAGTCGCCGTGCAGAAGGAAGTCCTCCACCTCATGCGGAGTCTTCTCGTACAGCAGATACTCGTAATCGCCTAGCCTGGCATGTATCTGAGGCGACATGCTATGCCCAAGGTGCTCTCCCAACAATCCGCATTTCAACGACATGTTTGCATTCCTCCGGCGAAATGTCTCAGCGCATGGCGTCCTTTTCGGCCCTGAGGACCGTGTAGCCGCGGCGTTTCACGGCGACGACATTCCTGAAGAACCTGCCGCACGCCTCGTTTATGATGTCCGGTGTCTTGGCGACCATCCAGCAGACGCCTCCGGGCGCAAGCGCACCGGCCGCAATCTCCGCGAAGAGATCTGCGATCCGGCCCTCGCCATAGTACGGCGGATTCGCAAGCGCAATCTTGAACCTGCCCGCAAGCGGATGTCCCTCCGGCAGACCAACATCAGACAGTATGCATTCCGCGTCAACTCCATGCGATGCCGCATTCCGTTTTGAAGCGGCAATGGCGCGCGTGTGGGAATCGAGCAAGGCTAACGGGACATCAGTCACGCCGCGGCGGCGGAGGGCGTCCGAGACAAGAAGCCCGACAAGTCCACATCCACATCCGATGTCCAGCACCGGCACAGATTCGTTCGCGCCGAACTCACATTCCGCAATCTCCCTAGACACGACCTCCGCAAGGGAGACGCCGCCTTCGTCGGGACGGCGATGACAGAAACATCCGGGAAGCGACATGAACCTGAGTTTCGGTCCGCCGGGAACCGACGCCTCGAATTCGGCGGCGAACGAGCGGATGCGTTTGAGCCCGCCGTTCTTCACGCAGACGCATTTCACCGGCGCTCGACGGGACGCCCTGCTGCTCGACACCTTGCCAAACAGCTTGCCTAGAGTGTCCGGATCGACACCTTCCGTCGTGAGCTTCGCGCCGTCCGCAAGGTGAAGGTACATGTCCTGAAGCGTATCGAGTTCTAGCTCAGCACTCACAAGCTTGGACGTCGCATAGTAGAACGCCTCGGAATACACGGCGCCCTCCGGGAGTCCCGCTGCGCAAATGACCTCCACATTGTGGCGGCGGCGCCCATTGTCCTCGCATACCTTGCGCGCCTGATACGAATCGTATGCATGCACGAAGATGCTCTCGTCCGGATGCTTACGCGCATACTCCAAAGGGAAGCGTCCGCTCCGGCAACCTGAAAAAAGAATGTCTGCCATTTCAATCTACTCCAAGGCGCGTATTATAGCAGAATCGCGGTTTCTCGCCCGTCGATGCGCCCGTTGCACGCAAGCGCCACAAAATAAACGCAGGTTGTGGTATAATGCCGTTTTTTCTTTCAAGAAAGGTACCGAAAGATGCTGAACTGGATGGACTCCCTCAAGGGGCGTTCTCTGATGCGGATGACTTCGTTCACCGACGAGGAGATGCTGAACCTGATCGACCTGGCCGCGCAGTTGAAGGCGCGTCGCCGCGCCGGTGTGCGCGGAGACCTTCTGCGCCGCAAGCAGATTGCGCTCATCTTCGAGAAATCTTCCACGCGCACGCGCAACTCATCGCAGATCGCCGCCCGCGACGAAGGAGGCGACGCCGAATACCTCACACGCCCCGACATCCACTTCGGCAAGAAAGAGAGCGTGAAGGATACGGCCCGCGTGTTGGGGCGAATCTATGACGGCATACTCTTCCGCGGCTTCTCTCAGAAAACCTGCGAAGAGCTCAGGGAATGGTCTGGCGTACCCGTGTGGAACGGTCTTACCGACGCATACCACCCCACCCAGATCCTTGCCGACCTGCTCACCGTGCAGGAGACTTTCGGCTCTCTCAAGGATGTCACGGTCGCATATGTCGGCGACGGGCGCAACAATGTCGCAAACTCGCTCATGATGGGCTGCGCCAAGGCCGGCGTACGCTACGTCTGCTGCGCCCCTGCATCGCTGCGCCCCGATGAGGCGGTTCTCGCGGAAGCAGAGGAAGTCGCAAAGAAAAACGGCGTGGACATACGCGTCTCCGAAGATCCGGTCAAAGGCGTCAAGGGAGCAAACGTGCTATACACGGACGTCTGGGTGTCCATGGGTGAAGAGGACAAGACGGCCGAACGCATCAAACTGCTCAGGCCCTACCAGATAAACATGGATCTCATGCGCGCGACAGGAAACATCGACGGCAAGCTGATGTTCCTGCACTGCCTGCCCGCATTCCACGACTTCAACACCGACGTCACGAAGGAGTGTGGCGCACTTGAGGTTACGGACGAAGTTTTCGAATCGAAATACTCGAAGGTGTTCGACGAATCCGAGAACCGGATGCACACCATCAAGGCGCTGTTCGTGTCAGCGCTCTGCGACCGCGCGTCCATCTGACACGCGGCCGCCAGCCATTCACTTGCGCGTCCCTTGAATGCGCCCGTTGGCGTCACGACCAGATAGAAAGCAATGGCGACGAGAAGGACAAAAAGAAGTGTTGAATGAACGACGAATACCACCGGCGAGGTCAAGCCATTCGCATTACTATGGAATCCACATTTCCCGCAACATTCGCGAAGACCTTTCCACGACGATTTATTTTCTGAACCAAATCGGAGCGCCTGCATATATACAATGATTGCATCTCCATTTCGTCCTGCGACCTTCAACGTACCACCTAA
Source organism: Kiritimatiellia bacterium (assembly GCA_045595285.1). Taxonomy (GTDB): domain Bacteria; phylum Verrucomicrobiota; class Kiritimatiellia; order RFP12; family UBA1067; genus UBA1731. Next base: position 44,706 of record JAZOAC010000067.1, on the reverse strand, counting down.
ATACCCCCTCCCCCACGTCCCTGAGGAAACCGGATTGATGGACATTGATTCCCTAAGAAGTTTTAGAATTCGCGGAAGGCAACATCAATCTTCTATGCTGCGTCAATCGGTTACACAGCAGTGCGTTGCATTGCGCGGAATGTGACCTTCTACACCCATTGCACAACCACTGAATAAGGCAACAGAGATCGCGATGGTGCTATTTGCGAATGAAGGCGCCCAACGCCCGATTGCGAAGTTTCTGGAAATCACATGTGTACGGTTTTGATGACTCTATGTCCTTCTTACTGAAGCTTTTGGCAAATTCTTCCAAAAGTGCGTTCAGCACATCCGTCTTGCCGCTCTTGCGAAGCAATGCGAGAATGCGCCAGTCCTCCCAAGCCTCGCGCATCTCTTCGTAAACCGGAGTGATTGCAACGCCATTTTCAAGCGGAAGCACCATGTCCACTTCATACGAATAGATCCGCCACGTGCGGATATCCCACGGATCGCCGCCCGTATTCCAGAAGTAGCACCAGTAGGCGAAACCGTCAAGACCGTAGCGACAATTCGCCCACGCGATGGAACGACCCGCCCGATGCGCGGGATGCGCATAAGAGGCGTTCACGCGGCGTTTCGTCGTCCAGAGAGCCTTGCGCCCCAGCTTACATTCCACCAACGAACGATACGGAACCGACACATCGACAAAATCCGCATAATATCCCCCGAGCGCGTCGATAATCTCCTCCGTCGGCGCGAACCGGGTTCCGGCCCAGAAACTCGGATTGAGGTAGATATTCATGTCAGGCTCCGTCTGCTTGATGAAACGGCAGACTTCGCCGCAGATTTTGGCGTTGCGCACTCCGGGCTCGTCGACAAGCGTCAGAAACACCTGCTGCGGTCTGATGCCGCTTTCCGTCGCCTGCGAGCGCACTTTGGCGAGCTGACCGGCGATTTCCGCGCGTCCCTGCTCATCGAGCGACGTGATCTTCGCATTATAAATCTTGCCGTCGAGCCGAGGACTTATGCCGGCGGCACGAAACATCATCTTGTCGCGGCGGCCGCGCGAAGCGAAGTCGACTTTCGAATTCTTCTTCGGGAATCCCGGCAGTGCCGTCACTCCCAGATCGCGGACAGCGCGCGCGTCGTTCGCCCAACGCGTCCGACTCTCAAACGGAAACTGCGGCGTGAACGGCGCCCAGGCATAGATCCACGGCAATTCATCCTCCGAAAGCGTCGCATCGACCACGCAGACATCAACCGTACGCACGGCCCCACCGGCCTTCATGATCCCTCTGCGCTCACCCGGCGCTGCGCCCTCCGTCGTCACGCGCAGCATCACGACCGCACATTCGCCCGGCGCGATCTCGACACGCGACGGGAAGCCCGCGATCTGCTCGGGGTTGGCGGTGTACTTTTTCAGAAAGTTCTCCGGCGGAACCGTGCCGGCGGCAAAGAACGGAATGATGCCGAGGCGGTTCGCGTCAAAGGCAGCCTCCGGCTCGTCGCCGGTGAGAAGCATGTCGAACTTCTGCTTCTCGGTCAGTTTGTATTTGGGCTTCTGCGTCCGGACGAGACCGCCGATACGCAATTCCGCCTTGACGCCGCCGCCGAAACCGGGCGCGGACAGCGCGACGGCGACCGGCTTCTCCGTCCCGTTCACGACGGCGAAATACCGCGTCTCGGTCTCGTTGCGGGCCATGAGGATCCGCCCGCCCGCCGCCGCATCCGGCGCAAAGGAAACCATCGGCTGGCCGAACTGCTCCTTGGACTTCGCCGTGGGATCTTGAAGCGGGAGCCACGATACCGCGCCTTTGGGCGCATCGGGAACGCGCAGAACATCGCCGCGGGGAATCGTCCGGATGTTTTCGGGATAGGCTTTCGATACTTCCCCCTCGCCCCATGCCAGCACCTCGTCGAGGTAGGTCGTGTGGGATGTGCGCGACTTGTACGAAACGCGCAGATACCTGCCGCGTCCCGATTTTTCCGCCGTGAGGCGCGTTAAGGCGTTGGAACATGAAGCGGCCGCGAACGCCGTCCAGTTCGTGCCGTCGGCGGAAACCTCGACTTTCGTCTCGGCCTGCGGCGACTTTTCCGACATGAGATCCACTTCGTTGAACACGCACGGACGCTTGAAGTCAAAGACGGCAACGACGGGACGGCCCTTCGTAATCCCCACGGGGCGATGCCACCCTGTGCGCGTGTTGCCGTCGATCAGCCGGCGGCCGAAGGCTCCCTCCTTGTCGCCGGGAATCACATCCCGCGGGTTGCCCGGCTCGACCTCGTATGAATACGTAACGCCCGTGTAGACGCTGCGCCCCCACCAGCCGCCGTTGTCGGTCAAGAGGGCCCCCTTCGGGGCGCCTGAAAAATCCCAGTCGCCGCCGCGCCAGTGAATAGGTTCTGCGGAAAACACCGAAAGGGAAAAAATTGCAGACCCAAGAGCAATTAAACGTTTCATTTTTATTTGCATTTCAACGTGATCGCGACAACTGCCAGATTACTGCGCGCTTTCATCACCAAGAAGACAGAGGCGAACGCCGTTACAACGTGCCTCCGTCATTTCTTTCGAGATAAATGCAAAGGCGAATGCCAAAACCCTTATTGGTTGTATTGGCCTCATAGTTGGCATTATATATCACTCGGCTGAAGCTTGTATTGTAATTTACATTATAGTTCCAACTGTTGCCGCGTAGAACATGTTTACTCGATGTTGAACTGTCATAAAGCGGGTCGGTTCCACCCGGCAAGTTGGCGACACCGACCTCCTTGTCGAGACACCACTCATAAATATTGCCAATCATATCATAAAGTCCCCATGCGTTCGGCTTGTAGGATCCAACAATTGCCGAGCCGACACTTAAGTCGCAATTCCGATCGGTCGTTATCCGGTATTGGCAACAAATGTCATCTAAACGTTCGTAGTAATATGTTGAACCATTTTTAAGCACCTGCCCGGTATAAAGATCTGTCGACGTCCCGGCACGACAAGCATATTCCCACATAGCCTCGGTCGGCAAGTCAACAAGGAGTTGCGTCTTATTTTGCATATTCCCGACAAAAGACCCTGTACCGGCCTCGTGGCTGGCAAGTTTTGTGTTGGAAATATTACGAATGGCATGACCATACCCCGTCCAGACGCCAATATTACTCACAGGACGCATGGCACGGTACATTTCATTCGTTTCAAAACTATTGCAATATTGAGCTTTCCAATATCCGTCAGTTACTTTGGGCGGATAGGCTGAATATGCGCGGTCATTTCCCCACCAACGATAAAACTTATTCATCTGCGCCTGCGTCACCTCGTAGACACCGATATAGAAGTCCCGTGAAAAAGTAACCTTGACGCCTGCACCGTCATTGACCGACGCATTGTTCGTCTGCATCATATAGCTTTTCCCGGCAGCAGGGATGCGACGAAATACCATTTTATCCGTCTTGTAAACGTCATTGGTGACATCAAGCCAAATCAAGACGTCTTCCAGCTCCGTCGAAAAATTCTGATTGATAGCCTTGTACGACGTGACAAACTTACCGTACTTGCCATTGTAAAAGTCACAACGCCGAATATCCACATTTTTGTACGGAGGATCAAGATCCACAACCTTGTAGATGATGTCGTTCATGTTCTCATCGGAAGGCGTCAGCGTCAGCTGAACCTTGAAGTTCCCGAGCGCCACCTGCTCCGTGCCGAACGCGGCGACGGGATCGATCGTGAGCGAGCCCACCGGCGATGTGACCGCATAGCGGTCGCCCGTGATCGCGGATTCGAGATTCGCGGACGGCAGTTCCTCGGCGCCGTTGAAGGCACGAACCGTGATATCGACCGGATTGGCGGCGTCAACGCCGGAAAGGCTGTACTCCACCTTGACGTCGGTCGACCACGGCCACTGCTGACGGACGATGACCCGTTCGACCGCAGGGGTCGCCGCCGGTTCCGCCGCAGTTTCCGCCGAAAGCGCAACGGGAAGAAGCATTAACCCAATTCCAAGAAGTTTGTTCATATTACTTTCCTTTTTAGATGTAGAATATCAACGCAGAAACACGAAAAATCCCATCACCGCGCCGCTTAGCGTCGCCGTCCAGACATCCTCGCCGAGGACTCCGGTCAATGTCGCCTTAGTACCTCCTTGAACCTTGAGCGGGAACCATCCCTGAGCGCCGTTCAGCCCGGTGTTCGTCACCACACCTCCAATTTCGAGAGATTTCATTCCGTACGGAATAGGAACAGCGATACATCCGTTCATTTTCGACCATTTCCGGTTCGTCGCCGGAGCAAGACAGCGTGTAGCGCCTTCACCTCCTGCGCCAAGACCTGAAATGAGGCCGAGTCGGGCGGACCTAACCGTTCCGTCATCAAAGGTAAGCGTAAAGTCGAAAACATCCTCGGTCGCAGGCGCATCGGTATAAGGGGCTGCAGCGGGAAGAGTCACAGTCACGAATGGCGTTGTGATATCCGAAATCTTTTCCGTATAGCCGAAAGCGCCGGTAACTGTCAACGTCGCCGTCGATGCTGCAGGAGGAAAATCCACAGGCAACGTCATCGTACGGTTTGTGACCGTATGCCAGAATGAACTCAGTTCCGGCCTGAGATACACAAGTGTTCCACTACTTGTATCAGTCGCATAAGATGAAACTGACACCTCTCCTCTCGCATCTGACTCATCGTCAGACAATGTCCTGAATCCGTCAAGCTGATCTGCCATCACACCTTCGGCATAAAAAGCTGCGGCAACCAAGCTTACCGAAATCAATTTACGCATGATAAACCATCCTTATCCTTTTCATAAAACTGAAATCTACAACACTCCTAAAAAAAAACTGTGACATAACATAGCATATTGGTTTTTTTTTTGTCAAGTGGTTCCGCAGTTTGCCATAATAACGGACACTATCAACAAAGGCAGGCTGTTTCTATTTGCACCCCGTTTGCCAAATACTGGACACTCAAGGCGCCGGAGCGCGAATTCGCATCGATTAAATGCAACAAGACCAGCTAAATGCAAGCAGTCTACCTACTTACATTGTCCGGCGACCGGTTGTTCTCCGCATCGATGCGACGCTTCGTTCAGCGGACTATCGCCCTGCGCGCCTCTGCAAGATCCTTGAATTCACCGGAGACTATCATCTGGACGATAAGGTTGCCTATAGCCGTTCCCTCTGTGGGGCCCGCCACGACCTCAAGTCCGGTTGCCTTTGCCGTGAGTTCATTCAGGTACGTGTCCTGCGACCCGCCTCCGACAATGTTCAGTGTGGTGTATTCCCTGCCTGTGATAGACGCAAGAAGCTTCGCCTCCTTCGCGTAGCTCCGGGCAAGCGACGAGTACACGCACTGCACAAGCTCGCCGACAGTCGACGGAGCCCTCTGACCACTCTCAGCACATGCTGCACAGACGGCGGACGTCATCGAATCAGGCGCGAAGAACCGCTTGTCCGCAGCATCGACCACGGACGGGAAATCCCCCGCGGCACGCGCCGCCGCCTCAAGGTCCGCAAACGAATACTTTCTGCCGTTCTCCCAGTCGGATATCCCGGCGAGTGCCGTCGCAGTCGCTTCACCACCCTTGCCCTCGACATAGGCGACGCCGTTCAGCTCGCGGCGGATGGACTGGATCATCCACAAACCCATGATGTTCTTGAGAAACCGGAATCGACTCCATGCACCGCCCTCATTCGAGAAGTTCGCCGCGCACGATTCCGGCGTTGCAATCGCCACTTCGTTCTCAACGCCGATAATGCTCCACGTACCGCTCGAAAGGTAGATCGCCTTGTCGTCACGAGCCGGAACCGCAAGATACGCCGACCCGGTATCATGGCATGCGGGAAGCACCACCTTTGCATCATATCCGATAACGCCCTGCACTGCACTCGTAAAACCGCCGAGCACCGTTCCGGGCATGGAAAGCGGCTTGAATATCCTGTCCGGCAGACCGAGACGCGCAATGATCTCACGGTCCCAGTCGCACGTCTTCGCATTGACGAGCGAAGACGTCGAGGCATCGGTATATTCGTTCACCTGTCTGCCGGTGAGGACGAAGTTGAGATAGTCGGGGATGAAAAGAAGTCTGTCGGCCTTCTCAATCTGTTCCGGGTTTTCCTTCTTCAGGGCCGCAAGCTGATAAATCGTGTTGAACACCGCCTTTTGGATTCCTGTGTGCGCATACAGTTCAGCGAACGGGATCACCGAATCCACGTATTCCGGCATGCCGTCCGTACGCCTGTCACGATAGGCGACGGCATCGCCGACGGGAAGTCCGCGATCATCAACGAGCACAAAGTCCACACCCCATGTGTCAATGCCGACAGTCTCGGGGATTTCGCCGATATCTGCGGCGGCTTTGCATCCCAAAAGCACATGGCGCGCAAGCGACTGAATGTCCCAGCAGTCATGTCCGTTGCGCACGACCTGCGAGTTGTCAAAGCGGTAGATTTCTTTCAGCTGAATCCTGCCATCCTCAACCCAACCAAGGATGTGGCGTCCGGACGACGCACCTATATCTATCGCCAAATGCTTTCTCATTGTCTATCCTTTCTGATCCAACACCTTTAAATGCCTGATGGACGCGATTATAGCACAACTCCCCGCGCCGTGGCTTGGAAACTTGGATCAATTGAGGGAGGCGACAAAGTCCACGGTCTGACGCGAAATCCGGCCGCAGACAAACTCTGTATGCTATAATCGTCGGCAAATGACAATTGGCTTCACTACATTCGGATGCCGCCTGAACCGGGCCGAGTCTCTCGACCTGGAGGCGCAGTATGCCGCCGCGGGATGGGAGATCGTGCAACTGACTTCGGCCCCGGAGGACGGCCCTATTCCGCAACCCGTCCCCGATGTCATCATTGTCAGAGGATGCTCCGTGACGGCAAAGGCCCAGCGAGACTGCGAGAGGAAGATCAATCAGCTCCGCAGCCGATTCCCCGACGCAGAGGTGCTGATCATCGGATGCCATCCGGACGCCAGACCGATTCCTCCGCATCTCGCCCCCCCTTCCCTTCCTGATGCCGATGCGCCCATAAACCGACAGCTTTCGCGCGCCTACCTGAAAGTGCAGGACGGCTGCTCCGGACGATGCGCGTTCTGCATTGTGCCCACGTTCAGGGGCGCGCCGTCATCCGTGCCGTTCGAACAGGTCTTGGCACGGGCAAGGGCCTACCTCGACGCCGGATTTCGCGAAATCGTAGTCTCCGGATGCAACCTGTGCCTGTACAACGACGCAAACCGCCGCCTCCCGGAACTCGTGTCTGCGCTTGCCGAACTGGAATCCCCGGGACACCGCGTGCGCTTGGGTTCGATAGAACCAGGATTGTGCGATTCCGGACTTGCGGATGCCATGGAAAGACATCCGAACATCTGCCGTTTCCTGCACCTGTCCCTGCAGTCGGGCTCGAACCGCATCCTCCGCCTCATGCGCCGCCCATACACGATAGAGCATGTGGCGGCATTCTGCGCAGACGCCAGAAACCGGCTAGGCTCCCGCCTGGCAATCGGAGCCGATGTGATAACCGGCTTCCCCGGTGAAACCGAAGCCGACTTCAACGAAACAAAATCCTTCCTCTCTTCACCCTCCACTCATCATCTCTCGTCAATCCTTACCCTTTGCCCATTACCCTTTACCTTCCTCCACATCTTCCCCTATTCCGAACGCGAAGGCACCGAGGCTGCGACGATGCGCCCCGTGGTTCCCGTCAATGTCCGCAGGGCAAGGGCAAAAGAACTCGAGGCGATCGCCGCCGCAAACCGCGAATCGTTCGCGCGCAGTCTCATGGGGCAGGAGGTGACCGTATGCGTCGAGAGGGATGGCAACGGACGCACCGGCGAATACATGCGATGCCTACTTAAAGGCACCGCCCGACGGCGCTCGCTGGTACGCGCCGTCGTAGACGATTATTTCCCCAAAACAAACGCATTATCTGCTACAATACGCACATAGGAATAAATGGAGGTGCTGACAATGAATGCAAGAAAGAACAAAAAAGGTCAGACGATGCTTGAGTACATCATCATCGTCGCACTCATCGCGATATCCCTGATCGCGGTGTTCACCTACTTCGGGCGGGCCACCGCAAAGAAAGTCGCGGGAGCCACCGAAGCCATCTCCGAAGAGGAAGGCCAGAACGCGCGCAACGCTGCAGAGAACCTCAACGAAGACTCAATCAAGAGACTCGGCGAGAACTGATCGGCGGACTTGTGCCATGAACGCCGCACTCAATGCTGTAATGCGGCGCAGATATCGCCGCGGACAGACAGCGCTTGAATACATTCTTGTGTTCATCGCGCTGTTTGTCGCTGTATGCGCGGCCGTACACTTCCTGAAGGCGCCAGGGAAGATAGCCACCCACACCACGGATGTGATATGCTCGGAACGACTGTGACATCCAACCGCCGGAGCGGACAGGCCATGCTGGAATCGATCATCGCCATGATCGCAATTCTTCTCCTTTTTCTGGCGCTGTTCAATCTTTCCGACCGGGTGAGGGCGAAGCTTCTCGTCGAGAACGCGGCGGCAAAATGCGCCCGCGCCCGCGCCGTCGGATACAACGATTTCATGGTCCGCAAAATTGCAAGGCTCTCGACGATGCCGGCCGCGGGAAAGTGTCTCACAAGGGCCGACACTGGAGATGCTTCACTCTCGCTCCCGTCCCGCTACCGCAGGATAGACGACTATCTCATGAGCGAATACGAGGCGCAGGCGGACGCAATACTCGATTTCGATCTCTGGCGCGACGGCAACACGTTCATTCATGCCACTTCGGGGAATTCGCCCGCCACAGCCAAGGTCACGCAAATGCGTCCGGACGTCTCCGGATTCAGCGCATTGGCATCAGGCGGGAAGAGCACGGGCAAAAACGGACAGGATGACAACTGTGCCGCAATATCGGCCTCTGCAACTGTCGAGGCGCACTATCCGGATTATCTGCAATGACGTCCCGGCGGAACAGATGCGGCCAGGTGGCCATATTCCTCGTGCTCATTCTTGCGGGGCTTGCGCTCCTGCTCGCGCTAAACGTGGATGTGTTCACGTCTTCCAGATCCAAGATACGTCTGCAGAATGCCGCCGACGCCTCCGCACTCGCCCTTGCACGATGGCAGGGCGTCACCCTGAACCTGATCGGGGACCTGAATCTGGCCAGGCTTGCGGCCGTATGCCAGTCGAACGAAAATGCCGTCGCCGGCATTGGGCAACTCCAGGGCAGGCTGGCATTCATCGGACCCACCATCGGATTCAAGGCGGCAAACGATCTCGCGGAGAGAAACAGAGTCCGCGTCTCCCGTGACATGACTCTTGTCACGCGGCTGGTGTCCGAATTCACGGATGACGGATACAGGCGCATGCTGGATGTCGTGCTGCGAAACGGCATCCGCGCCGGGGTGGACAACGCCGCCATATTGAAAGCGGGGAATGTCGACCCGCGCACCGATCCTGACTTCTACGAAGCAATCCGCAGCCGTGACTTCCGTGCGCTCTGTTGCCGATATGCAGGCGGTGCGCACCGGCTTCCGAGCGTTCCGTCTGGAGCTCCCGACCCGGAGGAGATAATGCTTTCCGGCGCAAACGCCTGTTTCGGCAATGTAGGCATCGGATGGGAATCCGGCATCTTGTATGGAAACCATATACCGGAACTCGTCGATCTGGCAAGAGACTGCGGCCTTGACGGAAGCGTTGTGACGGCGGAAGGACTCACAACCAATGCATACGTCCTTGCAAAGTACAGCTGGTGCATATGCGACCGTTCCGAATGGCGGGATTTTCCCGTTGATTTCAGCTTCTCCCGATTCCCCTGGCTGACTCCGTTCCGCGACGAATACGGCGTGTGCGGCGGCAGTGCCACAATCAGGATTGAAGACTTCGTGCCGCTCGCATCCCTCACTGCGCAGACGAACTTCATCACGGCGCAGGCAGCGGCGAAGGTGCTTGGAAGCATTCGCGGGCGCAAGGTGACAGCCATGGCGCCGCCAATCGTTCTGCCTGTTTTCTCGCGGGCGCGTCTTGTGCCGTTCGGACCTGGTGCGGCAGGAAGATACGGGATGGCCAACCTCGGCCACATTCGTTCGCTGCTGGGACTGCTTGGCAGACCCGGCGGAGCGAACCAATATCTGCACCTGCTGGAGGTGTTTGAAAGTACGGAATTCCGGCAGGCGGCCGAAAAGTGGTATTCGGAACACGGACACAACGATGCCGACGGCTGTCGTCCGCCAGGAAAGGGCACGGAGCGAGGAGGGGGTACGCCGTATGGCATATGACGCCGACAGAAAACGCGCCGGCCAGGCGATGATGGAATTCACCATAGCCATCCTTGCAATCATCCTGATACTCGTTGCGGCGGTGGAGTTCGTGCCGATATTCCTCAGCAACCTGGAACTGCTGAAAGAGGTTCGGGAGGAGGCCGGATTGAAGGCGATCACCGCGGAGTCCGGGGTCGCCTCCGCAGACCGTCAGGACGAGTTCGGCTTTGACATCCCAGGCTTGCTTGACGGCGACAAGGCTACGAGCGGCACCTTTTCGGAGAAGGTCCATATGCCGGCGGCAAATCTTACGATAGTCGAGCCGGTATTCATTCCCAACATAGCCGGAATGACCGAAACCCTGCGCTACACAAACAGAAGCGGCACCACTGAATTCGTCTCAGGTCTGCTCGCAATGGACAGGGGACAGGCCCTTGCTCGCGCACGAGGGGCATTTGCAGGGGCCGGATGGCTTCCAAGCGAAATCGAAGCAGACGACGCGCTTGTGTTCACGCTTGGAGATCCGACGGCCCCGACGGCCGTCGCCGCAATTCACGCGGGATATGCAGACGACGGCGTATCTGTATGCCTGACAGCCATCGCCCGTACGGCGGGCGGATCGCTTTAATGCACTACCGCACGCGGCGGAGCATGCGGCAGGCGACAACTGCCGCACCGAATCCGTTGTCGATATTGACTACGCTCACACCCTCTGCACAAGAGTTGAGCATCGCAAGCGCGGCTGCAACGCCACCGGCGCCGGCGCCATAGCCGACAGATGTCGGCACTGCAATGACAGGGGCGGCGACAAGGCCCGACACCACGCTTGGAAGCGCCCCTTCCATTCCCGCCACCGCCACGACAACATCCGCCCTGCGCACGTCTTCCAGCACGCCCAGCAGACGATGCAATCCCGCGACTCCCACATCAAAGAATCGGTCCACCTTGCCGCCGAAAAACTCGATCGTTCCGGCGCACTCCTCCGCGACCGGAATGTCGGCGGTTCCTCCGGTGAGGACCGCCACACGGCCCTTCAGTCTGCCATTCCTGTGCGATGACACAAGGAGGCGTCCGACAGGATCATACCTGACCGTGAGTCCAGCGGCGACGACCGCATCAAACTGCTCTTTCGTCACGCGCGTCGCCAGCACAGGCATGCGCCTCTCGGAAAATTTTGCGAAGATTCCCGCAAGCTGCCCGGGGGTTTTCCCGGCACCGAACACGGTCTCGCCGAATCCCGTCCTCTCCTTCCGGGAGAAGTCTAGCCGCGCGAACGGGATGTCCTTCTTCCTGCCTCCCATACCCAACTCCTCACTGCCGTTTGGGGTTCATCTCAATCGTGATCTCCGCATACCTCTTGAGGAAGTCGGCGGAGAGGCCCGCAACATAGCCGGCGCGCTTCGCCGCCGCCAGCACGGACTGGTCGACCTTTGCGTCCCCGGAGGATCGCACAATTCTGTATCCGAGAATTTTGCCGCCGGCGCCGAACTTCACGTTCAGATGCACGGGGCGGAGATTCTCCGACCAGTTGAAGTCCGTCCAGCATTCATAGAAGCGCCGCTGGATGAGCGAGAAGCACCGCTGCTCCTCATTGGCCGCCAACTGGTTTGAGACCCCGAATCTGGCGCCGCCGGCAAGTGCCTTCATGATCTCTGCCTGGGAAAGCGGCTTGTCGCGGGACGTACCCTTGCCGCGCGGAAGGTTTGGCGGCGGCTTGATCTTAGGATGCTTGACAAGTTTTCCGGGATTGAACTTCCGCTTCTTGGGCTTCTCCTTTTTTGGATGCTTCACAAGCTTGCCGGGATTGAATTTCTTCTTCGCCGGCTTTTCCTTCACCTGCTCCACAGCCTCAATCTTCTCCTTGGGCTCCACCTTCGGTTCAGGCTTCGGCTCTGGCTTCGGTTCGGGTTTAGGCTCCGTTTTTTCCTCCGGCGGCGGATTCGGATCGGGGTCTGGATCGTCGGGATCCTGCTCCGCCCACGGCGGCACGATGGTCATGTCGATGGGGATCACCACCTCCGGCTCACGGTATATGATCTTTGCGGCCACCCAGAAGAACAGGAACGCAGACAGATGAAGCCCCAGAGCGATAAGGATTGTATGGAGATTCAGCGGATTGGACGCGCAGTTGTCCTTCCGTTCCTCATAGAACCTGTCAATCTCAAAATCCATCTCCGAAGCGATCCCGGCAACGTCACTTCTCTACAGTGACAAGGGCCATCTTTTTGACCTTGCACTTGTACACCAACTTCACAACATCCATCACCGCGCCATACGTCAGACGTTCATCGCCGCGGACGAGAACAGGCACATCAGGATCATCCTTCACCTTTGCCAGGAGCTCGCCCTCAAGCGCCTCAAGCGTGATTGGCGTATTGTTGAAAAAGGTGCCGGTCTGCGAAACGGTGATGGTGTTGGCCTTGTTGTTCTTGTTCGGCAGAGTATCCGTCTTCGCACGCGGGAGCATGATCGAGATGCCCTGTTCAAGGGCGGGAAGGGTGAGAATGAACGTGACGAGCAGAAGGAACGTCAAGTCAATGAGGGAGTTCATGTCGATCGTGGCCTTCGCCCCCTCGCCACGGCCTCTGCGTCTGCTTCTTCGACTCACTGCTGCGTCTCCCTTGCCTTGGAACCTGATCGGATCATGCCTGGAACTCAAGCGCGACCCGGCCGACAAGATCGTCGGCGAAGCCTTCCATGTCAGACACGAGCTTGCGCACCGTCGCATTCAGACGGTTGAACGCGCAGACTCCGGGAATGGCGATCAAAAGCCCGACCACCGTCGTGACGAGGGCCGAGGAAATCGCCGGCGCCATCGTGGCGAGCGAAGCGGAACCTGCGGTGCCCATCGCATCGAAGGCGTCGAGAACGCCCCACACCGTTCCGAGAAGCCCAAGCATCGGGGCGAGTGCGACAACCGTTGCGATGACACCCATGCCGTGTTCAACGCGAAGTTCCTCCTCGTCGAGGATGTGCTCGCAGTGCGATTTCACAAGCTCAATTTCATTTCGCGTAAGCGCCGCACCCTGCGCACCCGCCCCACGCGAAAACGAAGTGCGCGTGTCGGGCGAAAGAAGCTTGAAGAGACGTTCGCAGGTTTCATGATATATGTTCTCAATCGGAGAATGGCTGCTCGGATGCCGCGCAAGATAGTACTCCATCACATCCCGCCCCGTCATCACATCTCGGCTCACGCGACGCGTAAGGCGACCTATCTTGGCGAGTTCCTTCACCTTGCCGATGACCACAGCTACCATGACAACGCTGGCGGCAAGCTGCACAATCACGATGCCTTTACCCATCGCGCTAGACTGCAGATAGCCATTTACCAGTGAATCAGCGAAAAATTCTATCATTTCCAATAATCTCCTTTGGAGCCGTTAATTATACCATTAAAATCCTTCTTCATGGCACATAAAGTTCCATCCTCTTACGACGGCAGGTTACATGCAAACGGTCTAACGTCGCATTCATCCTGTCTCCAATAAACTACTCTGTCCGGCGCAGTCGGTGGATGTTAGAGGGGGAAAGCGGCTCAGTCAATGGGATAGCGATATGCGACAGCAGCGTTTTCGCCGACATTCAACGACGGTCGCCAATGGCGCACAGGGCCACTCGCTTTACCGCTTACGGGATCCACAAGCATAACCGGTCGGCCAAAGTCGACATGCGCCGGTCCGGCGAGACGGTGCACCACCGCCACGCCATTGCCCACATATGTGGCATTTCCCGGCTCCGCAAACGGCACAATCCCGACGTTCCGCGCAAGCGCATTCAAAAGAGTCGGCGACAGACCACCTTCTCTCGCCATATAGACAAGCTTTCCGGAGCCAAGCGGCTTGCGCACAAATGCCGCTCCGCCCCTGCGCTCCCAGACGCCGAGCGTCTTTGCGTCGGGATCATCCACCGTCGCAAACCCGATCTGATACCGACGCACAAGTTTACCTTTCCTTATGCTCATTCCGCATGCGTCAGACATTCCACGCCATCCATTCAATATCCGATCTTCAGTCCCATCAGAAACACGAACGACGGTTTCGCAATTCGATGCGAAGGTATGGCGAGCCTTCAGGCCAAATTTCGCCAGAACATCCGCAGTATTGGTGAAGTCACGGCTTCCGCATCCAGCCTCGCCGATTATGGCAAGCAACTTCCCCTTCCGTGACGCCTTGCGCCTGAACGCCTCGACTTGCGAAGCCGTAATCGTTATCGGCGACCACACCACCATGAGGTCGTAATCTGGCAAAGACGGATTTTCGACATCGGCGAGATAATGTATGGCTGGCATCAATCCGCTTGTGCGCCACAGGACGTTCACGCAGTCATATGTATTCTCCCGCAGAAGCCGAGCCTTTTCGTCAGTGAATATCGCGACCCTTGGCAATGGATACCTGCCTGCATTCTCCGCCGCGAACCTGTTCATGGCATTCACCTCTGAAATCACCGGCTTCACCTTGCTTCCGTGATACCAGCTCCCAAACATGTCAAAGAAGTGGAAACCTGCTCCTCCGGCGGCAATGACGCTTCCGGCATCACGGCGGATCTGATGCGCGAACTCGTTCTCGTCCTTGGGTATGGCCGTCGATTCGGACATCCATCCGCCGGTATGCTGAGTGCGCCATGTGCGATGATCCATCTCCTGCACATAAAGGAGCCCGCGCAGACTGAGGGCCGCAATCGAATTGTCGGCGGAGCATCCCGGCCCGTCAAGAGCGCGCAGATGTCCGTATCCGCTCACGGTGCATATAACATCTACGCCGCCATCCTTCACGAGTTCGTCAAGCGCAAGGCGTCCCGCCTGACTCCATAGCGTGGATGTATACCATGTCTCGACGACACACTTACGTCCAAAGGCTGACTTCAACGTTCGCGCGAAGCGGTTTAACGCACGGGCAGGTCCGACCGATACAAACCGTCGGCAATCCGCAAGGCGACGACCGAATCCGGGGCGGTCGTCAAACGCCTGTCGGGACTTGAACTCCGCGACGGAGGGATTGCGGGCCGTATCCAGCGTAACTGATGAATCTCCCCACGCCTTCTGCAGTGCGGCATCCGTGCCATATATCTCTTTGAGATACGAGCACAATGCCTTGCGGTTCGCCTCGGAATAGTCGAAGTGTCCATTCTGCGGACCATACTCCCACTGGACGAACTGTCCATCCATTCCGCCTGCAAGATGGAACCCGATAACGATATTGCCGGCGGGCGTTGACTTCAGGAATTCGCACAACCGGCGCAGACCGTCATCGACATATTTCTGCCATGACTCGGAAGTATAGGAATACGCCCAATTGACACGTTTGTTTTTCGGGTCAAGCGGCGTAGAATCATAGCCGCTGAACGCTCCGAATGCCGAACGTCCACGTTCTCCCGTCTCATTCACGAATATGGCATCCTGATTGCGTTCAAGGAAACCCTTATCGGGATCAAGATCCACATTCACGAAAACACGGGCATTCGGATTCGCCGCATGGATGCGGAGAAGAGTCTCCTCCACACGCGAGAAGTCAAACTTTCCGGTAATCTCATCCCTGACCGCCTCATCAAACGTGGCGTCAAGGAAGAGCCTCGTTCCGCGATTGAAGGTTATGACGGTATTGCCGCCGCACTCACCCATCAGCCTGTAGTCCGTAAACCCCTTGTACTGGTTCAAAGGCGCGGCCTTGCCATCAAGCACAAGAACATTCCGGCCGCCCCTTCTGACGATCTCGGCAGTGGCAGGCGGGATCTTCGCCATTTCCTGGAGCGCTTTAACCTTGTCGGCCGGCGGAGGGTCTTCCTTGTCGTATATGCCGCCATAAAGCGGAGCCTTTGACGCGGCGGCCACGTGCACCGGATGCGGAGTGAACACAACGGGGTTGCCGGCGCTGACGATTTCAACCCGGACGGACACTGCATCCTTGTGCGCGGCAAAAGGCAGTTTGAGATCATGGGGGAAACCAGTGGCATACACTATCTGCGACGATCTTGAATCATGACCCGCAAGCGCATTTCCCGACTTGTCCAACTCAACCGCATAAAGTGAAATCAACGCCCCCATGGTAAAGCTCTCAGCCGTATAACCGCCTTTGATCACATACCGCTTTCCGCCTGTCACCGGATAAACGCCGAGGAGATTCCGTTCCGCTTCCGGGAATCGGACATATGAGATCTTCCCCGGCAGGGAATTTGTCGTAAACTGATTCCCTTCTATTACCGCTTCCGCTCCGATATGATTTTCAATGGCACCTGCATCCTTTCTCAAAGGTGCGCGAGTGAAACGGATGTCATTGTTGCGGAAGACGATGTTGCGCCCGGCTTCAAAACGGGCCAACGGTCCCGGTGGATCCAGAATAAGATTGTCCTCGATCAGGATATCACGTATGAAATCCTGATATTGCGGACCCGTCTTCCACGGAATCTGCGTGACAAGCGAGGTCGAGAACACGGGGTTTGCCGGGGAAATGCAGCTACAGGACTCGAATCGGTTGTTGCGCACCACAATGTTCGTCGCGCCAAGTCCCTCACACCAAGTCTTCTTGCGCGCGTCGGCAAGTATCCACACGGCACGTGAACCAACCCGCCTGAAGACACAGTCTTCAATCGTCATGTTTGACGGGGAGAGGAGATTGCGGTGGGCGGTGTCCTCCAATGTGCAATTGCGGAAAATCACATTGTCCGTACCGTATGCCCTGTCGAACACGAAGAAGTTGTCGCCCAGACCGTCGGGGATATCCCGGTCAAGGAACATTGTATTGCCCTCCGCCCGAACAAACGTTGCAGTAAAACCCGTCGGCCTCCAATCAGGTGTGCGGAGCTCGAACGGGTCACCCGGCTCAGGACGGAAATATCCGATTCCACGGTCGCTCGCAACCTCAAGCGTACGCTTCCCTGACCTGACGGCAAGCGCGAACCGGTCATGGAAGTTCAGCGCATCGTCATTGTTGAGACGTATCTTGAGGTTTATGTGCTTTGCGTATCCGCTTGATCTGGCCACATGATAGCCATCGGACGAACAGGACATCGGCCTTTTGTACGAAGCATCCGGGCGTGGCTGAACGCTCACATTCTCTAGCTGCCAGTATCTCTGCTTGCCATCGACGACAATTCCCATGCCGAAGCAGCTCCATATGTCGACATCCTGCAAAGTAAGATGGCGATTGTTCACCATATTGATGCCGTTCTTCCCGTAGTAGTAGTGCTGCAGACGGTAGAACTCGCCCTTCTTGAACTTCTTTGCGTATGAAACATTGTGCCCGGGAGACACCCAGGGATCATAGGTCGGGTTGTACGGACGCCCCGGCTCCTTCACGCCCGGCCAGATCCTTATGCGGTTCGGAGAAAGCCATGCGCTTTTTGCGCCCCAATGCCCCTCAGAAAGTCCGAAATGCCACGTTGGGCTGGGAGCGAACCGATCCCTGCTTCTGTCCATCACCTGCATCTTCTGCACAGGCACCTTATCAGGATAGTGCGGATGCCTGTCGAAGTCCGTAAACAGGAAATCGGCATAGGATGAATTCGGGGCCTTCTCATCCACATGAATGTCGGTACAAACGCAGAAGCAGGCGAGAGGATCGCGCTCCCAGTCCCAATCCATCTTAAGGTCACAGACCTTTACCCGCTCGCAGTCCTTTATGAGAAGATTTGCGTTTTCGTGGATAAGCTCGCTCTGCGGTTGACACCTGAACTTCGCAGGACGGTGGAAAACTAGAACAGCCCCACGTCCATCAAACGTGAAGTCCGTCAGGTTGGACACCACAACACCATGAGCGGCATCGAAACAGTTGTATGACCCCGGATCCAGTTCAAGCGTCCGCGCCTTGATCCTCCTGCAATGCTCAATGGCACGGTTTATCGCCGCGCCATTAAAATCGTTGGTGACGGAAAAACCGAAATCTGCGGCCCTTACAATCGGCCGCATACCCCCGCGCGGCTTCTGAACCGAAAACTCAGGGCATCCGGTAGCGGCAAACATGGCGCATGCCGAAGAAGCGACGGCCGAAAGGAAAAACATTCTGCCCATCATATCACTTTGTCCCCTTTTTCTGTGCCGCCACCTTGCCGCACGGCGGCGATGTCGGATGCAATCTGCCGGCACAATGCCTCTGTACTTTCGAATCTCCGTTCCGGCCTGAGGAACTTCACGAACTCGACCCGCACCGAACCTTGCGAGGGGATTCCGCCACGGCCAATGGCGTCCAGCAGATGGACCTCCAGAACCGGCCTGGTCCAGGAATCGTCGCCCATTGTCGGCGCAATGCCGTAGTTCGCAACGCCACGTCCATACGGCGTATCAACCACATACACGCCAAGCTTCAATGGCGGCGAGACCTCCAGATTCAACGTAGGCGAACCGATTCTGCTGCCTACACCCTTGCCGTGGACCACGTTTCCGGCAACCGAAAAACGCCGGCCGAGCATGGCATTCGCAAGTTCGACGTCACCTTCGGCCAACGCCAACCGTATCCTTGTGGACGAGATCGCCACGGCACCGCACCTCGCATACCTCGACACCTTTACGGAGAATCCGAAATCCCTCAACGTCTGCGGAGTTCCCGCCCCATCCGCACCGAACCGCCAGTTCCCTCCGCAATGGACCCTCTCCAGCCCCGGGAACCCACTGCGCAGATAATCGGCGAACTCTTCGGGCCGCATCGCCGCGAATCTTCTGGTGAAGCGAACCGCGTGCACCTTCCGTGGAGTTTTCGTCCCGACGGTCTCGAGCAACGCAACACGCTCGGAGACGTCCATC
This sequence comes from Kiritimatiellia bacterium, assembly GCA_045595285.1. GTDB lineage: Bacteria > Verrucomicrobiota > Kiritimatiellia > RFP12 > UBA1067 > UBA1731. The sequence continues at coordinate 25,765 of JAZOAC010000067.1, read as the reverse complement.
AGCAAGGCTGGCGCGCATGGAGGATTGACAACGGAGAGCGGGTGGTTCCTGAACGTGAGCACGGCGTCAGCCCCTGCCAGGATCCGCTGGTGGCCAAGGTGAACGCCATCGAAAAATCCGATGGCCAGCGTCACGCAAGAATCCTGTTTTTGGGGATGACGCAGGAGACCAGATCAACAGGATGCATCTCCATCAGCTTCATGAACGGAACGGCGGCTTCCACTGAATGGATGCCGCATCCGGTGCAGCGGCAATCCTCCAGACACGCACCGCATCCAAGCTCTCGCCCGATATCGCGGGCCAGAGAACGCATGGACACGCCCTTCGCAGCCTTCAGCGACAGTGAAACCCTCGGAGGCGCAAAATCGGCGACATCATACCTGTACACATGGACAAGCCGCTCGCGCAGTCCATCACCCTCCGCGGTGCGGACAATCTCGTATCCGGCCCTTCCCGGAATCTTCACCGCGGAGAATTCCGGCGGAGACTGGTAGATATCCCCGCGGAACTCCTTGAGAGCGACGTCGAACCGATCCCTGGCGACATCGGCAAATGGCTTTTCCGACGTAACGTTCCCCGCGCGATCGCCGGTATCCGTTTCGCAACCGAGGGACAGCGTCAGTGAGTAGGATCTATCCGCGCCCATGAGATCGTTCGAGAAGCGTGTCGCATCCCCGAGCAGAAGAATGAAAAGCCCGGTGGACGGAGCGTCGAGGGTGCCGCCATGACCGATCTTCACAAGATTGAAACGGGTCTTCACCGCCTTCATCAGGTCGTGGGCGGAGATTCCCGCCGGCTTATCGACGAGAACCGCCCCGTCCAGCTCGGCGAGCATTGCGATGTTAGCTAGGTTTGCCATTTTCAACACCGGGCAGCTTGTCGAGAATCGCCAGCACTGCGTCGCCCTTCTCGATGGAGTGGTCAAGTTCGAAGCGGAGCTGCGGAGTGAACTTCATCCGCACCTCCCTGTTTATCGCCTTCTCGAATTCATGCGTATGGTGGATCAGGTTGGAGAGTGCACGCCTCTGGACCTCCGGCTCTCCGAACACGCTCACCTTCACCGTCGCGTTGCGAAGGTTCTTTGCACAGCGCACCCCGGTCACGGTTATCAGGCCCGCGCCCACTGAATCCGTCTGCAGGATGCGGAACATCGCATCACCGATGACACGCTTCAAAAGCGAATCAACTCTGTCTAGTCTATCTACTGCCATATCTCAAATCCTTTATCGGCCCAATCCGACAACGCCGCATATTATACCATGTATCCGGTTCAGAATCGCTTTTTCGGACGCACTGTTCCGCCACCGGTCAGGACATCCTTCTGCCGCTGCTTTTCGCCGAGTCCCCGTGCGACATGCACCTTGCGCCCCGTGTACGGATCGATGCCGGTATGGTACATGCAGGTCGCCGCCGTCAGAGGCGTCGGCGTGAATATCTGCACCTGTTCCGGACGCAGGTTCAGCTCCCTTTCGGCGAATCTCTTGAGTTCCCGCATGTCGGCCTCCGTGCATCCAGGATGGGCGGCGATGAAGTAATACGTCAGAAACTGCCGCTTTCCGAATCTGCGGCTGGCGGCGTCAAACCTGCGCTTGAACTCCAGCAGATCCTTCACGCCGGGTTTTCCCATGCACTCGAGGACATGCGGCACGACATGCTCCGGCGCAAGCTTGAGCTGCCCGGAGACATGATGCCTCGCGATCACCGACACATATTCGTCGCCGCACGACCTGTCCGCAGCGACAAGGTCCGAACGTATCCCGCTCGCCACAAACACGTGCTTCACGCCCTGGATGCCGCGCAGCTCACGCAGCAGTTCAAGCTGAGGACGATGGTTTGCCATCAGCGCAGGGCATGCGCGCGGAAAGAGGCAGCCCCGGTCTCTGCATGCACCCTCCTTCGCCTTGCGCGCACAGTCGAACCCGTACATGTTCGCCGTCGGTCCACCAACGTCGGAAACCGTTCCGCGAAACATCGGATGCCGCAGGAATCCCTTCACCTCTTCGACAACGCCCTTCTTCGAACGGCTCACGATCCGCCGCCCCTGGTGGACGGCTATTGCGCAGAACCTGCACCCGCCATAGCACCCCCGATGCGTCGTCACCCCGAAACGTATCGTATCAAGCGCACGGATCTTTCCCTTCGCGCGTATTGATGGCGGCGCATCAAGCATCCACCTTATGGAGTGAACATCGTCAAGTTCATGCCGCTCAAGCGGCGCACTGGGACGGTTGTGCACAAGCCAGCGGTTGTCCACCTTCTGAATCAGAGGACGCCCGGTCACCGGATCCTGGTTCTTCGAGAATTCCATGAATGCGTCTGCAAACGCCTTCTTCCCCTCCGGCGTGTCCGCGCTCACCTCCGCAAATCCGGGAAGCTCGACGGCGTTCTCGGGCGGGACGAACCCTTTTTCACTCGCCATCCAGCAAAGTCCGGGGATGCCTCTCCAGTCCTTTCCGCACTTGACGGCATCTGCGAACGCAAGCATCGACCGTTCGCCCATTCCGTAGCAGAGAGCGTCCGCCTTTGCGTCGCACACAACCGGACGCCTCACCCTGTCGCTCCAGAAATCATAGTGCGCGATGCGGCGCAGACTCGCCTCGACGCCGCCAAGGACAATCGGTTTGCACGGTTTCCACGCCGAGCGTATCGCGTTCGAGTAGGCTATTGCCGCACGGTCTGGCCGACGATTGTTCTCGCCGCCCGGCGTGAAGTCATCCTGGTGTCTGCGCTTGCCGACGGCCGTATAGTTGGCGACCATGGAATCCACGCATCCCGGACTCACACCCCAGAACAGGTTCGGCTCGCCCAACGACCGGAAGGCATCAGGATCGGACATGTCGGGCTGGCTCAGGATCGCAACCCTGTATCCGGCCTTTGCGAGCGTCTGTCCGATTACCGCGACCCCGGAATAGGGCGAATCGACATAGGCGTCGCCACTGACAAGGATGACGTCGGCGCGACGCCATCCGAGCTTGCGCATTTCATCCCGCGTTACAGGCAGAAACCCCATGTCGACCCCTCAAAGACGGGATGCGTCAGACGCATCCCTCCATCAGCTCGGCGAGAGTCGCATCCTTGCAAACGATCTCGGATGCGGAGAGACCTTCGATCTCATGCGGGAACACTATCCAGTCGTCACCGACATCCTTCACGAAATAGTCTGGGGCAAGATCGGTGGTGTTCTTCCCCGGCTTCCAGTACACGCACGCCATGCGCATGTCAACCCCTGCCGCCTCCATCCTGCGCTTGACGGCCGCAGCGGTCTTGCCTGTGTCGAACACGTCATCCACGACAAGCACCCTGTCGCCCTTGCGGAACATTCCGAACACGACGTCGCCATGCGTGAACACGACCTCGCCGGGATTCTCCCCGACGCCCGTGTAGCTCGCGCACTTGAGCGGCACGTGCTGCACGCTCCAGCCGGTAACCTTCATGAACTCGTGCATGGATATCGCCACCGGGGCGCCGCCGCGCCAGAGTCCGAGGATAAAGTCAGGACGCCATCCGCTCCTGCGGACCGCCGCCGCCAGACGCCAGTTGTCATGCAGATATTCGTCCGCGCTGATGTACTGTCTGCCGCCGCTCATTCCGCATTCAGGCATTCTTTCTGGGATCGCTCCAGGGTGTGCCCGGAAGCGGCCACTGGTTTTCCCCGTATTCGGGCATCGCAACATCTCCATCCTTCTCGAAGTCCTCCGGCGCGGGCGTGCATGCCATGCTGTAGAAAGGCGAAGTCGCCGTCTTGATGATGTCGTTCATCGTGACGACCTGCCCGGTGTATGCGGATATGCGGATCATGATTCCGCAGGCCGTGGAAAGCGCGCACGTCTCGCCCTCGTTGAGATAGGGGCCTGCGCCAAGGACACTCTTGAGCAGGTCCACATGCTCCTGCACATAGGGGTTCACGTCCGGATAGTCGCCCGTGAGCGCAATCCTCTTGTTGTCTGCCGCCCTTCGCACGACCTGGGCCCTGTGGCTCGTCGAGATGATGGCATTGCCGGAACGGAAGAACTCGCGGACATCGTCCTTGCATCCCGAGACCTGACGACACATCGAATGGATATGCACACCTTCACCATAGTCGAGGTCGGCGGAGAAGAAGTCGTACTGGTTTCCGCTCACGCGGCGCGTACGGGCGCCGAATGCAAGAGCCGTCTTCGGGAAGCGTCCGATGAACCAGTTCGCGACGTCGATGTTGTGGACATGCTGCTCGCAGATGTGGTCGCCGGAGAGTTCCGTGAAGTTGAGCCAGTTGTTGCAGAGATAGTCCTTGTTGCTCATCCCGGGCCCGCGTTTGCGCACCCACGGAACGCGGCTGTTCCAGTACACTTCGCCGCCGAGGATCGGGCTGACGATCCCGTCGTCCAGCGCCTTCTTGACCTGCAGATATCCGCGCTGATGGCGACGTTGCGTCCCGCACACGACCGTGAGCTTCTTCTCAGCGGCGAGACGGGACGCCTCGATCATGAGACGCACTCCGGGAGCGTCCACCGCAACGCCCTTCTCCGCGAATACGTGCTTGCCGGCCCTGACCGCGGACATCGTGTGGATCGGACGGAAATTGAGCGGCGTGGTCAGGATGACGGCATCGACTTCTGGCATGTCCATCACCTTCTTGTAGCCGTTCGCTCCGCCGAACGCGAATTTCTTGTCTACGCCAAACTTTTCGGCGGCGAACTGCGCCTTGTCAAGGAAGTAGTCCGCAAATGCGACCGGCTTCACGGTGATGTCGATGCCCTGCCTGCGGAGGATGTCCGCCGCCTGCATCATGTTGCCCAGTGCGCCGAACTTGTAGAAGTCCTGCGCATTCGCCGGCTTCCACATACCGCCGGTTCCGCGACCGCCACAGCCGACGACAGCTACCTTCAGCTCTTTCTTTCCGTTGAACGCGGCTGTCGTGCATGCGGAGATCCCCGCTGCGGCAAACAATGATCCTGACCTCAAAAAATCTCTTCTGTTCATGTTAGTTGATGATTGGTGGTTGATGATGATTGGTAGATGATGGTTGTCAACGGGCAATTCTCCCTCACGCACGACTTTTTCTCTTCACCCTTCACTCTTTAACTCAAAGTTCCCCTACGCCTCCGCCCACTGACGGCGGAGAAGTTCGCACATCTTTGTCAGAATCACATGCCGCTCCGCGAGGTCCGGAAGAATCGCCTTACCCTTGGCATCCTTGCCCTTCGGCACCCAGCCGGCCTCTAGGGAGACCGCGCCCTTGTATCCGATCTCCTTCAGACCGCGGAAGCCGAGCCTGTAATCGTCCGCCGCACCATCGGAACCGGGGATCTTGCGGAACTTGCGGGACGCGATATGCACATGTGCGAGAAGCGAATCCGCGGAAAGAATCGCGGCGCGGTCGTTCGCCTCCTCCCAGGTCATATGCCAGAAATCCGCGAGCACCGTGCAACCCGCTCCGATCTCCTGCGCCATCTTGGCGGCGTCTGAAACCTGACGGAGGAACGGAGTCTCCTTGCGCTGAAGCGGCTCGAGCACAATGGACGTGCCACACTTCGCCGCCTTCTCCGCAAGACGCTTGCCTGTGTTCGTCACGAAATCCTCGCGAAGCTCCTTGAGACCCACCTCCGGCTTCGAACGCGCAGGGCAGATGATAAGGCCGACGGACTTGATTCCGCCAAGGATCTCAAGCACCGGCATGAACTTCGCTACCTCGGCATCGTTCATCCTGGGATCGGCGTAATCGAAACGGCTCGGTCCGCATGCGGTGGCGCAGACAAGGCGACGGCCCTGCATTGCCTTGCCGAACGCCTCACCCTTCTCGAGAATCCATTCGCACTTGCCGCCAGTGGGAATCTCGACCGCGGCATAGCCGTTCGCCTCCATGTAGTCGAGCTTTGCATTGAAATCATCGGAGACCGGAATCGCATTCCACTGGAGGCAGAGATTGATGTCATCGCCACATCTGCCACCGCAACATGCGGCCGCATCCGCCTTACATCCGGCGACAGAGGCCAATCCGGCCACTGTGGCGCTCTTCAAAAAGTCTCTCCTCTTCATGCATCCTCCTGAATAGCATCATAAATTGAAATAAAATTCCGTCCATTATACCACACATTGTCCATTTGCCAAAAATCAAACGTCAATCCCGCACATGGCTAAAACGCTATTCGCTTGGACTCATTTCCCTTGCATCTTCCGGTTGACGTCTTTTCAGGAAGCATTCCGGATATGAACTCGGAGACTCTCCACGGCAATGCGGACATCAGCCACACACCAAAGCGCATCGGCCACGGGAACGCTATCAGCCCCACATTCCTGTCAACGCGGTCGAGCATGACCTTGACAGCACAGTCCGCCTCCATGAAAAATGGCATGGGACATGTATTGCGGTCGGTTATGCGCGAGCGGATAAAACCTGGACAGATCACATTCACCCATATCCCCTCGCGTTTGAGCATTCCGCGCAGGGAAAGTGCCCAGCTCTTCATCGCGGCCTTCGTCGCGGCATACGCCGGGCACGTCGAAAGCGGTGCATAGCCCGCTATGCTCGCCGTTATCACAATCTGCCGTCTGGACGAGCCGACACCTGCGGCGGCATTCCGGCGAAAAATGTCAATCGTCGGCAGAACCACGTTCAGGTTGCCGCCGACATTCGTGGCAAATGTTCTGCGCACATTCTCCTCATTTTCGATTCCGGTTCCGATCCCGGCGTTGGAGAACACAACCTCAAGCGGCGCCACCGCATTGCACTCCTCTATCCATTTGCGGACAGCCTCTTCATCCGTGACATCAAGTACCTCACCGCGAATGACTGGAGGTTTGTCCGAAACACTATCTGCTGCGGCCGCTTCACATTTGCGGACCACGGCGGCAACGCGTTCTGCGTCTCGTCCACAGAAGAAGATGTTGCGCGTACCTCGTTTCGCACATTCAACGGCAAGTGCCTCGCCGATGCCGCTCGAGGCTCCTGTTATGAGAACAGTGTCTGGATTTTTGACATTACACTTGTGGAGTAGAGCATTCCGCCTCGGTTCTTTCGATGCGGATGCCCCCTCTTCGAACCGTGCGTGCGGATTTCCCGCACACGGCTTCCCGTGTGAAACTGATTTCATCGGCAATACCTCTTTCTTGTAAGGGCTATAAGCCCGAGTTTCTTTAGTTCTCCGTAGTAGGTCTCGGCGTATTTCAGCCGATACCGCCGCTGCCTCTTCCTGTTGAGGAACTTGTACAGGCGATACCGTGCATATGCGTTCACTTTCGCAAACTGACGCGACGGATACCCGCACCTGAAGTACCTTCCCCATCCTTCCAAGACAAGATTGAGACGCTTTATCACTTCCTCTACAGGCATAAGCAACTTGCGTCGCATCGTCTGTTCTTTGACTTTCCTGCAAACCTTCTTTACCGACTTCGGGGATGGACACCACTCAAGGTATCTCCTGCCCGTCATGTAATGTCTTGCCTTGGCAACCATCATGGCGCACGTCTCGAACCAATGCAGGTAGATGTTTGACAGCAATGGGGAAATCACTCCGCCCTGCGGCGTCCCCCTCCCTTTCGGGCTGTTCTGCACACCGTTCGGCTCGACGCTGTTGGACTTCAGCCACTGTCTTATGAGAGAAAGCACTCCGCTGTCCGTAATGCGTCTGCGCAGGGCAAGAAACAGTTTGTCGTGCGGTATCGTATCGAAATAGGACGACAAGTCCGCATCATAGACTTGATTCTTCCCCGATTTGATTTCCGCCGCAAATCGACTCCGACGCTTCTTTTCGGCTTCACGCAATATGACACGTTGGCCGCATGGACCTTTGGAGTTATCGAGACTTAACAGCAAGGACTCGCTTACGCTGCGGCTCACCTGTTTGTAGGACAGGGCTTCGACATTCGGGTCGCCCCTCATGCCGCCTGTCTTCCTAACTGACTGTCGATTTCTTGTCAGTGCGAACTCCTTTCATTTCGCAAGTCGCTATCGAACTTTACTTGGCGCACCATCAAATACACTCCATAAATCAAACTCTTTCCAGGATTCCTCCCCTATCATTCCAATTATTCCACTGATTTCCTCACCCTATTTCAACAGTAAAGAACCGAAAATCCTCATTATCGCCATATCATGGTTTGAGACACCCAATCGGGCATACTATGACCCCATCCTTCCGTAGATAGGCGAAATCTCCATCAGCTACGAGAACCATCATGAATGACGGCTTCTTCATGCGCGTAACATCAATCTTGTCGGCAACCGCAAGCAGGGAAGCCGCGCCCTTCTCGATCAACGCATCGCCGCCAAGCTTAACCTCGACAAGGCCGTAGCTTCCGTCACGCAAATGAACCACTATATCACACTCTAAGCCGCTTTTGTCCAGATAGTGATACAGTTTGCCGTCGATAGGCTCTGCATACGTACGCAGATCACGAACGGCAAGCGTCTCGAACATGAACCCGAACGTGGGCAGATCGTCCATTAACGCCGATGGAGACACGCCCATCGACGCCGTGGCGATAGACGGGTCGATGAAGTAGCGTGTATCGCTGGTTCGTACAGGTGTTTTGCACCGCAGACTCGGGCACCAGGCCTTCATGTCCTCCACGACGAATATTTTCTTGAGAGCGCCTACGTACGAAACGATCGTATCCTCGTTGAACGAATCGGCCTCATGCCGAGCTATGTCATCGCGAATCACAGTATAGGCCGCCTGAGTTCCCTGAAGCCTCGCATAGCTGTGCATAATCCGGAGAGCCGAATCGGGATCGCGTGAAACTCCGTCCGGCTTGGAGATATCGCTCTCGGTGACCGATTCGATATAATCATACGATTGGTCAAGAGCTATCTTCCCCTTCATCCCTATGACGGATGGCCAGCCGCCGCGGCAAACCAAAAACGCAAGTTCCTCAAACGAAAGGGACGAATCGCCGCCCTCGAATTCCTTTTGCGAAAAAAGATCGCCCAACGAAACCGTTCCTGACGATTCGCCCGACTCCCATAAACTCATCGGTCGCATCTTCATCCGGCTGATGCGCCCCGTACCGCTATGTTGTATCTCGTTACGCCTTTCATCCGGAACGGTCGAACCCGTCAATATGAAATGCCCGAACCCAGGCGTATGATCTACGGAGAAACGAACGGCATCCCAAAGCTTCGGGGCAATCTGCCATTCATCTAGAAGACGGGGCTTTGCACCCTCAAGAAGCCGACTTGGCTTGAAATCAGCAATCTGAAGATTTCGTTTGAGCGAATCCTGATCAGCCATATAAAGAACGCTCTTGGCAAACTGCTCCGCAGTCGTCGTCTTGCCACACCACTTTGGGCCTTCAATCAAAACAGCACCCTTACCGGCCAATTTATCGGCCAACAAGGCATCAGCTATTCTTGGTCTATAATCTTTCATAACGCAAAATTATATCACCTTTCACACTACAATACAATCCGTTCGGCGTTTTGGCGTGATTTTATTCGGCGTTTTGGCGCAATTTCGTTCGGCGCTTCGGCATATTTCACGATCTCTCACCTACCTCCAACCCATCTCTGCGCACCACCTGCCCAAACCCTGCGCAAGAAACGGACAAAAGGTGCGCAGCAAAGCATCTTCCGCTGCGCACCTTTTTGTATAATGCCTTATGGTGTCGCTCTGCTATCCAAAATCATACTATTTTACAAAACGACCCGATTTACAAGATAAATTACAACTCTTTCTAGGGTCCCCAATTATTCAGCCCAACCGGCAGCGCCGCTAGATTCGAAAGATCGATCTTCTCGCACAGCACATCCCTCTGCCTCGAAAGCTCCACCCAAACGCTACCGTCGTCCCTAATGTCCTGTGCGGGCGCATTCATGCATCCGCTCCATCCCTCATAAAACCCACCCTTCAAAATACTCTCTGCACCAAACGATCAATCACAGCAATCAATACCCCGCGCTTCTTCAACGATTCATACCATCCATTTACCCGATAGGCGCGCCATCAAAAACCATTGCCGAAACACTCGGGAATCATCAATTCTCACAAATTATAATTTGTGAGAATTGAGCACAGAACGTGAGGGATGACCAGATCCCGAAAATGAGAATTCAATTCGGAACAATTCTCTCGCTTCTGATGAGACGGTGAATCAATGAGAATATGGTTTGGACTGATTCTCAAGATTACGGCGTGGACGAAATCTTATAAACCTCTCAAACAACGCTATTTCATAAAACAACCCAATTCACAAGCGAAATTATCACTCTTTTTCAGGGTTCCACCCCAATTATTCCAACATCCCTTCATGCCCTTAATGGGATGCTAATGCCAATTAATCAAATATCCGCCCACTCTTTTTAACTTATCTCATTTTCCCAAAGGGTCAGATTTTCTATACAAACAAAGTTCCGCTGACAGATATCGGCGGCAGAATGCCGCGATAGGTTGCGCATGAAGGACACAAGATCGTCCCACTGCGGAAATAAACATAGTTTCATAATAGTCCTTTCTGATTAGGATGTGATGTAGTGAAATGGCGCGCGAGCGAAACGCCGCGTCAGGGCATAAGATGTTTATTGCCGCCGGATCAGATTTTTCCGGAGGCAAGGTGTGCATGATGAATAAGCAAGAGCGCAAAAATACAAACCGCCATATTGAAGGCACTTCACATGGAATTGATGCAAAAGCCATTCACCAAGAATTGCAACCATTGTGTATATTGTCGTTATCTATTATGAATACAACAACAATCCAAAAAGGAGCCAAGAAATGACATACGGATACATTCGCGTGAGCAGCGACAAACAGACGGTCGAGAACCAGAGGTTCGAGATCAACAATTTCTGTGAACGACAGAAATTGAAAATCGACGGATGGATTGAAGAGACCATCAGTGGTACCAAGAACTATAACAAGCGCGAGTTGGGCAAGCTACTCAAGCGCATCCAGAAGGACGATCTGATCATCTGCGCAGAGCTTTCCCGGCTTGGGCGCAACCTATTCATGATCATGGAGATTCTAAACATTTGCATGACCAAGGAGTGTAGGGTTTGGACCATCAAGGACAACTATCGACTTGGCGAGGACATCCAATCGAAGGTACTCGCTTTCGCGTTCGGTCTCTCCGCCGAAATAGAGCGAAACCTGATAAGCCAGCGAACGAAGGAAGCTTTAGCAAGGAAACGGGCCGAAGGTATTGTTCTTGGCCGACCCAAAGGGCGCAAGACCGCTCCGGGGAAAAAACAAACTTCATTTGCGAAAGAATCTCATCCGTGAGTTGTCGGCTCTTGGACAGTCGCGCAATAAGATCGCGCGGATATGCAAGGTTCATCGAAACACACTTGCAAGATTCATTCGTGACTTCATGCCGGAACTTAACAAATGAGCGTTTTCGTGGAGCAGACCGCCAAGCCGTGCGCGTTCACCTCTTCGGAATCGTGGGTTATTCTTTCACCAATCGAGCAGCGCATCAAGCATAAGATCGAGTCTGTGGGAACGCCGTTGAAAAATTGGAATATCCAAATCAACTACGGCATCAAGACAGGATGCAATGAAGCGTTTATCATCAACGAGGCTAAACGTGCCGAGATTCTTGCAAATTGCCGTGATGCCGCGGAACGAAATCGAACGGAACAGATTATACGACCACTTCCCAGTAGCCGCCCTTGGTCGGGCCGATACGACGAATCATTCCTGCCGCCTTCAAGGCCGCAATGGTTTTATAGACGCCGCTTGTTGAAAGTCGGGTCTTTCGGCAAAGTTCAACAATCGTCACATGGCCGTTAGCCTTTATCGCACGAATGATGATCTTTGCGTTTCGCCCTTCCGTTAAGGTTGTTGAGATGGGATTGTTGGACACTTCAGCATCCCCACCTACTCCATTTGCATTGATTCCGGTCACGGGCTGCAATTCATGTGCCTCGTAGTTTAAGTTCGGAAGGATGACATGGAATTCAGACGAGGAAGAACGAAACTGCGGCACAATTGACCGACCCCGCTTCTCTGACTCAAACTGATACGCATCAAGAATCTTGCCGAATCCGCTGCCGCGACGCTCCATGAGCGAGAGACGCTGGAACAAATCGGCTATAACTGGATTGCGGCGCTTTGAAGCGACGGCACGAGTATCAAGCGACTGAATAAACTCTCCGCTAACCATTCCGCCGGGCGAATACACTTCCAGCCTGTCATCAAACATGTCAATGTGGACTTCGCTTCCGATTTCAAGATAGTCACGATGTATAAGGCCATTCACAATAGCCTCTTCCACGGCGGCGGATGGATATTCCGGATATTCAACTCGTCCGCTGCCGTCTTCCATTTTCCGCCACTTTGTCTTTGAGTTTACCTTCACAAATCCTTTAGCGGCATCAAGGAGATTGAGCAACCCACCCGAAAACTCATCATCGTCCAACGCTTCCATCACTCCGTTCGACTTCGTAAGCCCATTCCAACGTGTGCAGAACACGCGCGAATGACGAATGGGAGACTTATCCGCAAGAAGCGCGCCCGCATTGGTCAACAATCCTCCACCCTCTACAAGCCCGAATGAATCAAAATCACTTTCCACAAACTCCAGCTTCGTCCTTGAGAAATATTCAGCCCGCAACGTCTCAAAGGCGAAGTTCGCCCGCTTGTGGCTCGACGGCAATGAATCCCAGGAACGTTTCTCTCCCTTGAGGACAAGTCGTTTGAGATCTATTGAGTTTGCTTTTACGCTTTCGTTACCAATTCGTACGTACGCATCGCGATGACCTTTGATAAACACGTAATACGGAGTCTCGGTTCCGGCATTGACCGAGACCATGACGAACTTACGACCATCCTCCTCGTGAAGTGACAAGGTGAACTCCGGAACGGGATCCATCAGGCACTTGATCATTTCGCTGATATCTTCTGCATCGCGCTCGGCATTTTCAAGTCCAACAAGATTACCGTCATTATCCACACCATACAACAACACGCCACCAAAGGTATTTGCGAACGCACTGATACTCTTGAGCCAACTCAACGGTTCTTTTCGCTCGAGCATCAATTTCTTGTCGTAGGCAGTCGCCTCACCTATGTATTTTGACATATCCATAATATCAAACAGACCTTTCAAAAATGGCACCTGTATTATAGCCTATCCCGGACAAAATATCAAGACGAACGGGTGATATTTCTTTATTACTTTCTTTTATACTTTCTATGCACTTTCTTTATTACTTTCTTTTACACTTTCTATGCGCTTTCTTTATCACTCCCACGGTCTTCACATGGTTGCGGAAGATACCGCAGAAGCTGACTAGTCGGCGATATTTTCGTCCCGTCGCGCTGTTCTTCAAGATGCTTCCTGCGCTGGGGGGATTCGAGACTTTGGGTGGAGTGGATGATGCGGCGGAATGCCGCAGTCTGCCGCCACCTCCAATGTCCTACGTGGGCGCATTCTTGCGTCCGACCGGTTGCCCAAAATGAGAACACGGTTTGGACTGATTCTCAACTCGATTACAGCTTCTGAGAAGATTAACGAGATTATAGCACGGACGAAATCCTATCCCATCCATTTATCTTAACCCCACCCGTACAACGCGCAGCTTGCGCGTTGCCTTTTGTAGGGTCTCCCAGTTGTTCCTCGGAGAGGATGACCTCGCCTCGCAGCGTTCGCCCTGTCTCTGCCTTGGTCCTGGACCAGGCGGTGTGCGCGTTCACATCGACGCAATACTTTCAAAGCTTGGTGCCGCAAACAGATCCGAGGCGGTTGCCATCGCGCTCCGCAAGCACCTGCTCAAACTGTGACTACCGCACTCTCGCCAATCGTCAACCGAATATCATTGCAAGAATTATCGAAACTGCGATTCCGATGACAGTCCAAATCACCGGAAGCCTGTCTCGACGCATCTGCTTTCTGATATCCGCTTGCCAAATGTCTTTAGTGGCATCCATGTTGGAGAGGTATTTCTCCAATTCCGCACAATGCCCGCAAAGCAAATCATACGCTTTTTCTCGTTCGTCCCCCGGAATCGACTGTGCGGAAAAATGCGCCTGTTTCGCAGCATGAATAGCAATGCGCGACTTGTCGAAATCGGGAACGATAGGCGCGACAACATTTGCGAAACCGCGGATTTCGTCATCGAGAAAACTTATGCGATTCAGCATGCAATCCAACAGAATGTCGCACGAATCGAAATATGCGCGTTTTAGATGCCCAAGAGCTTTATATTTCTCTTCTTGAACTCCAGACACCATATATTGCACGATATGGCGCGTTGCATATCGCCATTCATTCAAGGACAAACAGACAAACGACTTGTTCAGAATCTCAATTCACTTGAGATTGCCCTCTGTCTTGTCCAACAAATCGAGAAGCTCACCATCAGATGAAGTCATAGGCGAGAACCCGCTCCTTTTGTTTTTCGTATTCCGTGTCCGACATTACAAGCCCCATCTGAAACTTGACATTGCCACGTCCGTATTTGCAAGCCAATTCCTGAAGCGTCAACGGCGTATGACGCACATGTTTTTGAGGCATAAAAGCCGACAAGGCACGATATACCTTGTTTGCAAGTCCTCGCTCTATATCGATCTTCATCTTTTTGTTTTCCTTCAATACCGCAAATTATATCACATTTTCAAATTGACGGCTGCTCAATGAAAAAAGACGGCACAAATCTGAGCATTGAGAACTACCTTTTCAACTTGATTTACTTGATCCATCCATGAGCCACTCCTACCGGGGCGGCTCTTTTTTTATCGCGATTTCGTCTGCGGCGGGTGCCGCGTGCGCTTGACAACAACACAAAAAGGAGCCACATATGGCCAACAAAAATACGAATCCGGCCAGCGGCAAAACTGCAGTTCCTGCAGACATCAACAATGCCCAACCCGCATATTTCCCCAAACCTCACCTAGGAGGGGCAACGTCCCCGTTGCCCGCAACCCCAACCCGAAACCGCAGAAAACGCCAAAATCAAACTATCCGCAAAAACAGCACGATGCCATAATCAAATTTTTACTCTTCTTGGGGTGTCACCCCGGATTTCCCCTGAAGTTCCCCTGAAGTTCCACTATCCCCAAATCAAACTATCTCAAAAATCACGCTATATCGCCACTAAATTGGCATTCTTCTTGAAGTTCAACCCTAGATTTCCACCAGATTTCTCGATACGGCGAGACCACCGCGAAAGATCTTGAGGCGTATGAGGGAACTCCGCCGTCGATTGTCGTGGAGACTTTCGACAAGGTTGACGGACAGGGACGTGCTTCTGGCCAGGGGGCGCCAAAAGGTGCTGAAGACGCTACCGGACGATTCTTATGCCGTCAGGCGCATCGACATCGGTCTTCAATGTTCCGTCGGGTAGCTTCTCCACCCGAACCTTCACGGCGCGGCCGTCAGGAAGCGCCATCGCCCCTTCCGCCCACGAAAGATCTCCGAGGAACGGCTTCACTTCAACCGTCTTGCACCCGACTCCGACGGGCCGGATTCCCAGCACATGGTTTATGCACCATGAAGCAGGAGCGCCCGCCCAGCCGTGACAGAGCGAATGGCGGAATCCGGGATAGCAGAACTGGCCGAAATCGCCGTGCACATCCTTTTTCCCGGCAACAGGCATCTCGTCGATGCGGAACGCATTGTTCGTCCATGCAAGGTTGAAATCCTCCCAGAAACTCGTCGCCCCCATGTCCAGCATCCCACCCCAGTAGTCGCGTACGGTATCGAGAGCTCTCTGGTCCTCGCCGGCAGCGCTCATGCCCTCTATCATGTAATAACCGTAGAACGTCGAAACGTCCTTGTGTCCGTTCGCACCGAGAACACCGGCGAACATCTCCTTGGGATTACGCAAGCCGGACAACGCGAGCATCGCCGCGGCGGACTTTGCACCGTTCGGATCGGGTTTCAGTTTCGAAAGTTCTGTCTCCATTCTGCGGGCCTTTTCCGCCAATCCCGGAAGGTCTGCGGCTTCAGCCAGAAAAAACGCGTCCCGTGCCGACATGAGGGCCAGACCCTGCGTACCAGCCTCGCACGCAACGGGATTGCGGAGAGTTGGCCAGTCCAGAAAGCTTCCCGCAAACCATTTGCCGTCCTTCATGCCGGAAAGGACGTGGTCGAACGTCTTTTCAAGATATGCCGAATGGCGGCGCACATAATCGGCATCTCCCGTGTACCTGTACCATTCCGCAACGTTCCGTATCCACCAAAGCGTGTACGTAGGCATGCCGTGCATCCAGCGGCCTGGAACGGAAGTGGCCGCCATGTAGTCGAGCGACTTTGGAATGATGTCAGCCGCGCCGAACACGTTCAGTATCGCCATCGTCTCGGGATGCATGTCCCCCATCCATACGAGACGATCGCGCTTTATACCATCCCAGAGATAATCCTGGCAGCACAGATGCACGGTTCTCACCGCAGTCTCGAACACACGGTTGAGCCGTTCATCGGATGAACGGAAATATCCTGTCCGCTTCATCGGACGCATCAGGGAGACCGCCCTGACAAACTCGAATCCCGCCTCGCCGCCGGACACGAAATCGATGCGTAGAAACCGAAACCCCGTGTTCCCGACCTCAATAGACCCGAAACGCGGCACGGACAGTTCGAAATCCCGCATCGCATGATCGTTTGTCGCGTATTTCCCGTCGCCTATCGTGCTCATCGTTTCCGATACGGATTCGCCGAAACGCAGACGGAGCCGCGCACCGGCGGTCCCTCCCGGACTCATTCCCAGCTGGATTCCGCCATGAAGCTCGCGGCCGAAATCAAGTATGACGCCGGGCGTCTCGCCCCGATTCACCATCTTGCATCCGTTCTGCGTTCCGAACCGGCCCTCGCAGACCTGACCGAATTTCCGGTCGAGAAGCAGCTCCGGTTTTTCAACACATCTGCGCGCCTCCCATCCGTCCTCATGCTTCTCGGAGGACGTGCACCATACAATCCGCTTGGGATAGACGTATGTGCGCGTTCTCGGATCGACAGCATCCTCCTGTGCGGCTGCGCAGACAAAGAGGAATGATCCCAACGCATACGAAAAGACTGCGCTTGCTGTACGGCATATGTCCATGACGATATCCTATCTGCTTGGTGATGCCTGATGAGGCATGAGAAGCCGTATCCAATGCGGCGTAACAGCCTCAAGCGGCTTCGGCAACGGTGCGGCGGCATCCGCCGTCTGCCACACGCCGCGCCAAACGCCGCCGATCTTGACGAGCGCCACATCCTCCGGTTTTTCGAGCGAAAGAGAGATCCCGGGACCTTCGATGCGGGAGAGTGCACCGCACGCCAAGGCTGCAACCTCTCCATTCTCGCAGCGTACGGCGGCAACGCCCTCAGCCGCAACCAACACCTTCACACCGCCGGACACGATCTGTTCCGCTATCGGCAACCCTCTCGGACATTCCCAGCTCGCACGTATGCGGACTGCCGTTCCGTCTATCAGCCGAAGCGTTCCGTCCGGTTCGGGATATACGGCGCCAGCCCTTGTCTTCCCTTTCGCACACGGTTGGCGCACGGCGCCGGAACATGCCAGATGGCTTTTGGCCGCATCGATGTCGTCACTTCCGAAAACACGGGTTTTGAGCGTCCGTCCCTTCACGACCGAATCAAAGGCAGCTCTCTCGCCGTCGCTCAACTGATGGAGCATGACGGCATGATATCTCTGCCGCCCGACACGGAGATAGCCGTCTCCGTCAAGCGAGAATGTCCCTATGCGGAACTCGCTCGCCGGATAGGCATCCACCCACCAACCATCGGCAAGAAGATCGCATATCTGCGCCTTGCCATGGTCGTTCCACCCGTCTCCGCTCCAGTCCACCAGTTTCTCGTGTCCAAAGACGAAAACGATCGGTGAATCCACCGGAGCACGGGAAACAAGGCTCGGCAGACGCACGCGAGACTGGGCCGTCACGCAATCCGGCGCAAGCAGGTCCGTCGACAGCCGCACACGCGATTCCTCCCACGGCATCTTTACGTATTTCTCCATCTCTTTAGGATCGCCGCTGTACAGGCAATGATACACCTGCCGGCCTCCGCACATGGCGTACGTCCAAACCCGGAACGTGTTTCTCTCCGGCGTGGCCGAATAGCCTTCGTTGAGCCACACGGGGCTGTCCCACTTCTTCGAAAGGGCCGTCAGCACATAAAACGCAGTCACTTCGTCGCCCTGCGCCCAGTCGCGCTTCGCCTGCCACCAGTTCAGCCCATTGTGGAAATATTCCTGCGGACATATCCAGCAATGCCAGGTGGGATGCTTCACTACATACACATCCTTCCCGAAAAGCCGTTTGTCCGTATCGTAGAAGTCACGCTCGATCTCGACATTCCGGTCGAGGATGAGTTTCATGAATGCACCAATAGAGGCAGAACGCTCAGGATCCCCCTTTGCCCCCAAGGCCATCAGCGGAAAGTCGTCCATCAGGTTGCGTCCACTGGCCTTGCGGTATGCCTCAGCCATGTTCGGCGACCACCAGAAGGTGCGCAGATCCGGCAGATAGTCCGGCATGAAACCCCATTCATCATGCATGGCGCCATCCGCGCCAAGTTCCTTGCACCGCGCCATCAGTTCCCGCGCGAAGGGAATCAGATGAGGCGAAAACACATCTATGCAGTGATAATCGGCGACAAGAACAGCTATCAGCATCTCGTCGCAGTCAATGCCCGACACCGTCCCGCTGACAGTCGCCGAGGACCGCTCCATCCGCCCGGCGCCGTCTTCCGTCGGCACATGCCATTCCTTCATGGACACATCCGCCCGGACGCCAATAGGACGCCGCCGCGAAAGATCGGGCGTTCCGTCCGGTTTCCGCTTCACCGCGAACGCAACTTGTGCACGGGCGGCGAGGGGACGGTAGGAAACGGCGGTGCCGGAGGTCATGTGGTCTTCCGCATCCTTGAACTCGTGCACAAAGGAGGCGCAGCCGTTCGTGGGCGTCGCCATGACGACAGCCGCAACGCCTTGCATCTCCTTTGGCCAGCGGGAAAGGAATTCACGCCGGGCGATGCGGGGATCGGTATCCATGTACGCCTTCACCCCGGCGGCACGGGTCTTTCCAAAAAAGTCCCTGGCGGCAGACCGCACCTCCCTGTCTCCGAATTCCGGATTGCACCGCAGGCTTAGCGTCACACAATTGTAGGTGCTCCCGGCGAGGCCTTCGTCCATCAGGCGGTTGAACGTTTTCATTCCGTCAGAGAAGTCGCGCGTCGTAAACCACCAGAAAACGTTCTCCGGCAACACTCCCACCGGCAGACGGCGGACCGTACGCCCTTCGTTCTCCAAATGGAACCTCACGAGAGGATCCGACGCTGATGAAGACACTGCGCCACGCGCAGTCTGCTGCAGCACGGCGCAGCAGCAGACAAAAAACACCGACAATTTCATATTCGTCTATTCTACCGGAACTTTACCACCAATCCGCCCAGGACCAGAACCGACGCTTCCTTCACGGAACCATCCTCCATCTGGAGCGAGAACTTCCAGCGTCCCAACTTGTCGAAGCCGAAACTCTCCGTCCCCGTCCCGGCGAAAGACCTTGTCGTCTCCTCCGCGTCCGGAGACAAGACAGTCAGAGAAGCCGTCTTTGACGCATCGCCGCCCCAGTTGTCACCCGAATATGCAACAGGAAGGGCATCCGCTCTGCGCGTTTTGCGGTTCGGCCCCTCTTGCACGGAATCCACTCCAAACGCCGACGAGTCTCCGCTTTGCGCAAGATCGCCGCCATCCTGGAACACGGACCACGGAACGCCGATGCGGGCCGTGCCCTGAGCAGAGTTGACAAGCGTCCAGACACCGCCTTTATCGGCGGGAAACGCAACCGAACCTGATGAATCGGCGACATCGACAAGCATTGTCGTGGCACCGTCCCACGCTGTCGCTGTGACGGTCTCTTCCGCAAAGTAGGATACCTGCAATGCCGACAGTTCATCCGCCGTCGTGGCCGCATAAGTCGCATCCGACGACGTCCACACGTCAAATGCCGCCGCCGTCTCCGTCTCCGCCATCACGTCACCCACCGCCGCATGAAGGGAATACACGCAAGCGAGAAATGCGACACCAGCAAATCCGTATTTTTTATTCATGGGAACACCCCCGCCAGAAAACATCATTTCACGATATGGAACACGCGGAAGCCGGTCCAAGGCGCGGTTGCCGACGGAGTCTGGCTTAACAGACCTTTCCAATCAGGAGTAAACCATAGCCAGTTGTCTGTGTGTGAATCCCCATAAGATCCACCTCCGCGTATAATCACAGCCGACACATTCCCGTCTTTACGGACTTTAGGAACAAACGGATCCGTACCATCCCGACCGCCTTCACCGTCATTATCGTCCAAACAGATTTCCCAAACGTTACCTGATGTATCGTAAAGACCTATTGTATTAGGCAAACGCGACCCAACCGCGACTTTCCCGCCACCGCTATTCGCCTTGCAGACGATATAATCCGTATTCATCTCACCGCCCCATGAATATGTCGTAGTGGTTCCGGCGCGCATACATATCTCCATCATCATTTCCGTAGGCAGGTCGAAATATCGTTTCGACAGATAGTTGAGACGCTGAAGAAACGTTCCCGTGTTGGGGCCGGACGCAGGGACATTATCCGCAGGAGTAAGGTTCGAACCACGAAGACCATACCACGAAACATTCGCCTTTGGTTTCGTGTCACCGCTTCCGCCGCAAACTTTCGCATACTGCGCACTTGTGACAGGAAATACCCCGGCATAATACACGTGACTCATTGTCCAGAATTTACCTTTCGCATAATTAATACCTGCCGGCACCTTGCGGAGGACAAGCTTGTCAGTCTTGTACAGTTCCGTGTTGTAGCGTGCGTTGGAGGCATCCTGCGAAATCATCAGCCCTTCCCATGCAATGCGGCCGGTGGCGAGATCGACGATCATGTAGTCGTCGCCGCTCGGAACTTCCGACGCGATAAGCTTCGCCGTCATCGTGCAGTTCTTCGCTTTCAGGCCCGCAGGCAACTCGTACGCGACGGTATGGGTTCCGTCCGAAGCGTTGGCCGACACGTCCGACATTCCGTCGATGGCATATTCCTTCCCGTCGATTGTCGCCGTGAACACGATTTTGGCGTAAACGCCCGCCGACACATTCTGTCCACCGGACACAGTGTACGTAATGTCCAGCTTGTTGTTCCACGGCCAACGCTGGGCGACGCTGTCCACCGTTATGGACGAAGCGTCCGCAGAAACGGTTCCGCCAAACATTGCGCACATCGCACTTGCGAGCGCGGCTTTCAAGGCCAATTTCATTTTCATGGTTGGATTCCTCCTCATTTTGATTGTGTATCGATTAGGTTGTGCTTCACCTCGTAGCGGCGAAAGTCGAGTTTTCGGACACCATCCTGAAGATCAATGTCCACCGACACAGGATGGTCAGCCGTATTCACCGCAACGAAAAGCCTTCTTCCGTTCACCGTCTTCCTCCACCATTCGACGCAAGCGTCGCCGTCCTTGACCGTGCCCGTCTCCACCGGTCCGTCCGCAAGGACAAGATCCCGGACCGACCGGATTTCGCGAACCGTCTTGGAAAACTCCGCCCATACTTTCGGATCCTGCGCAGCAGTGAAGTACTCGTCGGTGTCGCGGGCGTAAACCCACCACCACAGTCCGTTGCATTCCTTCACGATTCCGAGAAATGCGGCGGCCCGCATCTGATCGCCGTCGGGATTGAACTTTGCGGCATCGGGCTTCACGCCTTTGCGTCGCGCAACGCTCTGCCGCTGGTCGTAGCACGAAAGAAGCAGTGTGATCGGAGAATCGTTTTCGAGGAAGCGCCGATGTTCGTCAACCTGCTTCACCACGGAAGCGGGATTGCCGTACGCCTGCGTCCAATGCGTATCCCACGTGCGGCGGTACTCGTTCATGGTCGACGCCCACGTCGTCATCACGACTGCATGGTACGGATCAAGCGCCCGGACGAGATCGGCGAACTCCACAAGCCTGTCCGGGGTGACAAAATATCCGGGGATTTCAGGCTCGTCGAAAAGATACCAGCAGAACAGTCCCGGATGGTCGGCCAATGCGCCGACACGTCGCGCCACGTGGGAAAAGTTGCCCTGTACGATTCCGTTTTTGGAGTTCACGCCGCGATCGAAACCGACGAATGCGCGAAGTCCGGACGCATGGCAGACGTCGAGATACTTTCTGCATGCCTTGTCGTCCTGACTGAACTCCCACTGGTAGGAGTGCACCACATCCAATCCCGATTCGCGTACCTCCGCCATGCACTTAGGAGCAACCTCATATGTCCCGAGAGGGAATATCCTCTTGCTGTTCTCCAAATAGGTTCCGGAGGAATCGACCGTGACGCCGTTTTCTGGTTTTGGGGTGTTCAGGAGATAGAATACGCCAGCCGTGCGGTTTCCGGCGGAGTCGACGGCAACAACCTCCCCTTCAGTGAGCCCGCGGGGCCATCCGCCTGATGGCGCCGCAAACGCAAAACTTCGCACGCCGCGCATATCCGATCCGGCATAGCGGCCCTTTATGTCGCGAAACCATACGCCGGGAAGAATGATCCCGGAATCCTTGACGCGCACGGTGACAGTCTCCTCCGGCAAAGTAATGCGGCAGGCCTTTGTGAGTACCTCCGGCGCGAGCATGTCCAGTTCGCGCAGCGCCGTCTGCGTGAAAGAACGCACGTCCGGATCGGTTCTGCCCTTCGAATTGACCCTCCAGTACCACACGCCGGGAGAGAGCGGCTCCTCAAGCCGGAACGAATCTAAACCGCCCGCGTCAAATATCCTCGATACGCCGGGCCCGAATTCCGGTCTGGACGATATCTCGACCTCATAGCGGCGGATGCCTGGAAGCGGTTTCCACGAGAAAAGCGGACAGTTGTTCGAGACCGACGCACCATTGGCAGGGAATATCTTCAGAGTCGGTTTCTGCACCTCCGCAAATGAAATGTCGTCGAACCAAGCCTTGCCCGTCGCCCTTAAGGTCAAATAGACGATTGCGTAGGCGGCCTTCTCCGGCGCGTTCATCTGTCTGTTGCACACCATCCGTTTCCAGTCCGACGTTCCGTATCTGCCGCATGCATATTCGCCGGCCTGTATCCATTTCTTTTTCGAATCGGCCCACTCCACTATCAATCCCGCACCGACGGAATTCTTTTTTCCTTCCGCATCCCGCACATTTTCGGTCTTGACGAAACACGACGCCTCGTAAAGAGCTCCGCCTTTTACGGGAATCAGCTGCGTGATATAGACGGAATCCTTCATGGGATCAGCAACGTCCAGCCTGGCGGAACAGCCGCCGCCGTGAAACACGTTCGTGTCCAACGACATCGATGCGCCGCCGGTCCAGCCGGCGCATCCATCCTCGAAACCGGCGTTAGGAACATCGATCGCCGTTTTTGCGGCAGAGGCCGCGTAGCTCGCAAAACTTGCCGACGATAACAGCAGAGCACCTGCAGCGACCGGCTGTCTTATTTTTGAAAATATCTCCATGCCTCGAATAGTGCCATAAAACAGCAATGCACGGTATGGAGAAATGCGAACTATTTTATGTCGATTCGCGAAGAGGTCACCATTTGTGCTATACTTGCCTCCACATGGAAAGCATGGAAAGCATATCGGAGAGAAAGCGAATCCTCATACAGGTGGATTTCGGACAGAAGGCCGCCAGAGATCTTCTCGGCGGCGTGCTGCGCTACGCCGCGAACAGGAACGACTGGGATGTGCAGATACATCGGGGACATCCCAAGAACCTCATCCCGGACGCTCTCCAGAAATGGCGTCCTCAAGGCATCATCACCGACTCGCAGATAAGGCAGTCCACGGTTTCGCGCATGGTCCGCAACGGACTGAAAGGCATCGTGGCTCTCCACGACGACACCTCGCGTGGTGTCCCGGTCCATTTCGTAGGGTGCGACAATGTGATGATCGGGCGGGCCGGAGCGGATCTTCTCCTCTCCAAAAAACTGCGCCACTTCGCATACGTCCCGCCTATCGTCCGGGATGCGGCACTTGATCTGCGCCAGAACGAATTCGTTCGGCACATAAGGGAGAAGGGATTCGACGCATCCGTATATGCAGGCAAACGCGGTGTTCCGCGCCGTGACGCAAGAGAGTCGGACGGCGAACAATTGTCCGGATGGCTTGCCGCACTGCCGAAACCGTGCGGCGTGATGGCGGCATTCGACCAAAGGGCGAAGAACGTTATAGATGCTTGCAGACGCACCGGAATCGACATCCCGTCGCAACTGATCGTTCTCGGAGTGGATGACGAGGAATACATATGCACGAACACGTCGCCGACGCTGTCCAGCATTCTGCCCGACTTCAACGGCGGCGGGTTCCGTGCGGCGGCGATGTTGGACCGCATGATGGAAGAAGATTCTGGAGGCATCCCTCCCCTGACGCTCTACGGCATAAAGAAAATAGAAGAACGCACTTCGTCAATGGATGTAGGCGGCACAATGAGAAGCGTGGTGCTTGCATGCGAATTCATGCGCAGAAACGCAGCCGAGCCGATAAGGATCGATGATATAGTCGCCGCCTCCGGCACTTCAAGGCGTCTGCTGGAGAAGCATTTCCGCATGGTGCTCGACACCACGGCCACACATGAACTCCAGCGGATCCGACTTGAGCTTGTGAAAAAGAGCCTTGAAGAAACCGACATCCCACTTGGGCGCATAGGCGAGACCTGCGGCTTCAACGACGAATTCCACCTGAAGCGTCTCTTCAAGCTGACATTTGGCATGACAATGGGCGAATACAGACATTACGCACGCATACAGTGAATCCCACCAGAAACGCACAACACATCCCGGAATCAGAACTACACTATTTCACATAATCCATCATTTCTCGCCCTGAATTCTCGCCTTTTCAAGCGGCGATGTTACCAATTACTAATGTTGCCCGTTGGCAATTTGCCATGCCGCTTTCGTTGGAAATTGAAAACTGAAACCGGAAACATTCACACATTGGCGCACACTCTTGAAGCCGGCGCCTCAGGCGCGATGATGAAAACCGCCGACGATGCAATGATCGTATCCGCCATCCGCAAAGTCGCTGCTGGGGAAACCTACATATCGCCGGACGTGAGCCGCCAGCTGGCGGAAAGTCCACCGGTGCCGAAACTCTCCCCGAGACAGACCGAAGTCCTCACGGAAATAGCACACGGGAAATCGAACAAGGAAATCGCCGCGCTGCTCGGAATCCGCCTCGATAGCGTAGAGGACATCGCCAACGCGCTGTACACGAAACTCGGCGTTTCAAACCGCGCCGAGGCGGTGGATGTCTCCCACCGCAAGCACCTGCTCAAGCTGTGACTGCTACACCCTCGCCCTTATTCCGGCGATTTCGCCCGCATCCATTTTTGTAAACCCAAAGCATTTGCGGCCGAGGTCTTTCAGGGAGGCGCCGATCAGGTAAAGTTCCTTATCGTCGATTATCAGAAATCGGTCGTGGAATGTCATGCTTGTCTTGACTGAAAGGCCTCCATATTGAGCATTGAATTTCTCAATATCGCTTTGCGCAAGCTTGTTGCCGCGAGGAGAGGCAACAATCTCCACCGTAACACCCTTGCGCTTCTTCGCAAGCATATCAAGCGTTCCCGGTCCTACCCAGCTGTCAATCAGAAGTATCGTCTTTTTAGCCCTTCCAATCAACTTCTCCACCAGCGAACACGCATCCCACAACTGCCCTTCATAGAAGACACCCTGCAACGGCGACGTTTGCGTCTGCACGAAGAAATCAACTTTATCCTTCAGCTCGGCGATATCTTTTTCATGTGAAAGCAGACGGCGGTCAATTGCAGCAAATTGAGCCGCCTGCATAGCACCTGCAAACATCCGTTCTTTTATTACTTGTGTTGCCCATTGCCTAAAACGAACACCAACAATC